>NZ_JBFANF010000012.1:0-237322 GCF_040674675.1 Dactylosporangium sp. NPDC049742 | reverse complement strand
CCGCGGACCCCCGCCCCGAGGTCACCCCCCCCCGCCCCCCGTCCGGCGTTACACCCTACCACGCGCGGCCCGGTCCCCGGCCCGGGCGGCGCTTCTTTCGGTTCCGGCCGGTGCACGCCACCTGACTAGGGGTGCAGGAGCAGCTCGGCGAACTCCTGGACGCGGTCGCGCGTGATGCCGTCGCGCTGCTCGACGGCCAGGGGGTGGTCGGTCGCCTCGAGCTCGACCCGCGGGCGGCTGCCGACCGGCTGGGTGTGCACGTGGGTCTTCAGGCTCAGCGTCGTCGGCTCGTACACGGGGATCTCGGTGGACAGCCAGCCGAAGTACGGCGGCTCCTGCTCCCGGCCCGGCGTCGTCCACAGCTCCAGCGACCGCTCGAAGTTGGCCCTGCTGAGTGACACCCAGACGCCCCAGTCGAAGTCGGTGTCGGCGTCGAGCACGGGGATGACGATGCGGGCCCGGACGAAGAAGTGCTCGGCCTGGATGATGCACAGCTCGTCCTCGAGCGTGCTGCTCTCGTCGCCGGCGTAGTCGTCGCTCCACACCTGCGGGGCGATCGCCCCGTAGGAGAACGGCATCCCGCCGTGGCGCTGGCCGCAGCCCCGGCACACGAACCCCTGCTCACTCATCGCGCGACCCTACAGCGCCGGGCGCTAATGTTCGCGCCATGGCCGACTTGCAGGCGGCGTTGGCGGATGTACTGGCGAGCATCGACGACATCACCGTCAGGCTCCGGCCGGGTGTCGTCCAGGAACTCGCGGCCAGTGGGGACCTCAGCCTCGTGCCGCCGGTGCAGGCGGCGCTGGAGCGGTGCCTGGACGACGAGGACTACGAAGGGGTCGAGCTTCTCGCCGAGATCCTGGCCGGCCTTCGCGGCACGCGGGCGTTTCCGCTGCTGCTGCGGGCGGTCGCCCGGCCGGTCCCGCACGAGTGGGAGGGGCTGAAGGCGACCCTCGCAGGGCTCATGGAGGCCGACCCGGCGGGGTGCCGTCCGACGGCGCTGGCGTTCACCGCCGAGCGGCACCGCGAGCTGCGGTGTGCGGGCCTGTGGGCGCTGGAGCACCTGGTCACGCTCGACGACTTCGAGCTGCTCGACGCCGCGATGCACGACGAGGACTGGCGGGTGCGGGGGACGGCCAGCGGCGCGCTGTCCGAGCTGTACGGCGACGAGCGCGTGCTGCCGGCGCTCGTCCGCATGCTGCAGGACCCGGAGCTGAGGCTGCGCAGCTCGACGCTGCTGATCCTCGGGTACTACGGCGACCTCGCGGCGCTGGACAGCATGGTCGCGCTCCGGCACGACCCGTCGGTGCTGGTCCGCGAGGTGCTGAGCCTTGCCGTCGCGCAGCTGGTCGTGCCCACCTGGCGGTCACCGCGCCAGCGGCCCGGACCGCCCGCGACCCCCGCTCAGGTGGAGACGGCGAGGGCGGCCCTGCGCGAGCTGCTCCACGACGAGAACCAGAGCGTGCGCGGCTGCGCGAACCTCAAACTGGGCACGATGACCCACCTATGAGAGCGAGGCTCGCACGTGGCGGCGGGCGTCGTGGATGCGGGACTTGATGGTGCCGACCGGAATGTCGAGGTGGGCGGCGATCTCCTCGTACGACAGCTGACACAGATCACGGAGCACCAGCGGGCCGACCAGCTCGGACCGGTGCGCCTCCAGCTGCTCGAGGGCGTCCAGCAGATCCAGGCGGGACCCGGCGATGACGCTCGTCGTGCGGGGGTCGGCGGTGTCGAGGGGGAGCTGCGGGGTCGACTGCTCGCTCGCCCGGCGCTTCAGGCTGCGGTACGTCTGCCGGGCGCAGTTCGCGGTCACCACGTACAGCCACGTGGAGAAGCGGGAACGGGCGTCGAACGTGGTGATCTTCATCGCCACCTGGAGCAGCGCGTCCTGGCACGCCTCCTCGGCGTCCTGGCGGCAGGGCAGGATGCGCTGGCACTGGCGCATGACCTGCGGGGCGATGCCGGCCAGCAGCGCGTCACGCGCGGCCGTGTCGCCGGTCGCGGCGCGCGCCGCGAGCTGTTCGATGTCGGTCAACGAAGTCCCCTCATGACTGATAATTGCGGCGTGCCAGTGCCTGACAATATCGGTCGATACCGCGTGCTGCGGCGCATCGGATCCGGTGCGTTCGCCACCGTGTGGCTCGGGGCCGACGACGCGCTTGACGCATCCGTGGCGATCAAGGTGCTGGCGGACAACTGGACGTACCACTCGGACCTGCGGGCGCGGTTCGAGGAGGAGGGGCGGATCATGCGGCGGGCCGACTCGCCGCTGCTGGTCAGGGTGCTCGACGTCGGCGAGCTGCCGGACGGCCGCCCGTATCTCGTGATGCCGTTCGCGGCCGGTGGGACCCTCGCCGACCGGCTCGCCGGCGGGCCGCTGCCGGTCGAGGAGGCGCTGCTGGTCGCGGCGGACATCGCCGACGCCGTGGCGGAGCTGCACGCGGCCGGGGTGCTGCACCGCGACCTGAAGCCGTCCAACGTGCTGTTTCAGCCCGCGCCGGGCCGGGACCGGGTCCTGGTCGCGGACCTCGGCCTGGCCAAGGCCCTGGCCACCGCTTCCGGTTTCACGATCGCCGCCGGCACGCCCGGCTACGCGGCACCCGAGCAGGCCCGGCTCGGCGGCGGGCTGGACGTGCGGGCCGACGTCTACGGGGTCGGCGCGACCCTGTTCCACATGCTCACCGGCCGCCCACCCGCCGCGGGCGAGCGGATCGCCGGAAGAAGTCCGGTCAACGCCATCGTGCGCCGGGCACTGCACCCCGACCCGCGCAAGCGCTTCGCGTCGGCGGCCGAGCTCTCCGCCGAGCTGCGGTCGGCCGCCGACTCGATCGGGCGGGGCGCCCGCCGCCACAAGGTGTTGCGGACGGCGACGCTGGTTGCCGCGGCGGCAGCTGTACTGGCAGTCAGCGCGAACTCCGCCGCCGCGGGCGGGCCGCCGCCGGGCTGGGTGCGGGTGCGCGACGCCGGCGGCGTGCTGTCGATCGCGGTGCCGCCGGCCTGGGCGGGCCAGCTGCGCGACGCGGGCTGGGACCCGGCGGTGCTCGGGCTGCCCGGCGGCCACGCCCCTGGCCTCGTGGTGACGACCGACGTCGTCGCCTGGGCGGATCCGGCGAGCGCGCTGCCCGGCGTCTTCGCCGGCGCCTTCACGACCGGCGGCCCGGCGCCCACGCTGCCCGAGCACGCCGCCCCCTGCGTCGAACAGCCCGCCCGTACGGTGGCCGTCGCCGGCGGGCAGGCGCGGGTCCGGCGCTGGACGTCCTGCTCCGGACGCGTCTCCTACAGCGAAGTGCTGCTCTCCGTGCCCGGCTTCGGCGTGTACGTGCAGGTCAAGCAGGTGGGCGCCGCCGACCGTACCGGCGAGATCCTGGCCGGCCTGCGGCTGTCCGCCTACTCGTAGCAGTTCTGGTCCGCCAGCTGCAGGGTCACCATCTCCACCTTGTCGCCGAACGTCAAGACGCGGAACACGGCCTGGTCGTTGCCGGGGACCTTGGCGAAGTGGCGGCCCTGGGTGAGGTTGCCGTCGACCATGGTCCAGTTCGGATACAGGGCGCGCGCCTCGGTGGCGGGCATGCCGACCCGCATGCCTTCGGCCGTCGACAGTGTGGACCACGCCTGGATGGCGGCGATGCCGCGGCTGGCGGAGAGGAAGACCCTGCCCTCGCCCTCGGGCCGGCCCTTGATGAACGCCTGCGGGCAACCGGAGTCGTCGAACGGGGTCAGCAGCCCGGTGGCGACGGCCTGTTCCTTGGTCATGCCGAGCCGGAGCGCGCCGTACCCCTGCGGGCCCAGCACCAGGGTCGTGGTGGTGCTGGCCATCGTGGTGGCCGGGGCGGTGGGCGAGGCGCTGCCGGCGGCGGAAGTACCAGCCGGGGCGGTGGGCAAGACGCTGCCGGTGGCGGCGGAAGTGCCGGCCGGGGCGGCGTCGCCGCTCTTGCGCTCGGGCGACGAGGTGCACGCGGACAGCAGCAGGCGGCGGCGAGGAGGGCAGTGAAGGCCTTGGTGCGCATGGGGGACTCCTTGGCTGGCTGTTGGGTGGTCACCGGGTTTGATGCGCCCCTGGCGGGTTTGTTCGCCGCCGCGGTGTCATGCATCCGTCACGGGCCGGCGCCGGGTGGTTGATGCGCCGGCCGGACACGCGAAGGCCGGCGCGGGATCTCCCGCGCCGGACCTGTCTTCGTGCAGTGCACTGGTGCCGAGCCGCGAGCCGCGGCTGTGCGGTTACTCGTAGCAGTTCTGGTTCGCCAGCTGCAGGGTCACCGAGTCGACCTTGTTGTCGGACGTTCCGATCCGGAAGACGGCCTTCTCGTTGCCGGGCACCTTGGCGTAGTGCCGGCCCTCAGCGAAGGTGCCGTCGCCGACGGTCCAGTTCGGGTAGAGGCCGCGCGCGTCGGTGACGGACATGCCGGCCCGCAGCCCTTCGGCCGTCGACAGCGTGGGCCATCCCCAGATCGCGGAGATGCCGCGCTCGGGGGAGAGGAAGACCCTGCCCTGGCCTGCGGGCCGGCCCTTGATGAACGCCTGCGGGCAACCGGCGTCTTCGAACGGGGTCAGCAGCCCGGTGGCGACGGCCTGCTCCCGGGTCATGCCGAGCCGGAGCGCGCCGTACCCCTGCGGGCCCAGCACCAGCGTCGTGGTGGCGCTGGTCTTCGTGGCGGCCGGCGTCGATGGGGCGGCCGACGTGGCGGTGGGCGAGGCGGTAGCGGCCGACGTGGCGGGCGAGGCGGTGGTGGCGCCGGCCGGGGCGGCGTCGCCGCTCTTGCGCTCGGGCGACGACGTGCACGCGGACAGCAGCAGGGCGGCGGCGACGATCGCGGTGATGGCCTTGGTACGCATGATGGGCTCCCTAAACGGTTGGTGTTTCGGTGTCGCAGGGTTCGATGCGCCCCTTGGGGAGTTTGTTCGCCGCGGCCGAGTCAGCAATCCGTCAGGGTCCATGATCTTGTGTGCCGTCAAGCGCTCTGCTACGGCTTAGGCTTGGTTCCGTGATCCGCGTGGCCGTCGCCGCCGAGCATGCCGAGAGCCGCGCCCTGTTCGCGGCGCTGCCCGGCATCGAGGTGGTCGCCTCGGTCGCCACCGGCCGGGAGGCGGCCGAGGCCGTGGCCACCACCCGGCCGGACGTGCTCGTCATGGACCTGCGCCTGTCCGGCCTCGACGCCGTGGTCTCCCGCGCCGCCGTGCTGGTGCTGAGCATGTCCGAGGGCGCGGAGCAGGTCTTCGCCGCGATGCGGGCCGGCGCCCGTGGGTACCTTGTCAGAGGCGCCACCCAGGACGAGATCCGCCACGGGATCGCGACGGTCGCGGCCGGCCGCGCGTTCTTCGGCCCCGGCGTCGCCCGCCGGATGCTGGACCACTTCGCGACGGCCGAGTCGAGCGACCAGCTCGCGGCGGCCGAGTCGAACGACCACTTCGCGGCGGCCGGGTTGAGCGACCAGTTCGCGGCGGCGGCCGACTTGAGCGATCACGTCGCGGCGGCCGGGTCGAGCGATGGCGTCGCGGCGGCCCGGTTGAGCGCGAAGGAGCGGCAGGTGCTGGAGCTTGTCGCCGCCGGCCTGCCCGCCGCGACCGTCGCGACCCGCCTCGGCCTGGCCGCGGGCACCGTCGCCGGTTACATGTCGGCGATCGTTACGAAGCTGCACGGAAGTAGTGGCCGGCCGCCAGGTCCTCGAGCAGGCCGGGGTGGGTCGGCTGCCAGCCCAGCAGCTCCCGGGTGACGGCGCTGGACGCGGGGATGTCGGCGGCGAAGAACCGGCCGATCCAGCCGAGCTCCTCGGCGGCGGCGGGTGCGACCGGCAGTCCGAGGCCGTCGCCGATCGCCGTGGCGATGTCGCGGGCCGGCACGCCCTCCTCGTCGACCGCGTGCACGATGGCGCCGGCGGGTGCGGTGAGCGCCAGTCGTACCAGGGCCGCGGCGTCGAAACGGTGCACCGCCGGCCACCGGTTGGTGCCGTCGCCGACGTACGACGAGACTCCCCGCTCGCGCGCGATCCGCACCAGCTCGGCGACGAACCCGTGGTCGCCGGCGCCGTGGACGGTCGGGGCGAAGCGGAGCGAGACGCTGCGGACGCCGCGCTCAGCGAACTCGAACGCCAGCTGCTCGGCGCCGCCGCGCGGGGCGTCCGGGCCGCTGGAGGGGTTCTGGTCGTGCTCGGTGGCGACCCGGCCGGGCGTGATGAGCGCGACGCCGGACGCGAAGAGGAACGGCTGGCCCTCGGTCAGGGTCTCGCAGAGGGCGGTGATGGCGGCCCGCTCGGTCCGCCCGGCGCCGGCGTAGTCGGTGAAGTCGTGCTTGAACGCGAGGTGCACGACGGCGTCGGCGTTCGCGGCGCCGGCCCGGAGGCTGTCGAGGTCGTCGAGGCTGCCGTTGAGCACCTCGGCGCCTGTCTCTTTGAGGGTGGCCGCCTTGGCCGGGTCCCGGGCGAGGCCGATGACGTCGTGACCTGCGGCGATGAGCTCGGGGACGACGGCCGAGCCGATCCAGCCCGTGGCTCCGGTGACGAAGATGCGCATGATGGTGCCTTCCTGCTGACGATGTCAGTCGCTGACATCACCGACCATAGCGCGTGATGTCAGGAGCTGTCATCACTAGACTCGTGAGCTATGGCACGCTGGGAGCCGGACGCGCGGGGACGCCTCATGTTGGCGGCGCTCGCGCTGTACACCGAACGCGGCTACGAACAGACCACCGTCGCCGACATCGCCCAGCGCGCCGGCGTCACGGAGCGCACGTTCTTCCGCCACTTCGCCGACAAGCGCGAGGTCCTCTTCGACGGCTCCGGGATGTTGCAGGACACGGTGGTCGCCGCGATCGCCGCGTATAAGGAGGCCCCGCCGCTCGACGTCGTCGGTGCCGCCATGGAACGCGCGGCCGTTGCGATGCAGGACCGCCGCGACTTCGCCCGCCAGCGGGCCGCCATCATCGCCGCCACCCCCAGCCTGCACGAGCGTGAGCTGCTGAAACTCGCCACCCTCGGTACCGCGGCCGCCGCAGCGCTCCGAGACCGGGGCGTGCCGCCCGTTGCCGCCGCCCTCGCCGCCGAGCTCGGTGTGGCGGTCTTCAAGGTGGCGTTCGAGCAGTGGATCACCTGCCAGTTGGACTTCCCGGCGTGCATCCGCGCCACCCTCGACGAGCTCAGCGCACTGCACAGCCCATCGCCCGCGCCGCGACCGTGACGAACGCCCGCGCCAGCCGCACCAGGTCCTCGGTGGTCGCCACGATGTGAGGCTGAACGAACCATTTGGCGGCGCACCTAGGATGGGCCGGTGAATGAGCCTCAGCAGGGCTTCGCGATCGGCGTCGACCTCGGCACGTCCAACACGGTGGCCGTGGTGCGCTGGCCCGACGGCCGCACGCGGCCGCTGTTGGTCGACGGCGCGCCGATCATGCCGTCCGGGGTGTACGTCGACGAGCACGGCCGGCTGCACGTCGGCCGCGACGCGGCCCGGCTCGCGGGGCTCGACCCGTCGCGCTTCGAGCCCAACCCGAAGCGCCGCATCGACGAGCCGACCGTCCTGCTCGGCGACCGCGAGATCCCGACCGTCGACCTGCTCGCCGCCATCCTCGCCGCCGTCGCCCGCGCGGCCGTGGAGGCGGTCGGGTTCCTGCCCACCGCGGTCCTGACCTACCCGGCCGCGTGGGGCACCCTCCGCCGCGACACCCTCGCCACCGCCGCCCGGCGCGCGGGCTGGCCACCCGTCATGCTGGTCCCGGAGCCGGTGGCCGCCGCCCGCTATTTCGCCGATGTACTGCGCCGCCCCGTTCCTGTGGGCTCCGCCCTCGCCGTGTTCGACTTCGGCGGCGGCACGCTCGACATCGCCGTCGTCCGCAACGACAACGGCCGCTTCACCGTCATCGGCTCCGGCGGCGTCGAGGACCTCGGCGGCCTCGACATCGACGCCGCGCTGGTCGAGCACCTCGGCCAGGTCATCGCCGGGTTCGCCCCCGCGACCTGGGACGCGCTGCGCAACCCGATGACGACGACGCAGCGCCGGGACCGCCGGCTCTTCTGGGACGACATCCGCGGCGCGAAGGAGATGCTGTCCCGCTCCACCGTCGCGCCGATCACCGTGCCCGGCGCGGACCAGGCGATCCACCTCACGCGCGAGGAGCTGGACCGGGTCGTCGGGCCGCTGATCCACCGTGCTGTCTGGGAGACCGGATCGGTGATCGCGTCCGCGGGCCTGCGGGGCGACCAGCTTGCCGGCCTGTTCCTGGTCGGGGGATCGTCCCGGCTGCCGCTGGCGGCGAGGCAGTTGCATGCTCAGTTGGGGATTGCGCCGACTGTACTGGAGCAGCCGGAGCTTCCCGTCGCCGAAGGGGCGCTGGCCGAGGTGGCGCCCCCTGCACAGGTGGGCTTTGGCGGTGCCGAGGTGACCTCCGCGACCGGCTACGGCGCCAGCCCGACGGGTTTCACTGCCGGCTCTCCGGCGCATCCTTCGACTGGTGCCTTCAGCGGTTCGCCGGTTGCCCCGGTCTCGCCCGGGTTCGGGGCGCCGACGTCGGGTGGCGCGCCCACGTCCGGCTTGCCGATGTCGGCGGCGCAGGTCATCCCGCCCGGCCAGTACGGTGCCAGCGCTCCGCCGACCGGGTCGATCCCCGTCCCCCCGCCCGCTGCGCCGCAGCGTTCCCGCCGCGGCCTGCTCGTCGCCGGGATCGCCGCGGTCGTCGTGCTCGCCCTCGTGGCGGCCGGCGGCTGGTTCTGGTTCTTCCGCGACGGCAACACCGCCGTCGACTTCGCCACCCTGAAGGCCGAGAAGTCGTTCGAGATGGACGACCCCTCGAAGATCGACGCCACGCTGTCGGTCACGCTCAACGAGCGCGCCGTCATCGGCTGGCAGGTCGACAAGCAGTTCTTCGTCCAGGCCATCGACCTCGACGGCATGAAGGCCGCCTGGTCGAAGGTCACCCTCGACGGCAACTACAGCAAGTGGAGCCTCGCGGCGTACCAGGGCGGCATCGTCGTCACCGCCACCGGCTCGGACCCCGGCAAGATGTTCCTGCTGGACTGGAAGAGCGGCAAGAAGCTCTGGGACGCCCCGTTCAACTCCTACGACGAGCTCTATGGTCTCGGCCCGGTGCTGGCGATCCACCGGTACGAGGGGAAGAAACTCGAAACGGTCACCTGGGCCGGCAAGGACAGCTGGAGCCGGCCCGACAACGCCAAGGGCTCCGCCATCTACAGCCAGACCAGGAACACTGATCTCCGCGGCCCGAGCAACTTCTCAGGCGGGCCCGCCGTCCGCGACATGAAGGCCCGCGACGACCTCGTCAGCGTCGACGGCGACGACACGATCCGCCTCATCAAGGCCTCCGACGGTACCGAGATCCGCAGCTGGAACAACATCGGCGACTACGGCGCCAAGTACCTCGCCCACGAGGACAAGCTGTTCGTCGCGGGCGGCAGCACCAAGTACAAGGTCAGCGTCTACGACCTGACCGCTTCCGGTCAGCCGGCGCAGATCTACAGCTTCTCCAACGACAAGGTCCAGATCGTCGACATGGCGCCGTGCGCCGACGACCGGCTGTGCCTCATCGACGGCCCGTCCGGCGGCAAGGAGAACAAGGTCCGCGCCATCTCCGTCGCCGAGAAGAAGCAGGTCTGGGAGGCTCCCGCCCCTGGCTCGACGGTGCTCATCCCCGCCGGTCGCCAGGTGTTCGCCACCGACTGGGACAAGCCCGCCAGCGTGCTGCTCTCGCTCGACGGCAAGCAGCTGCTGCGCGACGAGGACAAGGCCTCCTACGGCGTCCGCGTGACGGCCGGCAGCCTGATGTTCTTCACCGGCACCCTGAGCGCTTCCTCCGCCTACGACGTCTCGCTCGTCGGCGTCACGTCGTCCTCCGGCGAGCGGATCGCCCTGGGTCCGCTGTCCTCGAAGGTGGCCGGCCTGAGCTGCTCGTGGAACGCCTCCGTGATCCTGTGCGCGTCGGAGGGCAAGTTCCAGGTGTGGCGGTTCGCCGCCTCCTAATGAAAGAGGCCGCCTCCGTGGAGGCGGCCTCTTTGTGGCTAGCTCAGATGCGCAGGCCCGTCGCGGCGTTGAACGCGTGGTGCGTGTTGACGTGCGGGCGGACGTACACGATCTCCGTCAGGCGCGGCGTGCGGCGCGGGTCGGCCCGGACGACGAAGCGCTCGTCCTGGCCGTCGAGCGCGACGGTGCCGTGCACGTACGCGTCCGAGCCCAGCTCCTCGACCAGGTCGACGGTGATCGGGATGCCACCGTCGTTGGGGCCGACCAGGTCCGTGTCCTCGGGCCGGAACCCGACCGTGACGCGGTTGCCGCCACCGTCGGCCTGCGCCGCGGAGATCTGCTGCGGGGTCAGCGGCAGCGTGACGTCGCCGAAGCGGCCGCCCTTCTCCGTCAGCGGCACCGTCTTGATGTTCATCGCCGGCGAGCCCATGAAGCCCGCGACGAAGACGTTGGCCGGGCGGTCGTACAGCGCACGCGGGCTGTCGACCTGCTGCAGCACGCCATCCAGCAGGACGGCGACCCGGTGACCCATGGTCATGGCCTCGACCTGGTCGTGCGTGACGTACACCGTGGTGATGCCGAGCTTCGCCTGCAGCGTGGCGATCTGCGAACGCGTCTGCACACGCAGCTTCGCGTCGAGGTTCGACAGCGGCTCATCCATGAGGAAGACCTGCGGCTCACGCACGATCGCGCGACCCATGGCGACACGCTGCCGCTGACCACCGGACAGCGCCTTCGGCTTACGGCCGAGGTAGTCCTCCAGCTGCAGCATCGCCGCGGCTTCCTTCACCCGCCGGTCGATCTCGTGCTTCGGCGTCTTGCGCAGCTTCAGCGCGAACGCCATGTTCTCGTACACCGTCATGTGCGGGTACAGCGCGTAGTTCTGGAACACCATCGCGATGTCACGAGCCTTGGGCGGCAGGTGCGTGACGTTGCGGTCGTTGATCAGGATGTCGCCCGCGTCCACGTCCTCCAGACCGGCGAGCATGCGCAGCGAGGTCGACTTCCCGCAGCCCGACGGGCCGACGAGGACGAGGAACTCCCCGTCACCGATCTCGAGGTTGAGCTGGTCGACCGCGGGACGCGGCGTCCCCGGGTAGATCCGGGACGCTTTCGCGTACGTGACCGTAGCCATGACAGAGTGCCACCTTCCACCGGCAGGAACGTGCCGGACGATCCGAGTAGAAGCCCCAGGCAGCGTCACTGCACACCCAGAGTTCCCGTAACACTAGGCGCCGTTCACCGCTCTGCCAAGGTCGCCAGCCCCTTTTGCCCACTTTGCTGCCAACCCGCCCGACCCGTATGTCGGAGGCGCCCCACCCAGCCCGCCCGGTAGGATCAGTCCCACCAGCCGACGTGGCGCAATTGGTAGCGCACCCGACTTGTAATCGGAAGGTTGCGGGTTCAAGTCCCGCCGTCGGCTCTCGTTCTACCCCTGCTGGTCTGCGGCTTCTCCGGCTGGATCGCGTTCGTCGCTGCCCCAGTTGCATGATCAGGTGCAGAATTGCCCGGAGTTGGCGTCCGGCGAGCTGGAGTTCACGCATGTCGATGGTGTCATCGGATCCGTGTCGGTGAGTGTCTACGCGGCGATGAGTGCGGGGGTCACCGCGTCGTCGTCGGTGTCGAGGCCCAGCGCGGGGCCTTCGCCCCAGCAGTACAGGTGTGTGTTGCGGATGCCGCAGGTGTGGCCGAACCCGGCGGACAGGCCGGTCCACGGGCCGTCGAACACGGCCGAGGGGGTCGTCCGGGTCGCCAGGTCACCGACGCCGAGCCCGGGGGCGCCGAGCCCCCAGCAGTAGCGGACGCCGGCCGCCTGGCCGCAGGCGTGCCGGCCGCCGGTCGCCATCGCGACGCGGGTCCAGCTGGTGCGGCTGCTCACCATGACCGGGGTGAGCCGGTCGGTGGCCGTGCTGTCGCCGGTGCCGAGCTGAAACCAGGAGTTGTCGCCCCAGCACCACAGTGTCCCGTCGGTGCGGATGCCGCACCCCGTCGGGTAGCCGTTGGTGATGGTGCGCCACGCGGGTTCACCGACCACCCGCCGCGGCGCGGTGCGGCCGGTCGTGTCGCCGATGCCGAGCTGCCCCGTGTCGTTGGCGCCCCAGCAGTACCGGGTGCCGTCGGTCTTGAGCGCGCAGGCCATGTTCTCGGCGGTGGACACCATCGCCCAGTTCGCCTGCGTGCCGACCTGCGCGGGCCGGGTGCGGCCGGTGGTGTCGCCGACGCCGAGCTGCCCGTCGGTGTTGCGCCCCCAGCACCAAAGCGTGGCGTCGGTACGGATCCCGCAGGTGGCGTACGTCGTGGCGGACACCGACAGCCAGGCGGCCTCGCCGATGACCCGGCGCGGTTCGTCGCGGGTGGTGGTGTCGCCGAGCCCCAGCTGGCCGTCGGCGTTGCGGCCCCAGCAGTACCGGGTGCCGTCGGTCTTGAGCGCGCAGGTGTGGTCCAGTCCCGTGTCGACCGACGCCCAGGCGGCGCCGCCGACCTGCGTGGGCACCCGCCGGTCGGTGGTGTCGCCGACGCCCAGCTGCCCGCTGCTGTTGGCGCCCCAGCACCACAGCGTGGCGTCGGACCGCACCGCGCACGTGTGCCAGCTGCCGGCGGACACTTGCGTCCAGCCGGTCACCGCCGCCGCGGCCGGTGCCGTGGGGGCCACCGCCAGCCCGGTCGTCACGGCCAGTGCTGCGAACCCGCGCCACCACGAACTCCGCATGAGCACTCCTCCGCCTCCGCGGCCCGCCGCCGGCCGACCGACGAGGTGCCGATGTGCCGATGACGCGCCGACCCTGGGGAGCCGGGCGCGCCGAGGATGCTGAGCCGGGACCGGCCCCGTCAAAGACCGCCGACGCACGCGCCACTGACCTGGCGGCCGCCATGAAAGTTTCGCGCCCGACCGTGAGCGTCCGCTCCGTGAGCGCCCGGCCCCGCAAGCGCCCCATCCCGGGACCGCGTTCCGGGAGCCGGCTGCGGGTTCAAGTCCCGCCGTCGGCTCTCCTGATCAAGCCCTGAGCCGGACGGCCGCCGCCGGTCAGGGCGCCTCACGGGCTGGTTCGCGGACGAAGTCGCCCGGCGTGTGCTCGTAGATGATGTTGATGTCGAGCCCGGTCAAGAGATCGACGAGATCCTGCTTCGGGCGGGTCGGTAAGAGCACGGCCCGGGAGCGGGGCCGGACGAAGCGGGCGTAGTCGTAGAGCTGGCCGATGGCGTGGCGGATGTGTTCGCGGCCGGCGGTGGACTTGGCCTCCACAAGCTCTTCGACGTCAATCTCGAAGACGTCCGTGAAGAACGTGTCCAGGCCGCCCGGCAGGGTGATCAGGTTCCGGACCGCTCGGCGGCCGAGGCCGGCCAGGTAGGCCTCGTAACGCGTCACCAGGTCGGCCTCCCGGCGGGTGGAGCTGCGGGACTCGCCCGGGCGGCGGACGAAGGTCCGGGTCATGTTCCGCTCCAGCGCGATGGTGCGGACGACCGCACCGGTGGCCAGTGGCTGGTCAGGCATGATCGGCTCCGGGTCGGCCAGCGGCGGTCCGAGCACCGGCCACCCTTTCTGCAGGGCCGAGTGACGGATCGCTCGAATGGCGTCTTCGGACAGGTCGGACGCCGGGATCGGCCCGAAGGTGTCGTCCGGTTCGTCGGGCTCGAGCGTGACGCGGTACGGGTACAGGTCGTCGGGCCAGACCGGTTTGACGTGGTCCACGTACAGCGGGGCGCGCAGGAGCCGCTGGGTCACCGAGCGGAAGGTCGCGCCCGTCCAGGCATCGAAGTCCTCCTCACGGGTGCGCGGCCAGCCCTTCGGCGCCGGACGCGGCGGCTCGATGCCGCGAACGAAGATGATCCACGTCGGTTCGTCCCGGTCCGGGTCGCGAAGCCACTGTTCGGCCTGGGCGACCAGCGGCCCACCGCCGTCGAAGGTCTTCCACCCCCAGATGTTGCCGCTCATACCGATCTTGAAGTTGCCGTCAGCACGCTCGCCGACGTACACATACGCGCTGCGGCTCATGCGGGACGGCCCTCGATCGGCGGGAAGCGCTGCTCATTGCGGGCGATCTTCGCGGCCACGGCCTCCGCCACGTCGACGCCTGCGACATCGGCGAAGCGCAGCAGATAGATGAGGACGTCTGCCACCTCTTCCGCGACGCGGTCCATGGGCGGCGGCTCCGGCGGGTCCCACTGGTACAGCTCGGCGAGTTCGCCAACTTCACCAACCAGCGCGAGAATCAGGTTGCGCGGAGTGTGATACCGCGGCCAATCACGGGCTTCAGCGAAGCGGCGCAGCTCCCGCTGCACCTGCGCCGGCCAGTCGTCAGGCAGTTCGTCGTTCGACATCGCCGCCAGTCGATCAGCGCAACGACCGCAGCGAAGCGATGGCCTTAAGGCCGTCAGTCCCGCTTGAGATCGAGTGGCCTTCAAGCGCCTTGAGGGCGACCTCACGGTCCGCTCGCATGATCGGTCGCCGCCATGGGTTGCTCGGTAAATGTCATCTCTTGCGGGCAGCTTCGCGAGTGAGTGCCCGGGCAGTCGGAGAAGGCGAAACCCACACCTTCGACGCTCGCCTGCTGGACGTGGCTACCGATCGTGGTGGGGAGGCAGCCCTTCGCCGGCAACCGAACTGCCAGATGTTGTTCCGTTGAAGACCTAGCGATACTGCTCTCGATCGCCGCGCCCGGTCACCCGCGACTCCGCACGGCGTCCCGTAATCAGTGGCCGGATGCTGGCGGGGTGGTGCTGTCCGTAGTGGCGGCGACGTAGCGTTGGCGGAGCACCGCTGTTGTTGGCTCTCTTGCGTTGACGTACGCCAGAGGAGGACACCATGCCCTTGGACAAGATGATGGAGTCCGCCAAGCGTGGCCTGGCGACGAGTCGGGCCCGGATTGATGAGACACGGGCCCAGCGGCAGCGTGACAAGCTGCTGTACGAGCTCGGTAAGGCCAGCTACGCCGAACACGCCGGCCATGCGACGCATGAGGCCGTGGCACGGAAGCTCCGCGCTCTGGATGACCATGAGCAGGCGCTTCGCGCGAAGTACGAGCGGCGGGCGAGAGACATCATGCACCCGGGAGCCGAGTGCGTTAACGAGGGCGAGAGCGTCGCGGCCGCCGCGCGGAAGATGCGCGATCTCGGGGTCGGCTCCCTGCCGATCTGCGGTGGGGACGACCGGCTGCACGGCATCATCACCGACCGCGACATCGTCGTGCGGTGCATCGCTGAGGGCCAGGATCCCGGTCAGGTCAGCGTGCGCGACCTGACCAGTGGTGAGCTGGTCTGGGTCGATGCGGGCGCCGGTGTCGACGAGGTGCTGCATCAGATGGAGGACCGCCAGGTCAAGCGGCTGCCGGTCATCGAGAACCACCGCCTGGTCGGCATGATCAGCGAGGCCGACCTGGCTCGCAACCTTGACGAACGCCGACTGGCCGAGTTCGTGGGGAAGGTCTACGCGACGTCCGACGTCCCCTGACCCTAGGCCGACGGGCTGGGCGGCCCAGCCGACGCGGGGGAAGGCAGGTTCGCCCCGAGCTGGTCGGCCGGGGTGAGGACCGCCGTGTACCCGGTGTCGGTGAGTGTGCCGTTCCGGTGCAGCTCGTTGAGCCGGGCGCGCAGACCGGCCAGCTCCATTGCGGCGAGGTCGTTGTTGCCGCGCGCGAGTTGGCCGGCGAGGTTGTCGAACCGGCGGTTCAGCTCACGCGCGGTCTCGCGGTCCAGGCCGCCGCCACCGGCCTGGGCCTGAACGGCGGCGCGAGCCGCAGCCAGCGTCGCCTCGACCGGGTCGTTCGTCGGGTCGCTCGGGGTGCCGGTCGGCGTTGGGCTCGGGGTGTCGGTCGGCGGGTCACTCGGCGCGGTGCTCGGGGTTTCCGTGGACGGCGTTTCCGTGGACGGCAGGGAGCGGGTCGTCTCTGCGGGGGTGGTGGGCGCCGCGGCCGGGTGGCCGGATCGGTCCGGGAGGACACCGAGCGCAAACACGGCGACGGCCGCCGCACCGAGCGCCGTCATGGCGATCCCGGTCGAACGACCCCGCCGCCGGGCAGCCGGTTCGGGTGGCTCGCCGAGCGCGGGCAGGCTCCGCGTTGCCGGCCGCACCTGGGCGCGGCCGCGGATCGGCGCCACGCCTGGTCCTTCATTACGTGCGAGCACAGCCGTTCCGGTCCCGCCGGCGGTGCCGGACAGCGCCGCGCGGACCTGCGCCGCACTTGCCGGCCGGTCCCTCGCACGCTTGGCCAGCAGCGCGCCGACCAGCCCGGCGAGCTGCGGCGGCAGGCCGGGCCGCAGTACCGTCACCGGAACCGCTGCCTGGTGAATCTGCTGCCAGGCGATCTGCACCGGCGAACCTTCGGTGAACGGCGGACGGCCGGTGAGCATCGCGTACAGCACACAGCCCAGCGCGTACAGGTCGGTCCGGGCGTCGACAGGCTCGCCGAGGACCTGCTCCGGCGCCATGTAGGAGCTGGTGCCGACCACGGTGGCCGGCGCGGTCAGCGCTGCCTGTGCCCGGTCGGTGATGCGGGCGATGCCGAAGTCGCAGACCTTCACCCGGCCCTCGTCGCTGATGAGGATGTTGGCCGGCTTCACGTCCCGGTGTACGACTCCGGCGTCGTGCGCGGCTGCCAGGGCGTCGCACACCTGCTCCGCGATGTGCACCGCACGCCGCGGGTCCAGCGGGCCCTTGGCCAGCTCGTCGGCGAGGCTGTGCCCTTGGACCAGCTCCATCACGAGGTACGGCGTACCGCCGTCGACCCCGACGTCGTACACAGCGACGATGCTCGGATGTGACAGCCGCGCAGCGGTGTGCGCCTCGCGCTCGAACCGCTCCGGTATCGACGGATCCGCGCCGCCCTGGTCGTGCAGCATCTTCACGGCCACGGGCCGGTCCAGCCGCCCGTCGACGGCCAGCCACACATCGGCCATACCGCCCCGGCCGATGACCGATCGCAGCTCGTACCGGCCGTTCAACAGACGCCCCACCATGGTGGTTAACCTTGACACAATCGTCCGAATCACCCCAAAGGGGCGTCACGACACGTCACGGTGGCCGGACGCTCGGCGTCGTCCTGCCCTGGCCGGACAGCCGGGTGGCCGCGGATGCTTGAAGCCGTAGAGATCGACGATCATCGGCGCGTGCCCGCCGCTGGTGACGCCGTTCAGGCGTCCTCCAAGTCCTCCGGGAGCAGGGTGGTCAGTGCCTCCCTGTCCATGTTGGCGGTGCCGCGCAGGCGCATCGCTTGGCGGCCGGTCATCGACTCCAGGAGCTGCCGGGCGGCGCGGGCGTTGCCGAAGGAGTCGTCGGGTTCGCTGGTGTCCGACGTGCGGGCGGCGAGCGCTGCCTGTACAGCTGCCAGGGTCTGCGGCGGGCACTGGTAGTGCTGCTCGGACGCCATCTGGTGGAAGATGGCGACCAGCTCGTCGACGGTGTACTGGGCGAATTCGATCCGCCGGCCGAACCTGCTGCGCAGGCCCGGGTTGGTGATCAGGAAGCGGTCCATCTCGGCCGGGTAGCCGGCGACCACGACGACGACCTCGTCCCGGTGGTCCTCCATCAGCTTCACGAGCGTGTCGACCGCTTCCCGGCCGAAGTCGTGGCCGGGGCCGTTGTGTGCGGAGAGCGTGTACGCCTCGTCGATGAAGAGGACGCCGCCGCGGGCCTCCTCGAACCGTGAGGTCGTCTTGAGCGCGGTCTGGCCGACGAACCCGGCGACCAGGTCGGCCCGGCTGACCTCCACCATGCCGCCGTCGGCGAGGACGCCGAGCGCGGCGAGCAGGCGCCCGTACAGGCGGGCGACCGAGGTCTTGCCGGTGCCCGGCGGGCCTACGAAGATCAGGTGCCGGCTCAGCGGCTGCGCCGGCAACCCGAGCGCGGCGCGGTGCTGGGCCATCTCGACCTGCGCGACGAGCGTTGCCACTTCCCGCTTGACCGCGCTGAGGCCGACCATCGCGTCGAGTTCGGCGAGGAGCCGCTGCGTCTCCTCCTGGTCGGCGACCCCCACCCCAGCGGCGATGCCAGAGGCTGCTCGGGCCGCCGTCACGTCCTCGGGCAGCAACGTCGTCAACGCCGCCACGTCATAGGCGTCGTTGCGGGCTGAACGGCGGGCCAGGTTCTCCCGCATAGCTTGGAACAGCATCCGGGCCGCCCGGCCGTTGCCGAAGTTGGCGGCGCGGCTGAGCTGGATCATCGTCGCGGTCAACGCGGCGCGGGTCTCGGCGGGCATGACGTAGTCCTCGTCCACCGCGAACTTCTCGACGATCTCGACGAGCTCCTCGACCGTGTAGTGCGGGAAGTTGATCGTCGTGGTGAACCGGCTGCGCAGGCCGGGATTGACGTCCAGGAGCTTGCGCATCTCGTTCGGGTAACCGGCCATGATGACGATGACCTCGTCCCGGCGGTCCTCCATCAGCTTGATGAGCGTGTCGATCGCCAGCCGGCCGAAGTCGTTGCTGTCCTCGTTGCCGGATGCGGGCGCGAGCGCGTAGGCCTCGTCGATGAAGAGGACCCCACCCCGAGCCCGCTCGAACGCGGCGAGCGTGCGCTTCTCCGTCTCGCCGATGTGCGAGCCGACCAGCTTCGCCCGGTCCGCTTCCTCGACGTGGTCGCGCGCGATGAGGCCGAGGGCGGAGGCGATCGCCGCATAGCGCCGCGCCACCTCGGTCTTGCCGGTGCCCGGCGGTCCCGTGAAGATCAGGTGCCGCTCCAACGACACCGGTGTCAGCCCACGCTCGGCCCGGCGCCGCTGGTAGTCGGCGAAGTCGACCAGCTTGCGCACCTCCTCCTTGACCCGCCCCAGGCCGATCATCGCGTCGAGCGCAGCGAGTGCCGTGTCGAGCCGGGGGCCCTGCTCCGCGGGCGTGGCCTGGTCCGAGTTCTGTGTCGCCGCTGTACTGGTGGTGTCGCTGCGCGTGGCCTGTCGTTGATCGGTGACCGGGCCCTCGCCGGCGGGCGCCGACATGCGGGCACCCTCGGGCAACGGGCCGACATGACGTGCGAACGTGACCGGTTCGCCGCCCCTGAGCCAGACGTCGTCCTCGGCGTTGCCGGTGGCGGTGCAGTCGGTCACCTGCATCTCGCCGCACGCGTCGAACTGGATGCCGTCGCGGCGGTTACCGGTGGTGGCGCAACGGATCAGCTCGCCGCTCGTGCCGGCTCCGACGTAGATGCCCACGATGCTGTCGGTGACGCTGACACCGGTCAGCGTGGCGCGCGCGTTGCTCAGGGCGATACCCGTCTGCCCGCCGGAGTTGATCCGTACGTCGCTGGCGACCAGCCGGGCACCCTGAACGACGATGCCGGACCCCTCGGCCCGCTCGATGCTCACGCCCGACATGGTCGCGGCGCCCTGGGAAAGGACGACGCCGACGCCGACATCGCGCAAGGCCAGGGTGTCCAGCCACACCTCGGTCGTAGGCCCCTGGATGCCGATCGCCGGCACGCTCTTGTCCGCGACGTCGCGGACCGTCCAGTGGGAGTACCTTCCCTTGGCGTTGGTCACGCCCAACGCCTGGGACGCGACCGACTCCATGGTCACGTGCTGCATCACAGGTGCCGCGTCGCCGCTCACCTGTACCCCCAGGCCGTTGATGCGCCGCAGCTGGACGTGCTCGAACCGGGGCGTCGCGCCCGCTTCGACCGCGATCGCGCTGGCTCCATCGACCTGCTCGACGGTGCACTCCTCGAACGTGCCGGCAGCGCCGCGGACCACGATCGCCTGCGCGGCGAGCTCACGCAGCCGCGCCCGCCGCACGACCGGCCTGGCGCCGTTCGCCACCATGATGGCCGGCATCTTGCTTCCGGTGACGGTCACATCGACGCACTCGCCGGACGCGCCGTTATGCCAGTACAGACCATTGCCGGACGCACCGGTGACGGTGCACGCGGACACCGCGACCGCCGCGTTGTCGGCCACGATCCCGCTCACCCCGACGGGGCCGATCATGCACCGCTCGATGACACCCTTCCCGTCGCGAACCTGAATGCCGTCCGCCGCAATCGAACGCAGCGAGCACCCACGCACGGTGGCCGCGCCACCCCGCACGAAAACCGCCGAAGCGACGCCCTCCAACTGGCTGTCTTCGACGAGGATCTCGCCGGCGTCAACCAGCACCGTGGCGAAGTCTCGGTCATCACCAGCGATCGACAGCCCACTCAGTACCGACGAACCACCGCGGACGTGAACAGCCGCTCCCCGCGCCGAGCGCCACCGAACAGAACCTGCACCGTCGCGGGCCATGATCCGAACCGCCCGGGTCAGCACCACCGACTCCTGGTAATCACCCGGAGAGACGAGGACCGTCGCACCTGCCGGCGCCGCGGCCGTCGCCGCCGCGATCGACGGATACCCACCCGGCCACCCACGCGCGACTTGCAGCGCCACACTCATCTGTGCTCTCCCGTGCGCTGCACTGTACCGGGACGGGCCACCCGTGGCCGCCACCGGAAGACGGGCGCGGACCAGCTCATGCACGAAACCCGCGATCCACTCACCTCGGAACGAGCAGCGCGACGGCAGTACTGAACGGCGCGCCACGAAGCCGAAGAGCCGCAACACCGTGAAGAGCGGCAGCACCTACCGCACCGGCCTTTCGCGGTTGGCCTTGGTGGAAACCGTTTGGGTGGCACCCCGCGGCGACAGTCGTCGACGCTGCGGGGTGCGATCTCTGCAGGAGTTACGGGTTGACCCAGTAGGCGAGGGTCTCGAACGCCGGGGCGAACTGCACCTGCGCGCCCTTCGTCTGTGCCGCGCTGCCCTCGAAGACGAGGTTGCCGGTGACCGTCTGGCCGGCCCCGATGGTGCCGGAGTTGAGCTGGTTCTTCACGCCGATGTCAAAGCCGGTGTCGAGCTTGGTGCCGTCGCCGGCCAGCATCGACCAGTGGAAGGTGTTGTAGTCCATCGATCCGGTCTTGCAGGTGATCGAAACGGCCGCAACGATCACCTTGCCCTGCAGCTTCACACTCTTGACGACGACTTCGCCGGTCGAGCCGTCCGACATCGACAGGACGCCCACCTCGCCGACGGCGAACTTCTTCGGGCCTTCCGGCGCGGCGGCAGCGGTGTTCTGCGCGGCGTTGGCGGCGGGCGCGCCTGAGCCGGTCACGGCGGGCGCCTTGCTCACGGTGTCGCTCTTCGGGGCGGCCCCGCACGCGATGACAAACAGCGCCAGCGTGGCGGCCAACCCGGTAATGATCTTGCGCATGATGCGACTGCTCCTTTAAGGGGTGGAAGCCGGGCGCACCCGCCCCGGCAATGAGTCACATGGCGCTCAGACCTGGGGTCACATCAGACCCGAGCTCTGTGACGATGTCAATGAGAGCATTGTCTGTGAACTCTGTCAACGGAGAAAACTCGTGACACCCTTGACGCCAGGTTGCGGGTGCAGATGAATTGACCATCGAGGCGGCAGAGATTGCCCGGCTGGCCGGGGTCGGTCGCGCCGCCGCCAGCAACTGGTGCAAGCGGCATGCCGACTTCCCGCCCAGGTCGGTGGGACTTCGACGGGTCGGGCGTTCGCCCTGACCGATGTTGAGCGCTGGCTGCGTCAGCAGGACAAGCTGATTGAGGTATCGGCGGTGGACAAGCTCTGACGGCGAATCCTCGCGGCGGCCGACAATCCCGCGGCCGCTATGGCCTCGTCGGCGCCATCCTGGTGGCTCTCCAGCGGGGCGAGCAGCTTCCCGCCCGGCAAGACGTTCAGCACCTGCTGCGAGAGATCCAGAATCTGGCCGACGAGTTGGGACCCGAGCGGCTTTCACTGGCGACGGTCTTCCGACTCTTCGGCCGGTTGCCTGCGAGTGACGCCGGATGAGCTGGCCGACCTCATGGTCAGCCTGGCCCAGGTCGACGGTGGCACGGTTCTCGACCCAACCGCCGGTGCGGGTGGCACCCTGCGGGCCGTCGCTTGCGCGGGGTGCAGCGCAGCGTTCGGGCAGGAGTTGCGCGAGCCATTCGCCCGGCTCGCGACCCCCTGGCTGGCGCTGTGCGATGTACCGGGCGAGGTCATGACCGGCGACTCGCTGCGGTCCGATGCGTTCTCCGAGCGCCATTTCGACGCGGTCGTCTGTCACCCGCCGTTCGTGGTCACCAGCTGGGGCCAGGACAACGCATTGGCAGCGGACGAAGGCTATGGAGGCGGTGTGAATCCTGGAAGGCAGCTGTGAAGGATTTTCCAGCGTAAGGGGGCGCGGAATATATCGATGGTGACGGCCGGAACTGGGGAGGCCATCCCTGGCCCGGTGACCGGCGCGTGTCGCTGGAGCTACCGCCCTTACCGGGAATCGGGAAGTGGGTGGTGGGTCGGGAGGGCGTCGGAGACGGCAGTGGCGCCGGTTGAGTCGAGCGGACAACACAACCGCTGGTGAGGGAAGGGCCACTACTTCATCGCGTCCCGCAGAGACTCAGAACCTCATCCGCGGTACCGGCAGAACTGTTGCTGTGTTCATCAATCCGACCAGAGCCCTCTCGCCCCGATGGACGAGGCCGACATGCGGCCGGCGGAGGGTCATCAATCACTGCCCTGGCTGGGTAACGTCGGAGCCGGCACCACCGGATCCCTCGGCCGTGCGCGCCGCCACAGCGATCCCTCGATCTCGGTGTGCGGCTCCTCGTCGCCGGGCTCCCATGGGTGTAATCGGATGCTGACGAACCTGCCCAGCGTGGGCACCGGGAGTTGGAGTTCCGCGGCCATCCGAGGATGCGGCGCGTAGTGGCCGAGGATCACGATGCCCTCGGGCTGGAGTTTCCTCCGGGCGTCTCGCACTCGCTTGGCGCTGTCGACCTGCTGGGCGGCTGTGAGTACGGTCGCTCGGTTGATCAGCTCGCCGGTCAGCTCTCTGAACAGGTTCGTGACCGCCGTCTGCCCGTGCGTGGCGTATGCGATGATCTTGAGCTTCCTCGGGTCGCTGATGTGCAGAAGGGTGTTCTTGACCAGATCCGCGCCGGGATGGATCCAGAGAATGCGGTCTCGGCCTCGATCGTTCAGCCGGCGCTTGCCGTCACGCTGTCTCCCCAATGGGCGGAGCACCTCCTCGCTGATTCGGATGAGGCCCGACGCCCAGCGGGCGGTGTACTCGTTCGCCCAGACCACGAGGGCGATCTTGTCGCCCCGGCTGTTCATCTCCTGAGGGATCTCCCAGTCGTACAGATTCAGTGACCATTTGCAGTCCACGTCGACGCTGGCAATTCGGTAGTCGAGTTCCTCGCCGTCGTCGAACCCGAACTCCCGCTGTAGCCAGATCTCGACGAGAGTGCCGACGTGCGTCTTCTCCGTCTTCAGCAGCTGTGTGTAGTCCCACCGCCCGGTGCGCTGGCCGTCGTAGATCTGGTCGAGCGCTTCCCGAATGGCGTATCCCGTCCGGACGCCGTCGGGATCGAGCGACCGAATCACTGAATGGACCGCCCAGATCTCGGGATCCTCCTCAGGCGACGGCGGTCGAGCGTCGGTGTGGAACGGCGATGGCCCGGTCATCATCCGCGGCCTGCTGGCAGTCGACGGCCGGACCGGCAGAATCCGGCTGCGGTGGACGCGCAGCGTGCGTGGAAGTCCGGCCGAGATCTCATCGTCTTCGAATAACTCACCCTGGACCATCGACACGTGGGCAGGGTGTCAGAGGGACCAACCGTCGGTCAACAGCGAGGTACCCGAATGCCGCTGCCGCGCCGGCGGGTCAGTCCAGGTAGTTCTTGAGGTGTTTCGCGATGGCCGCGGCGAGACCCGAAGGAACTGCGTTGCCGATCTGCTTAGCGATCTCCGTCTTGGATCCGCACCACTTGTAGTCCTTTGGGAAGTCCTGCAGCAGCGACGCCTCGTAGTGGGTGATGACCCGGTTCACTCGCCGCGCCGGGCGGTCCGGTTCCCATTGCGGGTGCAGGTATTGGCCCTTCTCCGGCTTGAAGAACTCGGTACGGATCGTCAATGACGGCGCATCCCAGCGCATACGACCCATGACGTCGGTCGTGCCGGTCTTCTTCTCCCGCCAGCATCGCGACAGCAGGTGATCCGGCAGGTTGAACCGGCCGCCGCCGGGAGGGATGTGGTCGTAGCGCTCGAGCGACATCGGGGTCGGCTGCCGTCCGAAGTGGATGTCATATCCCGAGAAGTCGCCTCGGATACTCTGTTCGAAGAACACCGTATCCTTCTGCGGGAGTTCGGTGGTCGCCGGGTGTTCGTCGACCCACCCGATCGCGTCTCGTACTGTCCTCCACGGCTTCAGATCCCCGGTGGGAACCTTCGCGTGCGTCGGTTTCGGGAGCGGGATCTCCCCGATCCGGGACCCGATGACGATGGTGCGCGGCCGGCGTTGCGAGACGCCGTAGTCGGCCGCCAGCAGGACGCCGGCGGTGAGTTTGTAGCCTTTGAGGATGCCGTGGTCGGCCTCTTCCATCAACAGCTGGAACTCGTTGGTACGCGAGAACCGTTCGACGTTCTCGATCACGAATACCTGCGGATTCGCCTTGACGACGAAGCGTAGGTACTGCTTCCACAGCTTGTTGCGTGGGTCCTCGACCGACTTGGTCCCGAGGTTGGAGAAGCCCTGGCACGGCGGTCCACCGATGATGACATCCGCATCGGGGATCTCGTCATCCTCGATCTTCTCGATGTCCTCCCACCGCGTGTGCTCCCTACCGAAGTTCGCGGCGTAGGTGGAGGCCGCGGCACGATCCCACTCGACCGAGAGAATCGGACGGAAGCCCTCATTATGGAAGCCGACGGTCATGCCGCCGCACCCCGCGAAGAGGTCGATCATGCTCAAGCGATCACTCACCTGCGACATGATAGTGGGCCTCCCGTCTGCGACAAGCCAGCCGCGCCGGTGAGGTAGAACGCATGTCCGAAAAATCTTGGGCGTCCTCGATCGGCGTACGCAAGTCGATGCAGGCCAACACCGGTCGCGACACCAAGCCCGAGCTGGCGCTGCGGCGTGCCGTCCACGCGCTGGGTCTGCGCTACTACGTCAATCGCCGGCCGATCAAGGCGGTGCGACGTACCGCAGACCTGCTGTTTCCGAAGCTCAAGCTGGCGGTGTTCCTCGACGGCTGCTTCTGGCATGGATGCCCCGAACATCACACCGTCGCCAAGACCAATGCGCCGTTCTGGGCGGAGAAGGTCGCCACGAATCGCCGCCGCGACGCCGACACGAACGAGCGACTGGCCACCCAGGGCTGGACCGTCATCCGGATCTGGGAGCACGAACCGATCGGCGAGGCTGCAGCCCGGATCGCTGAGACGGTTACCGCGATGCGTAGCGTCTCCTCGCATCGTTGACATCGACTCTCCTCCCGGGTCGGCATGGCCTTCTGCGCCGCCATCGGTCCGACGACTTTCCGTGGCCGCGCTGCCGCCAAGGCGTTCACGCTCTCGGCGTCTGGGTGACCAAGTCGGAACCCTGACCCTGTGGAGGCAGGGATCGACATCCCGATCTGCGGTCTTGGGAGGAGGCGTGGAGCGATCGGAACGGGAGGTGAGTCTCTCGGCGGATCGCGGTTTGCTCTGGTTACCGGCGTCGGTGACCCGTGTCTGCTGACAAGCCGTCGCATCGATGTGTCGGTTCCCGCGAGTTCGGACCGGGTCGTGCAGCTCCGGTGAGTGTGAGCGTGGTGTAGGCGGGCAGGTCGAAGACGGGTTCGCCCTGCTGATGTCATCGAGGTTGATCTCTTCGAAAAGCAGCTGGCTCTCGCCGTTGGCGTCTATCGCCGTGGAGCTTGGAGGAGTGCTCCCACCGCCGAGTCCGATCGGCATGAGGGCGACAGCGCTGCCAGCGATCCAGGGCCAACTCGGCTTGCGCTTGGTGGAGGCGGCAGGTGTGAAGTTCTGGGAATCGGTCATGGAACACTCACGGTGCGATAACGGTGTTCACGATGTGTTGAGCGGCGCAACGCCAACGGTTAAAAATTGCACGAGATCTGCGTCAACGGACGAGTGGCTTGACGGCAATGTACACTCGTGCCGTGCATCAGAGAGCGAGAGTCACCGCGGCTGACATCGCTCGTCTCGCCGGGGTAGGGCGGGCGGCGGTCAGCAACTGGCGCAAGCGGTACGACAACTTCCCGGTGCCGGTGGGTGGGACCGCCGCGTCCCCTCAGTTCGATCTCGAACAGGTCGAGGAGTGGCTCGCTGGTCAGGGCAAGGCTCCCTCGGTCGCGGACGAGGACCGGCTCTGGCGCAATCTGCTGACCGCAGCCGCCGACTCCGCGGGGGCGCTCGCCGCAGCCGGTGAGCACCTACTCGGCCGACGAGCGCTGCCGTACGACTTCCTGCGGCCGGAACTCGACGATCTCGCGAAGGTTCATGGGCCGGAGGCGACTTTCGACGAGCTGTGGTATCGCTACGCCGCCCTACCCGCGCAACGTTCTGTGGCTACCCCCGACGATCTGGCCGACCTGATGGCCAAGGTGGCGGGTGCCGCCGGAGGGAGCGTGTTCGATCCGGCTTGTGGTAATGGTGGCATGCTGCGTGCCGCCGCCCGGTCCGGTGCCGCACACCTGTTCGGGCAGGACAACGACTCCACCTTGACCCGCCTTGCCGACCTCTGGCTCGCCCTCAACGGGAAGTCCGGCGAGATCCGCACAGGTGACTCTCTACGCGCGGATGCCTTCGCCGGCCTCGCCGTGGACGTCGTCCTGTCGAATCTACCGTTCGGCCAGACCAACTGGGGACATGAGGAGTTGAGCCACGCACCTTGGGAGTTCGGGCTGCCGCCTCGCACCGAACCGGAACTGGCCTGGGCGCAGCACGCGATCGCTCACCTGAGACCGGGAGGGCTCGCCGTGCTGCTCATGCCGCCGTCGGTGGCGGGGCGGCGTGCGGGGCGCCGCATCCGCGCCAACATGTTGCGCCGCGGCGCCCTGCGCGCGGTGATCGCAATGCCACCCGGCGCCGCACCACCGCATGCGGTGCCGCTGCACCTCTGGATCCTGCAGAAGGCGAACCGGGCGACTGCGGAGGTGTTGCTGCTCGACACCACCGACTACGAACTCGACGAGGCCTACCGGTGCATCGCTGAAACCGTCACGGCGCTCCTGAGTTCCGGAGACCGTTCGGAACGCGTCGAAGCGCACACGGTCCCAGTGCTTGACCTGCTCGACGAGGAGGTCGACCTGTCGCCCGGGCGTCGCCACCTCGGCGACGCCGACGAGGCCGACGTGGGACCACGACTGGCCGATGCCAGCCGGCGTCTGAAGAAGTCCTCCGAACGGATACCCGGCCTGCTGACCGATCTGGTGGACGGTTCGGTCGAGGCCGGTGCCTCTCCGGTCACCGTCGGCGACCTGCTTCGCAGCGGATCGCTCCAGATCCTTGGACCCGTTCGTGGTGGTGAGGGAGAACGGGCCGAAGGAGTCACCCTCACCGTGCAGGACCTGACGGCCGGCAGGCCTGCCTCGGGAACGGCGGACAATCGACTCACCCCGCGGATGGTTCTGCAGCCGGGGGACGTGGTGTTGTCTGTCAGCGAACGACGACTCGTCGCCCGGGTCAACACCGAGTCAGGTCCGCTGCTCGGCAGACACCTCTGGCTGCTGCGCCCGGACCCGCAGGCTCTCGACTCCTGGTTCCTCGCCGGCCACCTGCGTACCACGGTCAACGAGAGACTGGCCGGCAGCCTGTTGGGCACGTCGCGTTTCGATGTGCGCCGGATACAACTGCCGAGGGCGGCACTCGGCGAGCAGCGGCGACAGGGCGAGGTCTTCCGCCGCCTGAATGAATTGAACGAGACGATCCGCGAGGCAACGACCCTCAGCGCCGACATCACCCGGCTCACGGCGGACGGTCTGGCCTCGGGCAGGTTGCGGCCGATCTGAGGCCGTACAACCGAACCTCGTCCTCGCGGCGTCTCCGGTGTGAGGACGGGTCAGCCGCGTGCGCCCCGCGCGGGTGGACCGTAGCGACGTACGGGTGCACGTACGAGCATCAGCGCGTCGACGGTCGCGAAAACCTGTTCGCCGTCGACGTGTGCCGCATCGCGCAGGTCCGCGAGCAGCTCTGTCAGGACTGCTTCGGCCCCGACCCTGTCGCCCGCGCCTGCCTGAATGATCGCAAGCTCGCGTGTGGCGGTCGCCCGTTCGGAACGCGTCGACGCCTGCCCGTCGAGATCTTTCGCGACCGCGGCGTACAGGCTAGCGGCCGTCGTAATGTCACCGCTGCAGGCATGCAGCCGGGCCAGCTTCAGACGCAGGGAAAGGACTGCGGGGTGGTCCGCAGGAAGCTGGTGGGCCATGACAGCCAGCGCGTCGTCGCAGGCACGTACGGCTTCGCCGGTCTCACCGGCCTCGACCTGTAGGTTTGCGAGATCACGGCGGACGTCCATGAGGGCGTCCCCCGATGCGTGGCGGTCGTCGAGAATGCTGCGCAGCAGATCGATCGCCCGGGCAGGTCGGCCGTGCTCGGCGTGCTCGGCGGCGGCGGCGCGCATCCGTCGTACCTCCGCCGCGGTCCACTCAAGGTGGCCGGTCTGACCGCGACGGGAGGCGCCGCCGGCCAGAGTGGTGGTGATCTCGGCGTAGCCCTCGGGTGCCGTGGCCGTGACGAAGCCCGGCAGCGGTGACGGACGGCGCAGCAGAGGCGTCAGTCGCGCGAGGACGTCGGTGGCGTCCTTGGGCCTGCCCTGAGGGTGGTCCTGGGTGAGCTCGCCGGCCAACTCCCATAGGATGTCGTCGGCGGGTGTCTCCTCGAGCAACTCCTCGAGGATGCGACCGACGGCGTACAGGTCGGTGCGTGACGACACCATGCCCAGGTCACATTCGGGTGCCCGATAGCGCCAGTCGCCGGTCACCACTCCAGGCGGAGTCAGGTGGGTCGAGCTGCTGTCGGTGACGATCGCCAACCCGAAGTCCACGACCTTCACCGTGCCGTCAGCGCACAGCAGCACGTTGTCCGGCCTCAGGTCACGGTGCACTAGCGACAACTCGTGCGCGCGGGCCAGCACGGCACAGATCTGCGCGATGACGTATACCACCCAGTCCCGGGGGACCGGTTGCACCTCGTCGATCAGATTGCGCAGCGTCGCACCATCCACGTACTCCATCACAAGGAACGGTCGACCGTCGTCTTCTCCGGTGTCGAACACCGCAGGCGTCCCGGGATGCCGCATCCTGGCCAGCAGCCTTGCCTCGCGGCGGAAACGGCGCACGAGTTCGGTGTGCTGGTCACCGTCGGCCAGGTCGGCGCGCACGACCTTGACCGCGACCTCACGGTCCAGGGACAGGTCGTAGGCCCGATAGACCTCGCCCATGCTGCCGCGCAGCGGGGGGCCTGACAACTCGTAGCGCTGCGCGATCGTCTGCGGGCGTGTCAACGGTATCCTCGCCTGACCGGATGGCGTAACGCTCATGCGCCGGTGACCTGACGGTGGGTCAGGAACGGGCTTGGGGTGGCGTGCCACGAGATCACCAGGTCGTCACGGGCGCGGGTCGCGGCCACGAACAGCAGGGAGCGGTAGCGCTGTCGTTCCCGCTGGTAGCGGGTGGGGTCCGACTCCCGGAAGCCGTTGATGCGCTGGTGCGGGACCAGACCCTCGCGGATTCCAGCGATGATCATCCGGCGATACTCCAGGCCCTTGAACCGGTGCATCGTGCCCAGGTGCACTCCGCCTGTACGGACGGGACCGTCCGAGCCGACCTCGACGACGTCCACGCCGTCGGCGGTCAGGCGGGCCGCCAGATCGGCGGCCAGTTCGTGGGTGGGTACACATATGGCGACCGAGCCGTCGGACTCGTCGCCCCAGGCCTTGAGCTGTCGCCGGATCAGGTCCGTCTCCTGCGGCCAGTCGGCTGCTCGGCGCAGGGCCGGGCGTCCACCACTGAGCACGGAGCGGTAGCCGTCGAGCGTGTCGGTCGACCCGTTCATGTCGTCGTACTGTTCGCCGCTCATCAGTTCCAGAGCCGTGGCGAGGATCTGACGGGTCGTGCGGTAGTTGAGGGTGAGGCGATGCGAACGGCCGCGGATGTCGATGCCCAACCGGGACAGACTGACCCGGTTGTCGTAGATGCGCTGGTGGGTGTCGCCGACGAGGAACAGGTCGTCGGGTCCGACCGGTGCCATGCAACGCAGCAGGCGCCAGTGCGCGGTGCTGAGGTCCTGGGCCTCGTCCACGACGATGTGGCGGTAGCGGGCGGTCGTGCCGGGCCGTCGCATGCGTGCCTGCTCGGCGCGGGCGGCGTGTACGGCGATCTGCGGATGCGTCCAGATGCCCTGCTCGGCGGTCCAATCCTCGAAGCACCGACAGAGCTCCCAGATCCTGGCCCGGTCCGGTCGGCTCAGCGGACGTCCGCGTCCCGGCCGGCGTGCGATGGCGTACTCGTCGCCGCTGTCGAGCATCTGTCCGAGCACGACCTGGGTCCACTCGGCGGACAGGAACTCGGGCGTCCAGCCGGGATCCTCGCGGCCGAGGAAGGCCCGCCAGTAGTCGACGATGCGATGGTCGTCGACAAGGGTGCGCCCAGCGTCGACCGGAGGCTCGGTTGCGATCCTCCTCGCTAGCCGGTCGATATTGATCACGTCGACGTGCTGCAGCGCCTCGACGCTGGTCAGGGTCTCAAGGCGGTTGCGTAGATCGACGGCGAGGTTCCGGCTGAAGGTGGTCAGCAGGATCCGATCGTCGCCCGGCTTGAGCTCGGCGGCCAGGTGCGCAACGCGGTGCAGGGCCACGATGGTCTTGCCGGTGCCGGGCCCACCGCTGACGCGGGTGGGCCCGCTGGTCACCCGGTCGACGAGCCTGCTTTGGGTGGGGTGCAGGAACACTTGCCACGACTCGAACGACTCGGACAGCACGGCCTGCAACGCCTTGTCGTCTGAGGTCACCTGCGTGGCGGGGCGTACCAGCGCAGCGGCGAGGTCGTCGGGGTCGACCTGCTCAGTGACGCGCACGGGCTCGGTGATCAGCCGTCGCACGTCCTCGACGTGCATGCCGTCGTAGAGCGAGAGCAGCACGTCCGCGGTCAGTTGCGGTGCGCCCTCGACGAGCTCCAACAGTTCGTCCTCGGTGCACAGGGAGCGGATCCGTGGCAGTAGTGGTTCGGCGACACCGAGGTCCAGCAGCACGGTGTCAGCGTGGTCGTTGAACAGTGGGGGCGCCTCGGGCGGCAGGACGTCGACGAGCACGGTGTCGGGCACGGGTTCGAGGTCGACCACCTCGAGGGCACCAGTGACCCGGTTGACCCGGTAGGCGTAGCGGTCCAGCTCCTCGTAGACCTCGCCGCGGTGTTTGACGTCGACCAGCAGGTACTCGCGTTCGACGATGTGCAGCAGGATAGCGCGCAGGTCGGCGTTGACTCGGGCCGACCATAACCGGTCGCCGCCCCTGAGCTGTTTGAGGCGCAGTCCGGGGTTGTCGGGGTTGGAACGGAACTTGTGTTGGAACTCGTAGACGGCACCGACATCCGCCCGGGAGAGTTTGAGGATCTCCTTCTCGGCGCTCTGTAACACGCGCAGTCGTCCCCCTGCGGTCATGGGCTGCTCCTTCGACGGCGTGGGCGATCTGTGGTGCACGGTCGTGCGAGGTGCCCGGACTGGCGTACGGGTGATGACTAGTTCGGTGGGTCCCTCCGGCCACGGGTCGGTCTCGTCGGTGAAAGCGACGGACCGAAGCGACTCGGGAATCGGTTCGGCGGGAGTGTGAGCCTGCAGTCGGCGACGTACGGCGGCGAACCCGCCTGGTTGGGCCTCGACGATGCGGGAGAATTCGGTGATGAGGTCGGCGACGCCGGGGCGGGCGCCGGGATGGTGCGCCAGCATGGCGGTCAGCAGCGGGCCGAGATCGCGGGGCACTCCGGTCAGGTCGGGGGCGTGCGCGGGATCAGTGATCCAACCGGCGAGCACGACGGGGGTGGCGTGCGGATAGGGGTGGCGTCGGGTGCTTGCATACAACAGTGTGGCGCCGAGGGCGTAGACGTCGACCGCCTCGGTCAGCTCGGTCTCTCCGACCGCCTGTTCCGGAGGCATGTAGGCGACGGTGCCGACCGCTTGTCCGAGCTGCGTCAGACGATCGTTGCGCTCACGCAGTACGGCGAGGCCGAGGTCGATGATTCGTGGACTGTCCGAACCCAGCATGACATTGCTGGGTTTGAGGTCTCGGTGCAGCAGCCCGACGCTGTGGATGGTCTCCAGGCCTTCGGCGAGCATTGCGCCGAGTGCGGCGGTGGCTGCGCCGTCGAGGACGCCGTTCTCTGCGACGTACCGGCGCAGTGTGCAGCCGTTCACGTACTCCAGCGCCAGCCACGGGTTCTCCCGGTTCAGCTCGCAACCGCGGTAGTGCGCGACGCGTAGACCCTGGGCGCGGCGCAGGTGCGCGATCTCGGCGCGGAAGCGGCGCAGGACGGCGTCGTCGTCCAGCAGGTGGGGCTGGATGACCTTGACGGCGACCAGTTCCGCGGTGCGTGATCTACCGAGGTAGACCTTGCCCATGCCGCCGGCGCCCAACTCGGCGAGGATCTCGTATCGCCGGTTACGGCCGATCCAGCGTGGGTCCTGCGCCGTCAGCGCTCGCACTCGGTTCCTCGCCCCCTGTCGACCGACCGTTCACCGAGCGCCTGCGGTTCGCAGCGCGGTGATGTCTCCGCCGAGCAGTCTCCCGTATCCATCACCGGCGAGGACGCCGCCCCGTGACGCGTTCGGTGCACGGCGTGGCGCACTCCCCAGGCACGTGGTGGGCGGCCACGCCGACAGTCCGCCCCCGGATGCCCGAGGCGGTTGCATCCCCGGCCCCTTGGGATGATCGTCACAGTGAGACGATACGGCGGTCTCGTTCCGTGAAGTCGAGGTGCTCCTGTGCGGATCGCGGTCTTCGGGGCGGATCGAGTTGCAGTGGGTCGGCCGGATGTGGCCGGTCCCCGCGGCCGGTGGGAGTCGTGGCGGTGCGACGCGCTCAGCGACGCACGTGTCGGCCCGGCTGGTCGATTCCGCTCCGGTGCGGTGACCTCTACCGTGAACCGCATCGCGTGCCCCCTCGGCGGACTATCGCTGAGATTCTACCGACGTTACGGGATGCACTCCAGATTCGTCCGTTGACTCAGTTCACAGACGGGTTTATCGTGAACACGATGCTGCGGCGAAGCGGTTCTATCGATCGGTCGAGCCGCTGAGACGACACGGACCCGCGCTCGCTGCCGATCGAGCTGGGTGTGTCGGTGCGGAGGACGAAGGAGTCAGCCCGACGGTGACGTGTATAGACGAACGGGCACGGACCACCGGCCGGGCTGGCTGCGGCCAGCTGATTCCCGGCGCCCGCGGCGAGGACTCGAACTACGGTGAGGAGCTGGTGTTGGCGGACTTCGAGAAGACGTGGAGCGTTCTGTGAGCGTCGGCCGAGTCGCTGCGGACCAGACGACCACCGAGCAGCAGCGGCTCGTAGACCAGCCGTGGGACGCCCGCGCGCTGCTGATCGCCCCCGCGGGTACTGGCAAGACGTTCACACTGGTACAGCGTCTGGACCGGTTGTCGGCGCAGGGCCTCGACGCCGACGAGGTGTTGGTGCTGTCGTTCTCACGCGCCGCCGTGCAGGAACTGGAGCGGCGATCGAGCCGATCCGCCGGCGCAGGTCGGTTCGTCAGCCCTCGGACCTTCGACGCCTGGGCGTTGGAGCTGTTGACTCAGACCTACGCGGGGGAGTGGCAGCTGCTCGGCTTCGACGAGCGGATCCGCACTGCGACGGAGGCGATCATCGCCGGGGATGCCGAGGAGTTCCTTGAGGGCGTCCGACACGTGATGCTCGACGAGGTCCAGGACCTGGTGGGTGACCGCCGACGGCTCGTGCAGGCGCTGCTGGAGGCCGTGGACACCGGCTTCACCGTCGTCGGCGATCCGGCTCAGGCCGTCTACGATTTTCAACGGCGTGGCGAGCACGAAACCGGCGACGTCTTCTCCTGGATTCGAGGCCGCTACCGAAACGACCTCGTCCAGTTGTCGCTGACGCGCGACTTCCGGGCCGCGTCCCCGCGCCCGGCGGGACTGATCGCATGTGGGGACGCGCTGCGTTCACCGACCGGGGTCGACCCACAGCAGATCGCCTCGTCCATGCGGCGCGAACTGCTCGACGTGCCCTCGGCCGGAGCGTTGCAGGAGATCGTCACCGGCTTCTCATACCTGGATGGGGACTGCGCGGTGCTGTGCCGCGACAACGGCCAGGCTCTGGAGGTCTCCGCCGTCCTGCATGCAGCCGGTGTCGGACACCGGCTGCAGCGACGATCCGGCGACGATCTCAACCCCCGCTGGCTGCTGGAGCTGTTCCGCGGCGGATCCGCGCTCAGCATCACCCACGACGAGTTCCTCGCCGCCAGCGGTCTGGACGCAGACACCGCGGAGGCGGCCTGGCAGGCGCTGCGGGCGCTCGGGCGCGGTCGTGACCGCATCGATCTGGCACGGTTGCGTGCCCTGATTGCCGCACGTGGCATCGGTCGCTTGCGACTGCCCGAACCCTCGGTCGCGGTGACCGTCTCCTCGCTGCACCGGGCCAAGGGTCTGGAGTTCGATCGGGTGTTCCTGCTCGACAGCGACCCCCGCGACGACGAGGACCCGCTGGACCAGGCCCGGCTGACGTACATGGCCATGACCCGATCGCGTGAGGACCTGTTCCGGCTCACGGCGCTGGCACGCCAAGGACCCGTCTACCGCAAGAAGTCCGGGGAGTCCGAGCGGTGGGGACTGGCCATGTTCGGCCGCAATGTCAGTCGCCGCCCCTGGCTGGGGATGGCCGTCGAAGGGCACGACGTCGACCACGAGTTCCCGGCGGGTGCGCGCGGCTTCAGCGACGACCCCGGCGCTGTGCAGCAGTACCTGGCCGACGTGGTCCGGCCGGGCGACGAGGTGCGGATGATTGTGCTGGCCCGCGATGTCGACGACTGCCCGGCACCGCTGTACGGCGTGGAACACCAGGGAAGACTCATCGCGGTCATGTCGCGGGCGTTTCGTGACGCTATGGGCAGGCACCTGGGCGGCCGCAAGGCAGGGGATCGTCGGGACTGGCCGGCGACGATCACCGACTGCCACGTCGAGGCGGTCGAGGTGGCTGTTGGCAGCACCGCGGAGGGCGCCCGCGCAGGTCTCGGCGAGTACGGGGTCTGGTTGGCTCCACGGATCAGCGGCCTGAGCCGGTTCCATTACGAGAAGGCGGAAGGGTGAATCGCCGGTGAGTGATTTCGACGAACACTACGAGCTTCGTGACAAGCTGACGGAACGACTCGTGCTCGACCTGCTCGGGCCCGCCGGCGGCGACGAGGAGATCCTGACCGATCCACCGGTCAACAGCTACCTGACCGGGGTGCTGTTCCCGCAGCGCGACATCGAACTGCGGATCGAGGACGCGGCCGAGTCGGACGTGGACTTGGCCTCCGCCCGACTCGACACCGACGAACAACCGGACACCGGCGTGTCGATGGCCAACGTGCAGAGCCCATCCTCGATGGGGTTGACCTTCGTGGCGGATCCGCGTGCCGGCTCGCTGGAGGTGCGGGTCGAGGCGGGCGTGTACGAGCCGATCGACGAGGCAGGCCGTCCGGCCGAGGCCCAGTCGGAAGCGGCCCGCTCCACCGGGGAATCGACAGTGCGGTGGCGTCGACGCAGCGTGCCGGTGCAACCGACCCCGCTGGACCTGACCCGGACCGGCGCCTCCACGGCGGTGGTGGCGCCCGGACTCGAGGTGCGCTCCCTGGTGCGGCCCGCCGACGAGTGTGGCTTCGTCACCGTCACCGTCACCGTCGTCGACGTCCACGTCGCCCCCGGGACGATGCGTGACCCGTACTGCTTCTTCCAATGCGAATTGACGGTGGCATCGCAGGACACCGCACCAGCGATCATCCAACAGTCGGCGCCGATCGTCGGTGACGACCAGGAGACGTTGCTGGCCGAACTGCTCTACCGGCACGCCCCGTCCTTCGCCACCGGGCACGGCTGCGCGGCCGAATGGAGCGATCCGATCGAAGCGGACGGCGCCGACCGACGCCGGCGGGTGGCTGAGGTGCGCTCGTCATTCGCGCCGTCGTTCGACGTGCAGCTGTCGGAGTCCAACAGCCGCATCGACGCCTCCGGGCTCGGCATGTACGCGCTGGCCACCAGCGACCGAGACGACGTCGTCGGCCGGCTGCGGATGCTGCTGTCCGGATACGGGGAGTGGGTCGGTGAACTCGAGGACAGGGCCGCGGCGCTGGCAGACACCCCCTACGTCGGCGTCGCCGCCGAACAGGCGCGGCTGTGCCGCACCGCGCACGACCGGATGGTGGCGGGCATCGACCTGCTCGCCCGTGACGGCCAGGTGCTGCGAGCCTTCCAGCTGGCCAACCACGCCATGGCGCTGCAACGCGCCCGCACGCTGCACATGCGCGACCGCACCGCGACCTTGGACCTGAGGGCCGGGCAGTGGTATCCATTCCAGCTCGGCTTCATCCTGCTGTGCCTTCAGGGGATCGCCGAGCCGGACCACGAGGACCGGCAGGTCGCCGACCTGCTGTGGTTCCCCACCGGCGGTGGCAAGACCGAGGCCTATCTGGGGCTGGTCGCCTTCACCGTCTTCCTGCGTCGCCTGCGCCGAGGTGACGGCGGCGCCGGGGTGACCGTACTGATGCGCTACACGCTGCGGCTGCTCACTTTGCAACAGTTCGAGCGCGCCGCGACGCTGATCTGCGCGATGGACCGGATCAGAGACGACGAACCGGACCTGGGCGATGAGGAGGTCTCCATCGGCATGTGGGTCGGCTCCAGCGCCACCCCGAACAATCTCAAGGACGCCGAGACTGCGCTGCGCAAGCTGCGCAACCAGGAGACCCTGCGCGAGGAGAATCCCGTCCAGCTGCGGCGCTGCCCCTGGTGCGGGATCGAGATCGATGCGGTCCACTACCGCGTGGATCACCAGAACACCAAGCTGGTCGTCGCGTGTGGCAGCGCCGAGTGCGAGTTCCGCGACGGTCTGCCGGTGCACCTGGTGGACGAGACGGTGTACGCGTACCGCCCGACGCTGGTCATCGCCACGGTCGACAAGTTCGCCCAGATGGCATGGAAGCCCGAACCGGCGGCGCTGTTCAACCGGGTCGGCGCGCCTGCGGGGACACCGCCCCCGGAGCTGATCATCCAGGACGAGCTGCACCTGATCTCGGGCCCGCTCGGCACCCTGGTCGGGTTGTACGAATCGGCCCTCGACATCGCCGCCGACCGGCCCAAGGTGGTCGCCTCGACGGCGACGATCCGGCGCGCCAGGGAGCAGGGCAAGGCGCTGTTCGACCGCGACGTGCACCAGTTCCCGCCGTCCGGGCTCGACGCCCGTGACTCGTGGTTCGCTGTGCAGGCTCCGGCGGACCGCAAACCGACGCGTCGCTACGTCGGCCTGTTCGCCCCGGGGACCAGCCAGGCGACGCTGCTGGTACGGGCGTACGCCGCCCTGCTGCACCACGCCGCACAGATCGACGCCAAGGACGAGGTCCGGGACGCCTACTGGACACTGATCGGCTACTTCAACAGTCTGCGCCTGCTGGCGGCCGCCGAACTGCAGGTCAACGACGACGTGGTGCTGCGGTTGCAGCGCCTGGCCGGCGAGGGCAAGCAACGCGACGTCGAGACAACCGAGTTGACCAGCCGGGCCAACGCCAGCGAGATCCCGAGCCGGCTGCGCCAGCTCGACGTGCCGCACGGGGAGTCCGGCGCACTCGACGTCGTGCTGGCCACCAACATGATCTCGGTCGGGGTGGACGTTGACCGGCTCGGCCTCATGGCGGTCACCGGTCAGCCACAGACCACCGCCGAGTACATCCAGGCCACCAGCCGGGTGGGGCGTAAGCACCCTGGGATCGTGGTGATGCTCTACAACGCCGCACGGTCGCGCGACCGTTCGCACTACGAGAACTTCCGCTCGTATCACTCCGCGCTGTACCGGCAGGTGGAGTCGACCAGCGTCACGCCGTTCTCCGCCCGTGCCCGTGACCGTGCGCTGCATGCTGCCCTGATCAGCGCCGCCCGGATGACGGTCGCCGACGCCCGTGACAACGACGCCGCCGGCAACCTGGACCTGTTCGAGGCCGACCTGAGGGACCTGGCCGACCGGATCCTGGAGCGGGTCCGCCGGGTCGCCCCCGATGAGGCGAAGGCGACCGCGGAACACCTCGACGAGATCATCCAGGGCTGGGCCGAGATGGTCGACTGGAACAGCGGCCTGAAGTACCGAGTCGGCAGGCGCCGCGGCGAACGCAAGGCCAGACCGGACAACTCCGCTCTGCTGTGCACCTTCGAGGACGACGACCTGCCGCACTCGTTCGCGACTATGAACAGTCTCCGCGACGTCGACGTGGAGACAAGCCTGTTCCCACGAGAGGGGCGATGAGCATGCCCGGACGCAGGCCGCAGCGGCCGACACGGAGTGCACCGACCACGAAGCCGCCGATCGGCAAGGCCCGACGTGCCCAGATGATCACGACCTACGGAGTCGGATCCATGATCGCGATCGACGAGGCGTCTTACATCGTGTTGGGCCTGGACAGCTGGCGGATCAACGACCGGGAGGAGACGAGTGAGCCGCGACTGCAGCGGGCGCTGCGCGTCGACAAGCTCTACCTGCCGCCGGCGGAGAGCGACTACCACGGCGCGGGCCTCAAACGCTTCCCCGAGTTCTACACCTGCCAGGACTGCCGGCTGCTGCAGCCCTACGGGCGGTTCGGCGGACGCGGTTCCAAGTGCGCCTGCAACGGCTCACTCATCCCGAGCCGATTCGTGCTTGCCTGCGACGACGGTCACCTGGAGGACTTCCCCTATCGCAAGTGGGTGCACCGCGGCTCCCAGGACGGTGCCGTGTCGTGCATGCAGGAACTGAAGATGATCACCACGGGACGCACGGCGAGCCTGCGGTCCATCCAGATCGAGTGCGGATGCGGCCGCAAGGTGTCGATGGAGGGCGCGTTCCGGCGCAGCGAACTGCGCAGGCTGGGGATCCGCTGCTCGGGAGCACGGCCGTGGCTGCGCGACGCGGCCAAGGTCGACTGTGTCCGACCGCCGCGGACCCTGCAGCGGGGATCGTCGGCGGCGTGGTTCGGCATGGTGCGTTCTTCGTTGGCGATCCCACCGTGGTCGGAGAAGGTGCACTCGATCATCGATCGCTACTACTCGTTATGGCGCAAGTCCAGCGACGAGGTCATCGCGGAGCAGGCCGAGGCCGCCGGGGTCCTCAAGAAGGGCATCACGAGCGAGCAGGTCATCAGCGCCGTGCGCAAACGGGCCCGCTTCGAAGATGAGGCGACCATCGTGGAGCCGAGCGACCTGGACGCCGAACTGCGCGCCGAGGAGTACGAGCAGCTGTGCACCGGCACCACCGGTGAGCAGGAGTACGACGACTTCGAGTGCCACCCTGCCGAGGGCGGCCCGCCTATGCCGCAGATCGAGCACGTGATGAAGGTGACCCGGCTGCGCGAGGTGCGCGTCCTGCAGTCGTTCACCAGAGTGGAGCCGCCGAGCGCGGCGGACGCGGCCACCCGTCACGCGGCGCTGACCTTGGGGGACCCGGAATGGCTGCCCGCGATGGAAGTCGTCGGCGAGGGCGTCTTCCTGCGGGTCAGTGAGCAGCGGTTGCGGGAATGGGAGCAGCGCGACGCCGTCCGCAAGCGCGCCGGCCTGCTCATCGCCAACCACGCCGCGCTGCTACAACGGCGCGCCGAGGCGGCCGGTCGCCTCGCCCCGCCGACACGGCTGACGGCGCGGGCGATCCTGGTGCACACCCTGTCACACGTGCTGATCAACGAATGGAGCCTGGACTCCGGTTACTCCGCATCGGCGATGCGCGAGCGGCTCTACACCGACGGTGAGACGGCCGGTCTGCTCATCTACACCGCTACGAGTGATTCCGCTGGGAGCCTCGGCGGCATCGTGCGTCAGGCCGACCCGGACCGTCTGGCCCGCACGCTGGGTTCGGCGCTGCGACGGGCCGAGTGGTGCTCGGCCGACCCGCTGTGCATGGAGTCGGAGACCGGCGGCGCCGACAGCCTCAACCTCGCCGCCTGCCATGTGTGCAGCCTGCTGCCGGAGACCAGCTGCGAACACAACAACACACTGTTGGACCGGGGCCTGCTGATCGGCTGGCCGAAACATCCCGACGACGGATTCTTCAGCATCCGCTGACACGCTGAGAGAGGGAGGACGACCGTGTCGAGGAAGCCCGCCGTGTCAAGGAAGAACGTGGCAGATCACCTGGACATGTTGGAACGCCGGCTGAGGGAGGCGTTAAACCTGGTACACCGTGCCCAGCGAACCGAACAGACGGCCACCGGATGGTTGACGACCTCTGCGGAGATCGGGCGTCTGGTCGCAGCCGAACGCGACGCCTTGAGCGGGGTACGCCAGGAACTGCTGGGCGGGGCACGCACGGCCGTACTGGCATATCTGCGGCAACGGGTGGGCCACGCGGTCACCGCGGGGGAGCTGGAGGGCGTCTCCGGGATCGAGGAGTGGACGCGTCGTGTGCGCGAACTGCGTGACCTCGGCTGGGACATCGAGGCACTCGGCAGCGGACCCGGGCGTTCCTACCGGCTGAAAGCCGACCGCCTGGACCAGTCGGTCGTCGACGACGACAAACTGATCGCACAGATCAAGGGTGGTAACCCCAAGGACCGTCTGATCGAATACCTGTTCCACGTCGCGCCCTGGCCGGTCGCCGCGGCCCGACTGGAACGCGTGGCGAAGTCGGCCACGTGGCGCACCGACCTGCAGACGTTGATCGACGAGGGCTGGCTGATCCAGACCCACGAGGACGACCGCGAGATCCCACCGGGTTTCTACCGGCTCGCCCGCCTGGAGGACTGAGACGATGGCACCCGAGCCGCTCTGGGAGGGACCCGACGGCGCCGTCGCCCGTCGGGTGACGGCGCTGTCGGATCAGTACCTGCGGGCCTGTGCGGTCCATCCCGGACTGATCGAGGAACACGCCAACATCGAGCGTTCGATCACCCAGGGCGGCTACGGCCGGCGTCAGCTCTACGAACTCATCCAGAACGGCGCCGACGAGCTGCAACGCGAACCCGGCGGCGGAATCCACGTCGTGCTGACCCCCGATGCGCTGTACTGCGCCAACCGCGGGACGGCGATCACGCATGATGGCGCGGAGACCATCCTGGCCTCACACCTGTCCCGCAAACGCGGGACCGAGATCGGCCGTTTCGGGCTCGGATTCAAGTCCGTGCTGTCGATCTGCGACAGCCCGGACTTCTTCAGCCGCAGTGGATCGTTCGGGTGGGACCGTTGCCACGCCGAGGCGACGATCCGAGCACACACGCGTACGACGGGGCCGACGCCGGTGATGCGAGTGGCGCGGGTGCTGGACGCGGACGCGGCTCGCGCCGGCGACCCGGTGCTCGACGAGCTGATGCCCTGGGCGACGACGGTGATCCGGCTGCCCCTGCTGGAGGGACACCTGGACCGGCTCGCCCAGGACCTGCGCGACTTCCCCAGCGACTTCGTGATCTTCTCGCCGCACATCGGCCGCCTGGAACTCGACGACCGGACCGAGCTCGTCTCGCGACGGCGGACCATCACCGTCAGCGGCGACGGCATCGATCGAGTCGTCGTCGAGCAGGCCGGCGGTGCCGAGCGCACCGTCGCGTGGAAGGTCTTCGAACGGATCCACACCCCCAGTGAGCAGGCGCGCCACGACGCCGGCGAGTTCCACGACCGCGACGAGATCCCGTTGTCCTGGGCAGTGCCGGTTTCCGGCAGCCCCCAAGGGACCGGTGCGTTCTGGGCCTTCTTTCCGACGACGTATGAGACCACCCTCAGCGGCATACTGAACGCACCGTGGAAGACCAACGAGGACAGGCAGAATCTGCTCAAGGACAACCTGTTCAACGACGAGCTGATGACGGCCGCGGCGGAGCTGATCGTGGACTCGTTGCCGGAGCTGAGCACCGACGAGGACCCTGCCCGCCACCTGCTCTACATCACCGCCCGTGGCCGCGAGTCCCGCAATTGGGCCGACAAGGAACTGACCACCGAGGTCTACCGACTCGCCGCCCGACGTCCGAGCCTGCCGGATCAAACCGGTCGTCTGCGCACCCCCACCGAGGTCCGCCTGCATCCCGCCCGGCTCGATCCCGAGTGGCTTTCGCTGTGGCGCGGCGTGCCCGGACGTCCCGACGACTGGTGTCACCACAGTATCGAGGAGACGGTCCGGCGATCACGGGCGGAACAGATCTTGGCCAGTGCCGGCAGAGGACCGTCCACGCTTCGACACTGGTTGGAGGCTGTGGCGCTACCCGGCTCCCGGCCGGGTTCGGCCGCGGCACTCCACATCGTCGCGCACATGAACGATCGCAGGCATCCCCTACTCGACGATGGTCACCTCGCGCGGATCGTGCTCGTCGCCGACGGCCGGCTCCTGACATTGTCGGACCAGATCTTCCGCCGCACACCGGGCGAGCCTGAAGCCGAAGGCCTCACCTACATCGACCGGCGCCTCGACGAGAACCCCGATCTCGACGATGATCTGACCGATCTCGGAATTCACGAGGCCGATGCCGCCGGGCGACTGCTCTCACTGCTGCAGAGCGACCTGCCGGGATTCGACGAGGAATCGTGGGAGACGTTCTGGGCCCTGACCCGACGCATCGCCCCCTCCCTCGCCGCCGAGATTATCGACGAGCAGGACTTCACCGCACAGGTGCGTGTCCGCGTCGGCTCGGGTCTGTTCACGGGGCTGCGTGAGTGCCTGATGCCCGGTCGCGTGTTGCGGCCCGGATCCCCGGCCGCCGTCGACCTCGACTTCCACCGCGAGGACCTGCCGCTGCTGGGACTGCTGGGTCTGAGCGACGTGCCGAGGGAATCCGACGATCCCGGCCGGGACGGGTGGCTCGACGAGTACCGGCGGGAGATGATCTCCGTCTTCTACGCGTCACTGCCGCCGGAGGCGAGCAGACCGACCGAACGCGGTATCAAGGTCGGCGGCGTCGCACCCGCAGGCCCCCTCGGCCTGCTGCGTACCCTCACCCCGTCCGAGACGGCGCGGTTTCTACAACATCTGCCACCCACCGGCGTCGTCACGACGTGGCACGTCAGCGCCACCACCCGCGTCGACCGCAGGATCGACGTGCCGTCGCCGCTGCTGTGGGGGGCGCGTCGCTACGGACATCTGCCGACCGCTTGGGGTGTCCTGCCGGTCGACGACAGCGTAGGTCCCGCGCTGGCTCGCCCGACGGGAGTGCTGCCGTCCGCCGACATCGACGTCGGCCTGGCGACGGCCCTGAACCTGCCGCAACACATCGACGAGATCGGCATGGCCCGGTGGCGGCGGCTGGTTGCCCATGCCGAGGAGCACCTGCAGGTCGAGCAGGTGGGTGAACTCTACGGACTGGCCTGCTCGTATCTGCCCGCAGCAGCCAGGATCCGTTGCCTGATCGGATCCGAACCCGGATGGGCCGCGGCCGGCGAGGTCACCATGGCCGTCGATGCCGGCCAACGACGGCGGCTGAGCGACCACGGCATCCCGGTGCTGCCAGTGCCGCCGGAGGCCTTAGAGAGGTTGAGAGCCGCCTGGAGCCTGTCGGTCCTCGACGATGTGCTGAGCAACGAGGTGCGAGCGGTGCCCGTGCGTGAGCCGGTACCGGTCGAGGACCTGTTCCCGCGCCTACGCTTCCTTACGGGACGTCCCCTCCACGGCGTGCAGGTCGTCGCATGCAGTGAGTTGGAGGAACTGATCAGCGGGCCGAACGGTCGGCGGGCACAAGCCGCGTCGATGCTGCGGTACGACGACGTCGTTTACAGTCTGGAACCCTTCGACGACGCGACGTTGCTGCGTCGGCTTCGGGACCGGTTCGGTCTGCAGCTGACCGATCAGCAGGTCGAGCAGATCCTGGCCCACAACGACCAGGTGCGACGTGACGCGCGCCTGGTCGCCGCCCGTGACCAGCCCGACGACGCCGCTCGGCTGCTCGTCCTGCTCGGCGCCGACGTTCTGCGCACCCGGATCCCGCAGCCGGTCCTGGAAGCCGTCGCCGCCTCCGAGGGGCCGCTCGACGACCGCACGGTAGCCGAACTCGCCCTGGACGTGTTCGGTTCGGCGGTCCTGCGCGAGTACCGCAACGACCTGGACCGTCTGAGTCTTGACGTGCCGGAGCAGTGGGCCGGCGGTCATCGGGCCCGGCGGCTCGTGACCGACCTGGGCTTCCCCGTCACGTTCGCCGGCGAGCGACAGCCCGCGCTGGAGGCCAGCATCGTGGTCGACGGGCCGGCCGCGTTCCCGCCGCTGCACGAGTACCAGGAGATCATGGTCCGGCGGATCCGTTCGGTCGCCGAGTCTCGACCGCCACTGCGCGGCATGCTGTGTATGCCCACAGGAGCCGGCAAGACCCGCACCGCGGTCCAGGCCCTCATCGAGTCCATGCGCGACGAGGCGTTGCAGCGATTCCGGCCGATCCTGTGGATCGCGCAGTCGGAGGAATTGTGCGAACAGGCGGTGCACAGTTGGCAGAGCGCCTGGCGCAGCCTCGGCGGCGCCGCACGACTGACCATCAGCAGGCTCTGGTCGGGCAACACGGCCGATCCGACCACGGACGGCTTCCATCTCGTGGTCGCCACGGACGCCAAACTGGCCTTGATCATCGACTCGCCCGACTACGAGTGGCTGCGAGACGCCCAGTGCGTGATCGTCGACGAGGCGCACACGTCCCTGAGCCCGCGTTACACGTCCGTGCTGGATTCGCTCGGTATCACGCCATATCGCACGAGGTGCCCGTTGATCGGACTGACCGCGACCCCGTTCATCGGCAACAACGCACCGGAGACCGAGCGTCTGACCCGCCGGTACAACCGCAATCGGCTCGACTTCGACGTCGACGGACGAGAAGTCCTGGGGCCGCGGCCGTACCGGAGCCTGCAGGAGATGGGCGTCCTGGCCCGCATACGCCATCGTGAATTGAACGGGGCGACCATTCAACTGTCGGAGAGCGAACGCGCCGACGCGGCGGATCATCCCTGGCTGCCGACCAGTGCGGAGAACCGTCTCGCGGCCGATCGCGAGCGCACCACGATGCTGGTCAAGGAGATCACCGCACTGCCGCACCAGTGGCCGATCTTGGTGTTCGCGACCTCCGTCGAGCACGCCCACGTCCTCGCCGCCCTGTTGAATCGACGAGGGGTGAGGTCTGCGGCCGTCACCGGGTCGACCGAGGACGGTCTACGACGGCGGACGATCCGTCGCTTCCGTGACGGGGAGATCGGGGTGCTGACCAACTACAACGTGCTCACCCAGGGCTTCGACGCCCCGGCGACCCGGGCCATCGTCGTGGCCCGGCCCACTTACAGCCCCAACGTGTACCAGCAGATGATCGGGCGAGGTCTGCGCGGTCCCAGGAACCGCGGCAAGGAGGAGTGCCTGGTGTTGGACGTGGCCGATAACATCACCTACTTCGGTGCGGAACTCGCCTTCCGCGACTTCGAGTATCTGTGGCGCTCTACAGGATGAAGCGCTGCCTTCGCTCGATCGACCCGAGGCCGCGCCCGACCATCGGTGAGGTCGCCGGAGGTGAGCCCCGCTCCTCGACGGCGGCGCGGAGCGTCGCGCTCGCCGTAGCGGCAGCCCACCTCGCCGTGCTGACGCGCTGACGCGGGAATTCTGATGTCGACTATATTCGCAGAGGTCACGGCGAGTGTGCGTGGAGCTAGAGATGTCGGCCGATCGGTTTGGGTGGGACATCCGGACGGCGGAGCCGTCAAGGTCGAGGTCCGCGCGCGCATCCGGAGAATCGATGTCGCGCTGTGCTCCGTGTGACTGTTCTTGTTCGGCTCAAGGCGGGATCTGATGAGCTCTTCCACCCCATCGTCATACGCGTCCGTGCGTCAGGCCGTCGAAGCGCTCTCCGCCGTTGCGCTAAGGCACTACGAGATCGATCCCGGGATGGTCCAGGAGCACGCCAATGGCGAGCGACGCATCACCCAGGGCGGATACGGCGACCGCCAGGTCTACGAACTGGTCCAGAACGGCGCCGACGAGATGCGGGGCCTGCCGAACGGTGAGATCCGCGTCATCCTCACCGACGACTACCTCTACTGCGCCAACGCCGGTAACCCGATGACCCCCGCAGGAGCGGACACGATCCTGCGCATGGGAGTCTCCCGCAAGCGAGGCGGACAGATCGGGCGTTTCGGCGTGGGTGTCAAGTCTGTGCTCAGCGTCAGCGACACCCCCCAGTTCTTCAGCACCACCGGCTCCTTCGGCTTCGACCGTGCCTGGGCCGAACAGACCATCCGCGCCGTGGTCCCCGGCGCCGTCGACATCCCCATCCTGCGGATGGGCAGAGTCCTGGATGCTGCCCAGGAGACCGCGTCCGATCCGATCCTCGCCGAACTGCTGGAGTGGGCCGCCACCGTCGTCCGGCTGCCGCTGCTACCCGACAAGGCCGCCCTACTAAGCCTCGACCTGCACAACTTTCCGGCCGAGTTCCAACTGTTCTCGGCCCACGTCCGGTCGTTGACCCTCGAGGACCGCTCAGGCAACCGCCTGCCTATGGTCCAGGAACTATTCGTGCGCAACGACGGCAACCACTTCACCCTCCAGAGCAGTGCCAGCAAGGGCAAGGGAAAGGACGAGACCACCCGCTGGCGGGTCTTCACCCGCACGTTCCACCCCTCTGAGACCGCGCAGCAGGGTGCCGGTGAACTGCACGACCGCCCGCAGATCGACATCTCCTGGGCGGTTCCGGAGGACAAGGGCCGGAGCGAGCGGGGCACCTTCTGGGCGTTCTTCCCCACCAACTACGCCACGACACTGCGCGGTCTGCTCAACGCGCCGTGGAAGACCAGCGAGGACCGGCAGAACCTGTATGACAACAATCCGTTCAACGAAGAATTGATCGTGCAGGCGGCGCGGCTGATCGTCGAGTCCTTGCCGGAACTCGTCGACACCGCCGATCCCGGCTCCTACCTGACGCTGCTGCCCGGTCGGGGCAGGGAGGCGCCGCAGTGGGCCGACGACAGGTTGACCAAGCAGGTCTGGAAGACGACCGCGGTGTGTCCGTCATTGCCGGACCAGCTCGGTGTGCTGCGTAGGCCCAACGAGCTCTTCATGCCCCCGGAGAACATCCCCGCCGCCCTGATGCAGCTGTGGGTCGGCTACACCGGACGCCCGCACGACTGGACCCACGCGTCGATCGAGCAGCGCGAGCGCCGTGCCCGGGCGCGCCTGATCTTCGAGAACGCCGGCCTGAGTGAGGCGTCGGTCGTGCAGTGGCTGCAGGCACTGGTGCACGACGGCACCGCCGAGGCGTCCGCCCGCGCGATCCGAATCCTCGCCGGCCTGCAACGCGACAAATACGAGCACGCCGTCGCCGCGCGCAAGGCCCAGATCGTGCTGACCGAGTCCCACGGGATGGTCTCCATCGACCACCCCGGCTTATACCAGCGCAGCGGCCTGGACGAACTCGCCGACGACCTGGTCTACGTCGATGCAGGTGTCACCGACGAGATCGGTCTGCGCAGTGACCTCAACGAACTGGGGGTTCGGGAGGCGACGCCATTGGGCAAGCTCAAGGCTGTCCTGGACCGCGGCGTCGACGGCTACGGCGACAAGGACTGGCAGGCCCTGTGGGGGCTCGTGCGCAGGGTGACACCCCACGACGCCGCCGACGCCGTACGCCAGGCCCTCGCCGACCCCATCCGGGCGTTCCGGGTGTGCACCATGGCGGGACGGTTCCGACCCCTGGCGGAGTGTCTGCTGCCCGGGCGAGTCATCCCCGCGGACGGCAGCCGCGACCAGGGTCTGGTTGTCGACCTGCGCGTCCACGGCGCCGACCGGCCGGCTCTGACGGCACTCGGCATGTCCGACGTGCCCGAGATGATCGTCGACCCGCGCGAGGACGTCTGGTTCGAGGAGTACCGAGAATTCGCGCTGCAACGTCTGAACGACAGCTTGGACAAGAACGTCAGGCTGCGCAAGCTGTCGGCACTCGAGGTCGACGGGACCACACCACCCGGTCCTCTCGGTGTCCTCGCCACACTCAGCGACGAAGGTAAGGCACTGTTCGTCAAACACCTGCCCGCCGGGCGACTGGTGCGCGACTGGACCGCCCGGGCTCACAGCAGCACACTTCACGTCCCGTCACCGCTCGTGTGGATGGTGCGCCGGCACGGCAAGGTCGACAGCAGCCAAGGACTGCTGCCCGTGCCAATGACGGTCAACCCCGGCCTACAGCAGTACGCCGACGTGCTGCCGGTGGCGCGCGTCGACCGCAACGTCGCCGACGTCCTAGGCCTGCCATCCACGGTCGACCGGATCCCAGCGCCGCTGTGGCGCTACGTGGTGGAGACGGTGGAGAACTCCCAGGACGATGTCGTCCCCGGCAAGGCCTACGCGCTCGTCCTGCGCTCGGGCATCGAATGGCCCGGAGGCGAGACCCGGTGCCGGATCGGGGACACCTGGGGCACGCGACCGGACGACCAGATCTGCGTCACGGCCGACCGCGTCGAGTACGACACCCTCGTCATGGAGCGGGTCCCCGCACTGCTGGCACCCACTGTGGCCGACGTCGAGAAGATGGTCGAGACCTGGGCGATGCTGCGATACGCCGACGCCGTCAGCATGGAGGTCCGTACCGCCGAGGAGACCGAACCGGTCGTCGTCGTCACGGAGTTCCCGCACCTGACCGTCCTCCGCAGCCGGCTCGCCAACGGCTGGTCGTACGTGGTGTGCGGCGAACTCGACGAGGTGAAACGCACCCCCGCCGGCATGCGGACCACACCGCTGGAGTCGGCGAACCGCGACCGAGTGGTCTACGTGCGCCACCCCGCCGACGAACGACGCATCCTGCAGGCCGTCTCGAAGGAACTCGACCTGCGCCTGTCACCCGCCGAGGTTCAGAAGATCCTCGACATGCGGGAGGAGGCCAAGAACCAAGATATCCTCAAACAGGTCCGGGCCACGAAGATCGTCATCGAGAAGATCTTGCTGCTGATCGGTGCCGAACGGCTGCGACGTGGACTCCCGGAGGGCCTGCACGCCTGGGAGCAGACGCAGAAGGGCGGAGTGGTCGAGGACCGGCGCGTCGCCGAGCTCGCATTGCACGCCCATGGTGACGGCATCCTGCGCCACCACCGCGACGACCTCAAACTGATCGACGAGAGCCTGAAACTGCCGTTCACTGGGGACACCAAGTCCCGGCAGAAGGTCGCCGACCTCGGACTCCCCGACCGGTACGCGGGCACCAAGGAGGAGACCCCACCGCCGCTGGAGACCGCCGAAGGACCCACGCCGCACTTCCCGCTGCACGACTACCAGGAGGTGCTCGCCTCCCGGATGCTGCAGCTGCTGATGCAGACGCAACCGATGCGCGGCATGGTCAGTCTACCCACCGGCGCCGGCAAGACCCGTGTCGCGGCCGAGGCCGTCATCCGCTACCTCAAGACCTTCGGCGCCGAGGGCCCCGGCCGGCCGATCCTGTGGATCGCCCAGTCGACCGAGCTGTGCGAGCAGGCCGTACAGAGCTGGAAGTACGTGTGGGAGAAGACCGGTCTCGGCGGCACCCGACTCAGCATCAGCCGATTCTGGGGTAGCCGCGACGCGACCCAAGTCACCAGCAACCCGCACCTGGTCGTGGCCACCGACGATCAGCTGACCGCCCGGCTGCATCAGCCTTCCTACGAGTGGCTGCGAGACCCCTTGCTGGTGATCGTGGACGAGGCCCACGGATCGACCACCAAGGGTTACACCGCGCTGCTCGAACAGATGGGCATCACCCACCACCGTCTGACGCGACCGCTGATCGGACTGACCGCCACACCCTTCCGCGGCAAGAGCACCGACGAGACGAAGCGACTGATCACTCGTTACGGCAGCAACCGGCTCGACGAAGGTGCGCTGGGCGAGGACCCCTACGGCCGGCTTCAGGAAATGGGCATCCTCGCCCGAACCGACCACGATGTTCTGGAAGGCAGCAAGCTCGAGCTCACGTCCCAAGAACTCGACCTGATGTCCATGGGGCGAGGAACCCTCCCGCCCAACGCGGAGCGGCGCCTCGCCGAAGACCACTCTCGTAACCGGACTCTGATCAAGGCCCTGCTCGGCCTCGACCGGGATTGGCCGGTGCTCCTCTTCGCCACCTCCGTCAACCACGCGAGATTCCTGGCCGCCGTCCTCAACGACCAGGGCGTGCACTCCGCCTCCGTCGACTCCGAGACGCCGACGATGCGGCGGCAACAGATCATCGAACAGTTCGGCAAGGGCAGGATCAGAGTCCTCACCAACTACGGTGTTCTCCACCAGGGCTTCGACGCGCCGGCGACTCGAGTCGTGGTCGTGGCCCGGCCCACATACAGCCCGAACGTATACCAACAGATGATCGGTCGTGGCCTGCGTGGACCTCGAAACAACGGCACCGAGCGCTGCCTGATCCTCAACGTGGGTGACAACGTGATCAATCATCAGCAACAGCTCGCCTTCACCGACTTCGAACAGATGTGGCGGAATTCCTGAGTCCCTGCACCCGTGCCGCTGGCCGTTGGCCTGGGCGGTCCCGGCAAGCGTTTCGTCGGGAAGCCGGTGGCGCTGTCAGCGCTCACGTAATTGGCCTACCGCTCGCTCGTCGTCCCCCATCTACGAGGCACGGCGTCCGCCGGCAGTTCGCTCGTCACGCCCGCGACGGTCGCGACGAGCGGGCAGAGAAAAGCAGCAGCGAGGAGGAGGTGCGTGGACGGGCAGGCCGGTCGGCCAGTCGCGGTCATCGGTGGCTTGATAGCCGCCCCGACGCCCGCGATCTGCCTGGGGTGCGACGAGCGGCGACCAGAGCAATTACGTGAGCGTCCACAGCGCATATACGAAGCGTGGCCGTTCACATCAGAAAGTGGTGATGAATTGATGGCGGGAACGGTGTCGTCGGAAGAGCGCCGACATCAGCGCTGAAGCGGGTGTCGGGTTCAGGCGATCCTCGAGAAGCACGCTCCGGGGTCGGCCTGATCACTGATGGGGCGAACCAGAGTGAGTCGAGGCGCCCGTTAGATGTACCTCGCCGAGCTCGTGCGGCAGGCAGCCGAGCGAGGTGAACCGTAGGCGCGCCAGACCCGAAGCCAGCCACGCCAGCGGGTCAGCTCCGCTCGGCAAGGATGCCGGCTTGCGCGCGCGTAGGAACTTTTGTCAGACGTGCGACCGTCGATGCTCCCGGCCGGGAGACGCGGCACTGCAGCCAGCACTTCGCAAGCCCGGTTGGGCACGCGAGCACTGGCGGCAGGCTTACCAGATCCCTACGAACTGCTGGTGCGCTGCCGCGCGCCACCGGGGCGTCGTTGCGAGTACTACGGCCGGTCCGTTGACGGTAAGGCGCAACGACGTTCGACCAGCGTGCAATCGGGGCAGCTCCTAGTCAATGGAGCTCGAGGCATACTCGGCAGGGCCTGTCGTTGCCTCGGGGCCAGTCGGCTTCGTAGGTGTCGTGCCGGTGATCGCGCCCTTGCTGCCCGCCCCGATGACGGCGTGGCTCCGACGTTGAAGCGCTTCGCGTTCGACGTCCGGGATGGTCATCGACTCCGCGAGCACGGCGGCAAGCGTGTCCACCTGCGCGTTGTCGATGTCGGCGGAGAAGAGCCATCGGATGTTCTCGTCGCGCGTGATGAGGTCGATCGCCGAACGCTCGCCCTTTGTCTGTGTGGTAGCTGCTCGGACGTATCGCACTCGGCTGATCGGGATATCCTGCCGGATCTCACCTTGCTCGAGGAAGGTGTTCGTCTTGGCCGTGATGATGCGGCGATCAGTGACGGCGACCAGTGTCTTTGCCGCCGCCTTGTCCTTAGCCCCTGTCAGCATCCCCTTCGCTCCGCTGAAGATCGCAGAAATTGTGTCGGAAGCATCGGGCTCATCGGGAAAGCCGAGGACACGCAGAGTCTCACCGTCTTCCAGGAACCAGCGCAGAATGCGAAGGTACGGCTCGATGTCCAGCGATTCGGGCACGCACACTGCGCCCGGAGCTTGCAGCGGAGGGGACGCCGGGTGAAGAGCATCGGCAAGTGGCTGGATCGCCTCCAGTAGACCGGCGGAGGTTTGGCGGACCGCGGTCGAGTCCTTCCGCTTGCCCGACAGTGGCAGTGTTGCGCGTCCGGGGAGCTCGACGATGATGCGCAGCTCCCGTGTCAGCGAGTCGACGAGGCTGCTTGTCTCGGCGAGAGCGGAGTCGAGTGCCGTGCGGGTGTCGCGCGCGATGACGTCGACGAGCCGTGCCTCGTGGGCGTCATCGGCCCCAGCGGCGCTCGCCCGCGCGGCGTGCAGCGCCTGATACCCCGTCCACGCCTTGAGGGACGACAGCAGGGCGTGTGCGTCGAAGACGATCGCCTCGGCGTTCGCCTCGAGATACGCACGGCGACCCTGCGTGTCGTGACGGATCTGCTGGATGTGGTTGCTGACGTTCAGCCGATACAGCTCAAGCTGCTTGAGCAACGATGCTTCATTGCCCGCGACGCTGTTCCACAAGGAGGTCGGGACCGATTCAATCTCTCGTGCCCGGTCGACCGCGCGATCGATGCTGGCGACGAGTGCCGTCAGCTCGGCCCACTGTTCGTGGCGGATGGTCGTGAGCACCTGGCTCGTCAGCGCAATGTTGGTTCGCGTGAGGCCGGTGATGTCACTGAGCTGCATCTGCAAGGCGATCATGGCCAGCGCCGGCCCGATCGTGGCCGCGAGCTGCGCCGCGCCGACGGCGGTCACAGGGATGAGGCGGGCCTGGCCGACTATCTTGCCGTTGGTGAAAATCGCGCCGAGGTTCGCGCCGTCCGTGACCGCGAGCGCTCCGCCGGACTTCAGCAGAGCCTGTGTCGTGCTGCTGAGCCTGTAGAGCCCCTGCATGCCGGCAAGTGCGTTTCCGAGGTTGCCGGTCACGGTCGACGTGTTGCCGATCGAGGCGAGGAATGTGGAAATCCGCGTCCGATCAGCGGCCGACACGAGCCCGAAGTCGATCAGATCGGGCTTGAGCTCTGTTGGAACTTCACCGAAGACGACAGCAACCCCTGGGAGCACCTCCGCCAGGACCGTCGATGCCGTCGTCGAGTCCATGTCCGCCTCGGGTGCCGGGTCGTCCGAATCAGGCGAGTCGGCGGCTTTGCGCTGGCCGTTCTCCTCAGGCCCGGCGATCTCCGTCGAGTCCGATGGATGTTGCATGCGATCTCCTCCCACGCGGCCCGCAACGGCCAGACGTCGTCATCGATGTGTCTTTACTTGGGTGTCCAGCGTTGGAAGACTCTTCGAACCTCTTGCGGCCACTCACGGACTCCGTTGCTCCAACCGGGACCCGGCTCGCCCGTCTCCTTGTTGACCACGAGGGCCGCGAGGGAGCAGTCCTCACCTCGAGCTCGGCAGTCCTCCGATACGTCATCCAGAACGTGTCGAAGTTGGTTCCGAAGGCTGACGCCTTCCATCCCCAAGGCCATGCCGAGCTCACCGTAGGTGAGGAGCGTGCGTCGTGTCGCAGCGACGATCAATGCAGCCCGGGCTTGGGAGGTCCACTGAGCCCGCATCTCTGATGGCATTAGACGACGATGTCCCACCGAAGGCCTGAATGCATCGTCAGTGAAGCCGAAACAAGTCACCCTGTCGTCCGAGATGTGCACTCCCATGCCGCCGATGGTGGACGGCACCGCTGGAACTTCGTACGGTCCATGCCGGCCTGCCGAACGACGAGCGCATGTCACCGAACAGTTCAAGCGCATGACCGATCAGCTCGGTCACGACCGGCCCAAAGTCCGTACGGTAGCGATGTACATCCTCGAACAGGTCACTGCGGCGCGGCGCGACTGCAGAAGCGTCTCGTGATCGCCCGGTCCATCTCTGGCCTACCTGGGCGGTAAGGATGACTACTGGTCGGCGTTGGTCTCGAGTGCTGCGTTGCGTCGGCGTCGAACGGCCTGGCGTCGGAGCTCGCCGATGGTGGCGACCGCGACTTCTGCGGCACCGAGCCATCCTTCACCCTCGTCGTAGGCAGGTGACGCATTGATCGGCACGCCGTCGACCTGGATCATGCCGTTGTCGTAGGCGACCACCTCGATGGTTAGCCGGAGCCCTTTGTCCCGAGCCGTAGGCTGTACTTTCATCGACTCGCGGATGCGGTCCAGCGATGCTGGCATCGGCCTCTCCCATCTGTGTCAGGCCCTGGAGTGCGGCCCGGGCACGTTCGGTCTCATGTTGGCGCACATCCGGTGTGAGGTACAGGTGGACCGACGACTCAGTTGAGTGGCTGCACGCCCCAGCGTTCGTTGCCGCCAGCTATCTCCGGCTGTGACAACAGCGCTCAGCGCGAACAGCAGGAGCATCGCCAGCCAGCCCAACTGGACCGCCCCGAATGCACAGGAGCGGTCGGTCATCGCTCACCGGACCAGAATCCTCACCCCGGAAGTGGACGACCGCGTCGTCAACCGCTGCGACATGCGATGCGGTGATTCCGCTCAGCAGCTTGCATCGAGGCACGCCCCGCCCGCGCGACCGCGAAGAGCGGTCCGTCCATGTGTGCCGGAGCGCCGCCACGGCACGGTCCAACTCACCTGGGCTCGGCGAATGGCGCAGCAGCATCACCTGGTGAGGTGACCACCGGCCGTCGCCAGCGCCGATCTCAACCTCGGCGCTGCCCGTGATCCGCCGATCCAACCCGGCATCCAGCAGCAGATCGACGCCGTCGCCACTGTCCAAACTTCCTGAATGTAACCGACCTAGAAAATTTCTAGGTCGGTTACAAAGCGCAGGTCGGGGGCTTGCCCACCTTGTGGTGGCAGACTCTCGCGGTCAAGCGTCGACCAGTTCGGCGAGGGCACGACGGGCGGCGTCGGCTGTGCTGCTCGGAAGCAGCAGCTCCCGGCCGGCGATGGGCTCGGTCAGGTGCCACGGCTGGCCGCCGGACAGTTGCAGCATCGACAGCTCGATGTGCTCCTCGGTGCCGTCGGGGTCGGCGAGTTTGCAGATGACGAGGTTGATAGCCGGGTCGTCGGTCTTGAGGAAGAGTGGCTCGGAGCGGTGGTATTCGTCGCCGTCGGGCAGGTAGGCGGTGCACGCGGTCCGCGAGCACCAGTCTCGGTGGAACTCAGCGTTCACGGTTCTCCTTGCGGTGTGCGGCTACCCGTGAGCCCGGCCTCGTTGAGGCTGCCCTTCAGGTCGCGGTGTGAAATCTCGATCGAGCCGGGCCATCACCACTTGCCTCCGTTCGCCCGCCAGATGCCGCCTCGGGTCAGCAGCGGGATCTCCTGGAAGCGGTGCGTCGGGGTGTTCCAGTTGAAGGACGGAACGGCTCGGTTGTGGAGTTCGCAGGGCGTCACGGCGTCGCGGCAGGGCCAGTCGCCGCCGCACCAGCAACGGGCGCGCAGCCACCACCAGCGCTTCATCCGGACATGCATGATCACCTCCCAAGGGCCGGTAGACGGCGAATAGGGCCACTGGATGAGATCGTGGTGCAGTCGAGGCGTTCGATGCAATACTTCTGAATGAGAATCCCGTTTGTGGCGTTCGCTGTCCCTGTTCGACTCCAGTAGGTGTTTCAAGCAGGACCGATGCGGCGTCCCCAAATGAGACAAGGAGGTGGGTCAGTGTCGAACCCGGCAGGTTCGTCTGTCCCTCGTCGTCAGCTCGGCAGGCTGCTGAAGGACGCCCGGGAGAAGGCCGGTGTCACGGTTCCCGCCGCGGCGTCGGAGATCGAGGTCGGCCGGTCGAAGATCTACCGGATCGAAGGCGGCGAGGCGCCGCTGAAGAAGGTGGAAGTCCTTGCACTCGCCGCGCTCTACGGCGTAGAGACGTCGATGACGGAAGTCCTGGTCGCTCTCGCCGCGGAGACCAAGGCGCAGGGTTGGTGGGCCACCTTTGACGGTGCGATACCCGATTGGTTCGAGCTGTACGTCAGTCTCGAGGCCGCGGCGAGCGAGCTACGTCAGTACGAGCCCGTGATCATCCCCGGTCTGCTCCAGACCGAGGAGTACGCCGCCGCACTCTTCCGGGCGTTCCCGGAGAACGACGAAGAGAAGGTCGCTCGGCTGGTTGCTTTGCGGATGGAGCGGCAACGGCTGCTCGCACGACCCGCCCCCCGCCCACCGGCACTGGACGTCATCCTCGACGAGGCGGTGCTCCGGCGGCCCATCGGCGGCGCCGCCGGCATGCAGGCCCAGCTCCGACGCCTCGCTGGGGCATCGGACGCCAAGAATGTCCACGTCCGGGTGCTACCGCTCTCGGCAGGCCCCCACCGCGCGACGCAGAGCGGTCCGTTTGTGATCCTCGACTTTCGGGCGGAAGGGCATCGACCGGCGGAGCCGACCACGGTGTACAGCGAAGGCCTGACCGGCGCCGTCTACCTCGATAAGAAGGCCGAGGTTGAGACGTACGAGAGAGCGTGGAACGTCTTGGACGACCTAGTCCTCAGCGTGGAAGATTCGAGAGACCTCATGAGCTCGCTCGCCAAGGAGTACGACGATGCATGACCTCACGGGCGCCCACTGGCGCAAGAGCACGCGCAGTGGCGGCAACGGCGGCAACTGTGTCGAGGTGGCCGACAATTTGTCCGGCATCGTGGCGGTGCGGGACAGCAAAGACCCGAACGGGCCGGCGCTCATCTTTGAGACCGCTGCCTTCGTGGCGTTCGTCGATGGGCTGAAGGGCGACCGCATCTGACGCGACCGGCACAGCGATGTGGCGAACCGGCTGATGTCGGATGACCACACGGCGTGACGGTTCGCGGGTTTGACTGAAGGCTGGGCAGCGGGTCCTGCGGTTCCATGAGGCATGCGCTTATACCGCTCGCGTCGTGTCCTGGCAGGTGCCTTGGCGGGTGCCGTTGTCATGGCGACGTTGTCGTTTTCCGAGACCGCTGCGCTGGCCGATCCGGGGGACCGGCCCATCGCTTTTACGAGTAGCAGCACGGGATATCCGGCCGACAGATGCAACACGGACCTTGGGCCGGCGCATCTCGTCATGGACAACATCAGTGCAGGTGCGGAAATGTCGGGCACGGCCACCATGGCGGGCCGGGGTTCCAACGACTTCTATTTTGAGCTGAAGTTCGTCGACAACTCGTACGGCGTCGTCGAGGACCTTGCGAACGTCGGGTATCAGCGTGTGCAGGGTGTGTACACGTCGGTCGATTTCTCGTTCACGGCGCCTGTGGCTGGGAAGCTTGTGGGGTGCCGGTCGGCGGAGGTCGATGAGGCGGGGGTGTCCGGCCCGGCGGGGAAGGTCACCGGGACGGTCAAGGGTGACGGCGGGCCCAGCGCGACGCCGGCCATCACCGTGACGGGCACGTCGGTGGCGTTGAAGGCGGTCGACATCGCGCCGAACACGGGCCTCATCAGCTGGGACGTGTACGCGGAGGGCGCGGCCGAGCCGGTCGCCGAGCGGGACGGTGTCGAGGCGACCGTCGACGGGCTGGCGCCCGGCAGGTATGAGGTGAAGCTGAGCTTCTGCACGTTGTCGCCGCCGCTGCACTGCGGTTTCGCGACCGGGACGTTCACCATCACGGCGCCGGTGGATTTCGAGGTCGTCGAGATTCCCGGAAGGGCGTTGTCGCGTCGGTTGGTGGTGTCGAGTGCGGCGGCCGACACCTCGTACACGTGGAGCGTCAACGGCACGCCGCTCGGTGAAAGCGGACCGAGTGTGGTGTGGAATGCGCCGCTGCCGGGGACCTATGAGATCGCGATGACCGCCACGAAGAACGGGGCCGGGCGGACCGTGCGGCGGCAGGTCACGGTCGGCTATCGCATCGACGTGGTTGACACGCTTGCCAATGGGCTCATGAAGGGTCTGGTCGCGGATCCGAAAGCGCCGTGTGACGGGGACCGGACGGTGCTCACCGTGACGTCGGACATCGGGATCTGGGCGACGCTGCGGACCGCGTCGTCTGCGGCATTGACGAATCCGCCTGTACCGGGTGGCACCGCGGAGCTCGGACTACTGCCGCCGAACGGGGTCGCGACGTGGACCGGTGGGTGTTTCAACAAGGCCGGGCAGAGTTTCTGGGTCGACGCCGACATCGCCGACAGGCGGGCGCTCGCGGCGACGGCGCTGGCCGGGTTCCTGAGCTCCGTCTCGGGCGGCAGAATCGACGTGAACGCGATGGCACGCGCCATGTCGTACTGGGAAAGCGTCTCCGAATGGCCGCTGCCGAACACCCGCGCCGCCATCGACGAGATGGTTCGGATCGCCCAAGGCAAGGGCAAGCTCGCCATTGCGGGTGGATATCTGTATGCGGCGCTGACGCTGGAGCCTGAGGCGACCAGGCTGCGTGAGTTCCTGGCCTCGATCCTCGGGGCGGTGCCGGTCATCGGTGACTTCGCGCAGCTCGCGGAAGAGGTGGCAAAGGCGTGGCTCGGGCTCGGCGCTGACCCGTACAAACTCGGCGACCGCGCGACCAAGGAGCAGATGGAACGGCGCCAGGCAAACCTCCAGGAACGCCTGCCGGACCAGGAACAGAACGTGCTCGACGCGACCACCAAGAAGGCCGAGAAAGACCTTCGGCTCAAGGAGATCGACGACGACATCAAGGCCGTCAGAACGGACCTGGACGCGCGCAAGGCCGAACGCCTCGCGCTCGTCTGCCCGCCGAAGGTGCAGCAGTGCCTGCTCAAGCAGCGGCAGCTCGACGGCGAGATCCAGCGGTTGACGGCGAAGCTGACGAACCTCGTGGAGAAGGCCCGCCCGCCGGCGTTCGAACGGGCCACCAAGGCCGCCGCGAAACTGCTCGAAGAGGAGAAGGCCCTGGCCGCGATGACCAAGGCCATCAAGGTCCTCGGCACGGTCGTGCAGCTGCTCAACCAGCTCGCCATGAACGCTGAGCTCGCCATTCGCGTCATGCAGGGCCAGCGCAAGGGCACCATGGAGTTCCGTACGGGCATCTGAGACTGCTCAAGACTTGGTCAACCCGTCGGCCGAAACGGCCACTCCTTCGACGGTTGTCCCTACCTTCATCGGTATCGGGGGCTGTACCCGCGGCATGCCGGCGCTGCCATGCCGCGGCGGCCTCCACCCCATACGCACAACGGGGGGATCCGATGAAACGCATGCTTGCGATGGCGGCCGTACTGTTCGCGCTGGCCGGCTGCTCGGACCAGCTCGGCGACCGCGGCGGCGACGAGGGCGCCGCACCCGACAAGATCTCCGACGTCGACTACATCGAGGTGTACCGCAACGCGGACAACTTCCCGAATGTGGCCCGCGTGTGCATTCGCGGGATCGCGTTCGCGGCCACCTCGAGCGGTGCCCGCGGCGAGGATTCCTACGCCGCACCGGACCTCGTCCGCGTCCCCGAATGGGACCCGACCTGCCCGGCCGCGAAATGAAGCGCCTGGCGCTGGCGGCGGCATTGGTACTGGCGCTGGCCGGCTGCTCGGAACAACTCGGCGACCGCGGCGGCAAAGAAGGCGCCCCGCCCGACAAGATTTCCGACGTCGACTACATCGAGGTCTTCCGCAACGCCGACAACTTCCCGAACGTGGCGATGGTCTGCGTGCGCGGAATCGCGTTCGCGGCGACGGCGAGCCGGGAGGGAATGAGCGCGCCGTCGCTGCTACGGGTGCCGGAATGGGACGCGCGCTGCAAGACGGTGTCGCCTTCTTCCGCGAGCCCGTCCCCATCCGGGTGACCGGCGGAGTCCGGCAGGGCCGCGGTACGCGACGCCGCCGGACTCCGCCGGCTCAGGTCAGTACACCTCCTGGTATCCCACGTTGCCCTCGTCGTAGCCGAGAATGAACGCCGGGTCGGTCTGCCATGCGATTCGGCCGGTGTACTTCTCGATCATCTTGAGCCGCAAGGGCTTGCAGTGCTCCAAGGTGAGCTTGTACGTCTGGCCGGGGGCGATCTCGCCGAAGCTGCCCAACGGCTGGTCGTTGGCGTCGTAGTAGTAGAGGTACATCGCGTTCGTCTTGCTGGTGTTCTTGAACTCGATGCTCTTGTACAGCGGCAGGCTGGTCGTCCGGGCGACGGTGACGGTCTTCGTCGTCGTGCGGCCGTCCGGGCCGTAGGCGGTCAGCGTGTAGGTCACGTTGCCGTCGTGGGTGCCGCCCGAGGTTGAGTCCGACCACTGGAACAGGTCCCTGGTCTGGTCGTACAGGACGCTGCCGTTCCGCGAGACCACGACCCGGATCGCGCCGGTGGTCGTCCAGTTCAGGGTGACGGAACGCGGTGCACACGCCTCGACCGACCCGAGCGACGAGGTGAACGTGTTGACCACCGGCGCCCCGCTCGTCCCCCCGGTGCCCGACACGGCGTCACCGGTGTCGTAGCCGGCCTTGATCGGGAATACGTAGAACCGGTACCCGGTCAGGGCCGGCAGGCCGGTGATCGTGTACGTCACCTCGCCGCCGGTGCCCGGACGAGCCGCCACGGTCGCGGAGCCGGTCACGGTGGTGTCGGTGTAGCGGCCCCACGTGACCAGGTAGTGGTCCTCACCGTCGGCGTTGTCGGTCCACCGGATGGTGATGCTGTTGTCGGTACGACTGGCCATCGTCAGATTGGTCGGGCGGGGCAGCGCCGGGAACCTGGTGGTCGCGCAGACCTCGGCCGCCGCCTCGCTGATGTCGTTGAACGCGATGACCCGGTAGCAGTACCGCGTGTTCGGCGTGACGGCGCGGTCGGCGTACGTCCGCGAGACGTTGCGCGTGTCCCGCCAGATCTCCTGCCACGGCCCGCCGGCCACCGACCGCTCGATGCGGTGCCCGGTCTCGCTGGACGAGTTGTCCGTCCACTCCAGCTCGACGAAAGTGGACGTCAGGTCCCACTCCTGGAAGGGCAGGATCGTCGGGGCCACGACCGGCGCCGGCACGTTGTAGGTGCGGCATCCCAGCAGGGTGTTGTTGCTGCCGTACGAGCGGTTGATCGCGTACGCGCAGAACGAGTGATCGCCCGCCGTCATGCGCGCCGGCAGGGTCAGGTCGTAGCCGTGCGCAGCCCCGTACTCGCCGGGCACGTCCGGGCGGTTCCCGTTCGCGGTCACCGAGCCGGCGTACACGCCGCTGTCGTAGAAGTGCACGTCGGTCGGGGTGCGCGGCTCGTCCGGGTCGACCGACCACCCCCACACGCGCACCTTGTCGCCGGTGCGAGTGACGCCGTCGAGTGCACCGAACGGGTCGTGTTTCACGGTGTACTGCCGGCAGCCCAGCTGCGTGTTGACACTGCCCGCACCGACGTTGATGGCGTAGACGCAGATCGTGTGCGCCCCGTCGCCCGGCCGCTCCGGAATCCGGACCGTGTAGCCGTGCGCGGTCCCGTAGTTGGGGTAGCCGGCCGGCGTCGTGGCCAGCGGGCCGTCGGCCCGAACCGTGCCGGCGAACGCCCCGTCGTGGTACAGGTGCAGATCCACCGCACCCGTCGTGTCGCCGTCGATCGCCCAGCCCTTGAGGATCAGGTCGGTCCCGGACCGGTCGAACGAGTCGATCCCGCCCACCGGGTCGACCGCGACGGCCAGGCTGACACAGCCGAGGTGGGTGCTCCCGCCGACGGGGCTGGTGGTGACCGCCAGGGCGCACACGTTCGAGCCGGCCCGCGCCGGCACAGTGCCGGAGAAGCCCCCGGTCTGAGCCGCGTCCAGCGTGCCGACGATGACGTTGTCGATCATGACGCTGACCCGGACCAGATAGCCGCCCGGATCGGTGGCCCAGCCGACGACCGCCACCCCGCCCGGCACCCGGGTCGCGCTGGTCAGGACGCCCTCCGGATCGACCGGCTCGGTCGGGTTACAGCGCGGAGGCGGCTTCGGTACATCGCAGTTTAACGCCGCCTGCGCCGGACTCCCCGGCACCACCAGCCCCACCCCCAGGGCCAGCAGCCCCACGAGCGCGGCCCGAATTAGCCGTTTCAATCGATTCTCCTCGAAGTGTCGAACTCACACTGCCGCTTGCGCCGCCAGCGTGACCCCGCCCACATTCAGAACCCGTGCATTCCACGTGCACGCCCGATCCACGCCCAGCTATGGGCAGTCCCGGACCGGGGTCACCTGCGCCGACGTGAAGCTCGCCAACCCCGGTTGACCACCAAGGCACGGGAACGGCGGGCGGGTTGACCAACGAGTTGGCGGGTACCGGCGGTGGGAACGGGCCTACCAGGCTGGTTGGACAACAGGTTGGGCAACCCCGTTCGTCAACTGGGTACGGGTACGGCGACCGCCACCAGACGTTGTCCAACCAGTTGGCGGGTACGAGCGGGCCGGTACGGGCGTGTTGGTGCTGGTTGGACAACGGGTTGCCCAACGCGTTGGGCAACTGCGGTTTGGAGCGGTACGGGCGGCCGGTACGGGACGAGGGCGGAACGCCGTACGGTCTCGCGAGCCCGCACAACCAGCGGTTATGCGCTTCTCGTACCTGGATGCGCACCGGGCGTTCCCGCCTGCCGTTCCAGTTCCGCGTACCGCGCCGTCCTGTGTCCCTTTCCCCGTTCCCGACCTCGCCCCGTACCGCGTACCGTTCGTTCCCCGGTACCGCGTCGTGCCCGTACCGGCTCGTACCCGCCGCCCGGAACGCCGGCCAGCGGTACGGGATCGAGCCGCATCGGGAACGGCGCAGCTACGGCGGCGGAAGGATCGACCGTACCCGTGACGTGGCGCCTGTACGGCTGCCTACGGCCGGGAACTGCCGACGGTACTAACCGAAGCGCGTGTTCTGCCCGTTCTGGCTGGAGCGGGCTTCTGGGCGCGTCGTGCGATGCCGGAATGAGCGCCCGGTGACCGGGCTGCTGTTGTCCGTACCGTCAAGCCCGGAAGGTCACGCGGTGCGAGTCTTGCCGCCGAGAGATTGAGGTCGAGGAAGCCCCTACGCACCTTCCTCTCCTCGGGAATGACTCTCTATGGAGACATTCTCGGGTTTCCGAACGCCGTCCCGTAGGCCTTTTGAGCTGCGACGTTGGGTCCTGTTGGCGCCGAAATGCAGGGCCTTGACCCGCCTAGGGGTACACCTACCCATCCGCCTGGGGCAATACCCGGGGCAGCGAAGATCCAACAGGCGGCTCGCCGGCCATGGACCGGCCAGCGAGCCGAGTGCCTGTTTACTGCCCGAGCGGGCGGCGGTCCAGGCGCAGAAGTGCGCTGTCGTCCGCGGGGTCGCCGAGCCGGCCGAGGTCGATCAGGCGGCGCGGCGGCTCCGGTGCACCCGCCGCGCCGGTCGGCAGCCAGACCGCGTCGGCGACGCCCGTACCGTCCAGCAGGCGGTCCCGGGCGACCGTTGCGACCGGCACCGCTCGCGGCTGGCGGCCGAGGGCCTGGTGCAGCTGCTGCTCGCGGTTGCGGTCCGGCAGCGAGAACAGCACCGGCCAGGCGGGACCGCCCTCGGTGACCAGCTGCTCGTACCGTTGCACCTTCTCCACCAGCGTCGGCACGGACTCGGTGGCGCGGTCGAGCTCGAGGAAGAACGCCACCCGGCGGTCGCCTTCCTGGTAGATGCCGTGACCGTCGGCGCTGACCCGGTGCATGCTCACCGAGCCGAACCGCAGCGGGGCCGCGCACTGCCGCTCCGACCACCAGCGCAGCAGGGCGTCGTCGGGGCGACGCCGGGCGTACGCGATGAGATCGACGAAGAACTGGTTCACGCCGAGCAGGTGCGGCAGGTTCGCGCTGGCGGCGATGCGCCGGCGCTGCGCGGTGACGTCCACGCGCCGCGGGACGGCCTCGCCGCGCAGCGCCGCGACCAGCTCGACACCGGCCTGGTCGAGGACGTGGTGCCAGCCAGCCGAGGCCAGCCGGGCCGAGCGGAACCGCTCCAGCAGCCGCAGCAGACGCTCCTGAGCGGCGTCCTGCCGGTTGAACAGCGCCGCGGTGATCTGCGCCGTGCTCAGGACCTGGTGGTCATACAGCCAGTCGAGCAGCCGATGGTCCCGGTCGGTGAGGAACGACTGTGCGTAGAGCACCGGGTCGTGGTGAAGCTGTGTCATCCATGCCTCCGAGGCAACAGCGGTGCCGCGCGTGTGCGACCCCTCCTGCCCGGACATGGCCTCCAGTTGGGTGCCTTCGTGCGTCGCGCAGCCCCAACCGCGATCAACCGCCGCCAACGGCATGCCAACCGGTTGGTGGCGGTTGGTTCCCCAACCGGATCGGGACGCACCAACCAGACCAACTGGAGGCCATGCACATGTAGGAGGCGAGTCGAAACGCCACTGCGGCATCGATGGAGCACACTGTTTGCCGTGAGGGCTTACGTGGGCGTGACCGACGGCCAGTGGTACAGGTTCCTCGCCGAGCGCCCGCAGCTGCAGGAGGTCAACTTCTGGCGGCCCGCCAGTGACAAGGCGTTCCGGGCGCTGCAGGTCGGCGAGCCGTTCTTCTTCAAGTCCCACGCCCCACACAACCGGGTCGTCGGCGGTGGCTTCTACAGCGGCTTCGCCCGGCTGCCGATCTCGGAGGCGTGGGAGCTGTTCGGCGAAGGCAACGGCGCCGCCAGCCTCCAGCAGATGCGCGATGCCATCAGCCGGTACCGGCATCAGCCGATCTCGCCGCGCGAAGACCCGATCATCGGCTGCCTCTTCGTCCGCGACACGCGGTTCTTCGGGGACGACGCGGATGCCGGGCCGCCGCCGGACTTCGCGTCGAACATCGTCCAGGGCAAGGGCTACGACCTGGCCGACGACGCGTACGCCGGCTACTTCCGCGACGTGATCCACCGGCTCACCGGCCCGGCCGTCGAGCTGGACCTCAGCGAACCCTGGCACCGCACCGGGCCCGTCTACGGCGACCCGCGCCTGCAGCCGCAGCGACTCGGCCAGCAGGCGTTCAAGGGCGTCGTCCTCGACGCGTACCGCCACCGCTGCGCGATCACCGGCGCGAAGATCCGGCCCGTGCTGCAGGCGGCGCACATCCTGCCGCTGCCGAACGGCGGCCAGCACCGGCTCGACAACGGCCTGCTGCTGCGGTCCGACGTGCACATCATGTTCGACCGCGGCTACCTCAGCGTCGACCCGAAGCACCGGCTGCTGGTCAGCCCGAGGCTCCGCGAGGACTTCGGCAACGGCGAGGAGTTCTACTCACGCCACGGCCAGCCGATCACCGTGCCGGACCGCACCGCCGACCGCCCGCACCGCAAATTCCTGGAATGGCACGTCGACACGGTCTTCCAGGCTGGGTGAGCTTCAGGCCATTCGCCGGGACAGGTCGCTGCGGTGGGCGTGTATGAAATCCATTATTCACCCGCCGAGGCATGGTCAGACCCGCGCCCGGACAGGAGAGAGCGCCGGACTCAGGGCTACCATCCGGGACCATGTCGCCGGTGTCTCGTGGCCGCAAGCCGAAGAAGCAGAAGAAGTCACGCAGTGGCGGGAGACCACAGTCGCGGTCGCCGTTCCTCGCGGACTTCGCCCGGCCGGTCGGCCGGCCCGGCTGGTTCGGCCCGGCACTCGCCGCCACGACCGAGGAGACGGGCGGGCTGGTCACCGCGAGCGATCCGCGGTCGCTGGAGGAGGCGACGGCACGGTTGATCGGTGCCCAGCTGCACGCGGCCGAGGGTCTGGGCGCGACCCGGTACGGCGCATGGACCGAGGAACTGGTCGGGTTGCTGGCCGACCGGGTCCGCGCCGGCGAGACCGGATCGTGGCGCGGGGCGTGGTACTGCCTGAACGGGCTGTTGTCGATCACGCCCGCCGGACTGAACGAGTGGATCGGCGAGGTGGTCGACGAGCTGCGTCCGGACCTGCCGGAAGAAGTGGACGGCTGGTTGGCGGACATGCCCCGGATCACTCCGACGGGTGAACTGTGGCGGATGACCGACGTGTACGGGACGCGTGTCGGGCTCATGGCCGGCTTCAGCTACCCGAAGCCGGCCGAGCCGACCGTGTACCTGCTCGACTTTGACGTCTCGGGCTTCCCGGTGTTGAGGTCCGCCGGCGTGCACGACGACCTCGCCCAGGCCGCCGCGGCGTGGCGTGACGAGGTCGGGCCGGCTGCGTCGGACGCCGAACCCTGTCCGGTCGACGACGGTGCCGATCTGCGGGTGCTGACGCACTGGGACATGGGCGAGCTGTTCGTCACCGGCCACGAGACGCGTTCCGTGATGGACAACTGGCACCGGTCCCAGCGCCGGGCCGACGACCTGATCGGTTCGCTCGCCGGGCGGCTCACCCTGCCGGCGCACCGCTCGTCGGACGAGGATCTGGATATCGAACCGGCGGTCAAGGCGTTCACCGCCTGGTACACCGCCCGGCGCCGGCAGCCACCGCCGAGCGGGCCGACCGAGGCACTGGCGGCGGAGTGGCTGGAGGCCGCGCTGCCCGGCACGGAACACGCCGTTTCGCCGCGCCGGGTGCAGACCGTCCTGGACATGGTCGGCGACTGGATGGACGACGAGCTCGCCGGCGAGGTGCGGGCGCTCCTACCGGACTGGATTTGCTGGAACGCCACCGAGACCGGCCTACCCACCGAGTTCGTCGAGGCCGCGCTCGCCGCGTCGGCGGGCAGCGTGCGGCGTTGAACGTCTGTGGACCGTGACCTGACCGAGCTGTCCGCACTGGTCGACGCCCTGCGCCGGGACCGGCGCACCGACCCGTACCGGGGCCGGCGCCAGTACTCGCTGGCCGCCCGCGAACTCGCTGAGCGGTGCGCGGCGCTGGTCGATGCCGGGGACGGGGCGACGGTGGTGCCGGTCCTGCGCAAGGCCGTCGACCGGATGACGGCCGCGCTGACGTCCATGGACGACTCCTCAGGCATCGTCGGGGACGACCTGCAGCAGATCATGCACCTGTACGCGCGGGCCTGCGCCACGGCGCCACCGGATCCGAAGCGGCTCGCCGCCTGGCTGGTGCAGCTCGAATGCGACGGCCCGGGGTGGCCGCGCGTCCTGCTGCGGGATTTCGCGCCGGCGCTGGGCGGTAAGGGGATCGCGGAGGTGGAGCGCCTGGTCGCCGAGCGGGCCGCGACCGCCGGACCGGACTCCTGGGCGGGGCGGTTCGCGATCCGGGACCTGCGGGAACAGCTCGCCGACGTGTCCGGTGACATCGACCGGTACGTCCAGGTCCTGGCCGAGCACCTGGAGAGCGCGCAGCAGTACGGGCGCATCGTCGACGTCCTGCGCTCGGCCGGCCGGGCCGCCGAGGCGATCGACTGGGCACGGCGCGGCCTGGCGGCGAAGTCCGGCTGGCCCGGTACCGAGGAGCTCCGGGACGCACTGGTGGGCATGCTCCTTGATCGAGGCGGCGACGGCGAGGCGCTCGCGGTGCGCGCCGCCGAGTTCGAGCGGCACCCGGCGCTCGCCGCGTACCGGGCTTGGGCGCACACCGCGGCCAGAGTCGGTGCAGCCGATCCGGCGCCGGCCGCGGTGGAGCGGCTGCGGCGGCACGTCGCGGAGCGGCCCGCCTACCTGCCCGAGCTGGTCGACGTCCTGACCGCGACCGGCGCGCACGACGAGGCGTGGACGGCCGCCCGGGCCGATCCGGACCAGATCAGCCGGCAGCGTTGGCTCACCCTGATCGAGCACCGGACGCTGACCGATCCTGCCGGCGTGATCGAGCCCTATGCGCGCCTCGTCGAGCTGCAGGTGAACGACAGCGGCGACAAGCACCGGTACCGGCGGGCGGCACAACTGATCACGGCGCTGCAAGAGGCGTGCCGGGCAGCAGGCCAGCAGGATCGGTTCGCCGCGTACCTGACCGACTTCCGCGACCGGTACCGGCGCCGACCCAGCCTCATCAACGCGCTGGACGAATTCCGATGATCTGCGTCGCGGCTCCAACCTGACCGGGCGGTGGAGGCATGTACTTCAGGTGTGGAGGATGAAGCGGGGTTCCGGGACTTCGTGCGGGCGCGGCTGCCCAGGCTGTCCCGGGCTGCCTATCTGCTCGCCGGGAACCATGCCCAGGCCGAAGACCTGATCCAGGCGGCCCTCATCAAGACGGCCGCATACTGGTCGAAGGTCGTCAGGGCGGGCGATCCCGAGGCGTACGTGCGGAAGATCCTCTATCACGAGCACATCCGCACCTGGCGTCGGCGGCGCTTCCTCGAGCACCCGACCGCGAGCGTTCCCGAGAAGGCGGCCAGTGGCGACGACACCGGCCGGGCGGAGCTGCGGATGGTGCTGGAGCAGGCGCTCGCGAAGTTGACCAAGCGGCAGTCAACCGTTGGTCAACCGGCCGAGCGACCTCATGGCCTGTTGGGTAGCGGTTGGATTCGCGGGCGGATCAGAGCGCATCAATCAGCCCAACCGCAGACCATGTACATGTAGACGGCCTGGCCTACACCTCGCAGCGAGGTACCCGGAGAGGAGGTACCTGAGCGCGTCGTACAGCTGCACTACGGCGCGACGGGGCCCAGCCAGAGGGAGTCGCGGGCGCGGGACATCCCGACGAACAGCTGCCGCAAGGCGCTGGAACGCCGGCCCGTCTGGACATGGTCTCCGGTTGGGTTCTTTCGTGCGCCGTGAACGGCATCGGCGAACCAACCGTTGACCAACCGGGATCATTGGGCCCCCACCGGTTGGGTTCCCGACCGGGTTCCGAACGCATCAACAGGCCGTGGGGCCGGCCACCCGATGCAGATAGGCAGTGAATGCATTCGTTGTAGTGCTCCTCGTCAATATGTTCTACGGTGCTGATCGTGAGGTTGCGCCAAGTAGTCGTGGCGGCACTGGTTGCTGCTAGCGTGGCAGCGGTAACACTGATGATCGGATTGGTGACCAACGCCGCCTCCGAGCAGCAACAGTGGCCCGGCTGGCTTGCACTGCTTCAGCGGTACCCGTGGCAGTCGTTCGCGGTGTTCGCCGTGATCGCGGTCATCCTTGCCGCGTTGGTGGCTGCGGTGACCGAGTCGGAGCGCGCCGGCGGTTCGACGGGTGACGACGCACCCCTGCCGCCCGTCGGTTCGGTCGCCGTCCTGCGGACTCTGCCGCGTGACGTCGTAGGCTTCACCAACCGCCAGAACGAGATCGAACAGATCTTGAGCGACGCAGCGTCGTCCGAGCCAGGCGTGCGGGTCCGCGCCATCGATGGGATGCCGGGTGTCGGTAAGACCGCCTTCGCTATCCATGTCGGCCATCTCCTTGCGCCGAACTTTCCGGACGGCCATCTCTTCCTGAATCTGAATGGGCACACGCCTGGGCGGGATCCCGTCAGGTCTGGCGAGGCGCTCGCGTCTCTGCTGCTCGCAGACGGCGTCAAGCCCCAGAAGGTCCCCAACGGCGATGACCAGTGGGCGGTGACCGAGGCCCGCGCCGCGTTGTGGCGCTCGCGGGTAGCAGGCCGGAGGATACTGCTGATCCTCGACAACGCTGCCACGTACGCGCAGGTCGAGCATCTGCTGCCGGGAACGGACGGCACCTTCGTGCTCATGACCAGTCGCAGGCGCCTTGCCGCACCGGACGCGACCAGCCTACCGATGGGCGCGCTGCCGGCCGCAGACGCTGCGGCGCTGTTCACCCGCCTGGCCGGTCGCGGCCCGCTTGGGTCCGGAGCGGTCGGCGAACTCGTCGCCATGTGCGGCTACCTTCCGTTGGCGATCTCGCTGCTGGCCGCGAGATTGCATCACCACCGGTCCTGGACCGTCGACGATCTCAAGGACCGCGTTCTTGCCGCGCAGCACCGGCTTGCGGAGATGCAGGCCGGTGAGCGCGCCGTCGCGGCAGCGTTCGACCTGTCGTACGACGATCTATCGCCCGAACGGCAGCAGTTCTTCCGGCGGCTCAGCAACTTTCCCGGGCTTGACATCGACGAGGACGCCGCAGCGGCACTCGGCGGAATATCGGTGCCGCTCGCGCAATCCGAGCTGGAGGCGTTGTACGGGGACCATCTCCTGGATGAGACAGCGCCCGGACGGTACCGATTCCATGACCTGGTCAGGGACTATGGACGTGGCCTCGGGCAGGACGACGGGCAGGACGGGACGATGTCGATCGAACGCCTCGCAGGGCACTACCTGCAGACCATCGACGCGGCGAACATCTACATCAGCCGCGGCGCCACAGGCACCACGAGCCGGTTCGGCTCGCTGGCCACGGCGTCGGCGTGGCTCGAGGCGGAGCGCGCGAACGTCCTCGCCTGCGTGGAAGAGTGTGTGCGCCGTCAACGGCATGCCCTGGTCGTGGGACTCGCGGCCGCGCTGGCGCCGTACCTGCGCCATGCCGGACCCTGGGATCAGGCGGCCGACCTGCATCGAGCCGCGATCTCGGCAGCGCGTCATGCCGCAGACCGACAGGCCGAAGCCGGAGCCCTGGCGAACCTCGGTCTCGTGTCCCGTCTCATGGCCCGGTACCGGACGGCATCCGAAGCGCTGGAAGAGTCGCTCGCGATCTATCGCGTCCTCGGTGATCGGCATGGTCAGGCGTCGGTGCTCAACCAGCTCGGCATTGTGCACTATCTGACCGCAGCGTACGACGCTGCAGCTCGAGCCCAGACGGAAGCGCTACAGATCTGCCGAGAGACCGGGGACCTGCTCGGCCAGGCGAACGCCCTCGCTGATCTCGGCATGGTGCGACGCATGACCGGTGACCTGAGGCTGTCCGCCGACGCTTCGACGGAAGCGCTGCAGCTCTGCCGGCGGGTCGGCGACCGTTACGGTGAGGCGAACGCACTGCGTGATCTCGGCATGGTCCGCTGCCTGGCCGGCAGCTACGCCGAGTCCGAACGCAACGCCCGCGAGGCCCTGGCGATCTACATCGAGATCGGCGACCCGGTACACCAGGCTTACGCGCTCAACGAATCGGGTGTGGTCCGGCGGCTGCTCGGTGACCTCGACGGTGCGGTCGCTGCGCATGAGGACGCACTGCGCAAGTACTCCGAGCTGGGTGACAGGTTCGGGCAGGCGAACGCCATCCGGCACCTTGGTGTGGTGTACCGGATTCGGAACGAGCGGCCCGCAGCGGAGGATGCGATGCGACGGGCGGCCACGATCTACACGGAGCTGGAGAGCCGGGGCGGTCAGGCCGCCGCAACGGCGGAGCTGGGTGTTCTGCAATGCCTGGCCGGCGACCTGGTCGGCGCGAAGAGGTCGTTGGAACGCGCGGCGGAGCTGTATGCCGCGCTCGGGGACCGACCGGGACGGCTCGAGGTGCTCAACCACCTCGGTGTGCTCCACCTCGACGCCGGGGAGCCGGCGCTCGCGCAGGCGCAGCACCGGGCCGCGTTGTCGTCGGCACGTGAACTGGCCATACCACTGGAGGAGGCGCGGGCGCTCGACGGTCTCGGGCGCTGTGAACGCATACTCGGCGAGCCGACGGAAGCGGCGGATTTCGAGCGAGGCGCGCAGGCCATCTACGACCGGCTCGGCATCGCGGCACCCGACAGAAGAAATCGGCGTGCGTGATCTCGATGTGTCTCGATATCGTCACTCCAGGTGATGAGAGGAGTTACGCGATGCAGACAACGACCGACTCGACCGCAACACTGGGCCCGGTACTCTCGCGGATCATTGAGCGCGCCCGGGCCCGCGTGGCCGCGGAACGATCGAGCGCTGCGGCGGTGCGTGCCGCCCACACGGCCTCGATTCCCGAGCATCATTGGCGACACGGTGGATGAATCCGGCGCGCCACCGTTGCGGACCTTTGTCCTGAAGGTGGTCAACCGCTGCAACATCAACTGCGACTATTGCTACGTCTTCAACGGCCCTGACCAGTCGTGGCGCACAATTCCGGTGCGGATGAGCGTCGACGTGGCCCGCGCAGCGGCGAAGCGTATTGCTGAGCATGTCGACGCGCACCGGCTGGAGCGCGTCGACATCGTCCTGCACGGCGGCGAGCCGCTCTTGGCCGGTCCGCGCCATCTCGCCGACGTTCTCCAGGTCGTGTGTGATGGTGTCGGCGCCGCCGTCGGCTTTGAACTGCAAACCAATGGCATCCTGATCAATGCGGGCTGGCTCGACCTGTTCGAGCAGTTCGACGTGCGGATCGGCGTGAGTCTCGACGGGCCGCCCACGGCAAATGACCGGCATCGGCTCAACCACCGAGGAAGAGCATCCACGGACGCCGTCATCCGCGGGATCGAGCTGCTGCGTAGCCGGCCCGGTCTGTTCGCCGGCATCCTGGCCGTGGTCGATTTGCACGACGACCCGGTCGAGGTGCACGACTACCTCGCGGCACTCGGACCGCCGATCATCGACTTCAACCTGCCACACGCCACGCACGACACTCCGCCGCACCGCACGGCACCTGACGAACCGGAGTACGGCCGGTGGATGAGTCGCGTTTACGACGCATGGATCGGCGCCGACACGTACACACACTCGGTACGGATGCTCGAAGACATCGTGGCACTCAGCCTCGGCGCCCACGGGTCCGTCGAGTCGCTCGGCCTCGCGCCGGCCGGCATCGTCGTGGTCGAGTCCGATGGCTCGATCGAGGACGTCGACACCCTGAAGTCGGTGCAGCAAGGGGCCGCCGTCCTGGGCCTTGACGTCTTTGACCACACCTTCGACCAGGCCGTCCGGCATCCGGCGATCCAGCGGCGGCTGACCGGCGCCTCCGCACTCGCCGGCGAGTGCCGGCGGTGTCCGCTGGTTCACGTCTGTGGTGGCGGATACCTGCCGCACCGGCACAGCGCCGCTCGCGGCTACCGCAATCCGTCAGTCTTCTGCCAGGACCTCACGTACCTCATCCGGCACATCCAGGCCACACTTCCGGCATAAAAGGAGCATTGCAGTGCAGCAACTCGTCGTCCGCCATGCCGAGCCGAGCGACGCCGAGGCCGTCGCCACGATGATCGAGGAGATCGAGCGGTACTACGGCGCAACGACGATCCAGCCGTTCGAGGAGCGCCTGGTGCAGGTGAAGGTGGCGCTGTTCGGTACACCGCCACTCGCTTGCTGCATGCTTGCGCTCGCCGGCGGCGAGGTGGTGGGGCTGGCGGCGTATTCATTCCTGTGGCCGGCGGCTGGGTCGACCTACTCACTGTTCCTCAAAGAGCTGTACGTCCGGCCGGAAGGGCGCCGGCTCGGCACCGGAACGCGCCTCATGCAGGAAGTACAGGCCGTTGCGGCAAACCGCCAGGAATGTAGCCGGGTGGAGTGGATGACAGACCGGGACAACGACGGCGCGCGGGCGTTCTACCGCGATCTCGGCTTCGAGGAGTTCGGTGGCAAGGTCAACTATCGCGTCGATCGCACCGCGTTCGAACGGAGCTGATGCCCGCAGGTTCCAACCTGACCGCGCTGTGGAGGCATGTACTCCAATAGACAGGTCCTGGGAGGAGCCGCGTGGAGGACGAAGAAGGATTCCGGGAGTTCGTGCGGGCGCGGCTGCCTCGGCTGTCCCGCGCTGCCTACCTGCTTGCCGGCGGGCATGCCCAGGCTGAGGACCTGATCCAGGCGGCGCTGATCAAGACGGCCACGCACTGGTCCAAGGTTTCCAGGGTCGGGGATCCCGAGGCGTACGTGCGGAAGATCCTCTATCACGAGCACGTCCGCTCGTGGCGAAGGCGCCGCTTCCTCGAGCACACGACGGCCAGCGTCCCGGAGAAGGCGGCCGTCGGCGACGAGACCGGGCGGGCGGAGCTGCGGGTCGTGCTGGAGCAGGCGCTCGCGAAGCTGACCAAGCGGCAGCGGGCCGTTGTGGTGCTGCGGTTCTTCGAGGATCTGTCCGAAGTGGAGACGGCGCAGGTCATGGGGACGTCGGTGGGGACGGTGAAGAGTCAGACCAGTCATGCGCTGGGGCGGTTGCGGGTGCTGGCGCCGGAGTTGGAAGACGCGATGGAGGTGTGGTCGTGACGCGGCTCGTGGAGGTGCTTGGCGACGTCGCCGAGCAGGCCAAGCTGTACGACGTCACCGACACCGCCATCAGGGTGGCGCGGCGGCGCAAGCGGGTGCGTAAGACCGCCGTGGCGATGGGGACGATGGTGGCGGTGCTCGTCGGGGTGGTCGCGTTCGTGCTGCCGTCCGGCAGCCATCCAAGGCCCGAAGGAGGGCCCGGAAGGCTCGACGGGGAGCCGTCGAGCAGGGTGTTGCCGCTGCTCGAAGCGCCGACGCGTGGATCCCTCAAGGATGACGCCGCGTTCGTCGACGCGGTGCTGGACCGGGTCGTCGACAATCCATCGGCCGTTGGATTGCCGGGGGATCGTGCGCGGTTGCGGGTGCTCTTCGCCGGGGATCTGCCCGGGAACCGGAGGCTGGTGCTGGTCGCCGGGGTCACCGCCATGCCGCGGATGGTCCACCTCACCGGGCCGGCCATGACCGCGGCGAAGAAGCTGGAGCTCACCGGCTGGTCCGACGTGGAGGATCCGGTCGTCCGCGACGATTGGCGCAACGACAAGAACCAGGGCTACGCGCTGCTGTTCGGGCCTGCGGACTACGAAGTGTCGGTTTCGGACGGGCCGCGGTACATGGACGACGGAACAATCCAACGCACGTGGGGGCCGGAGCCGGCCGGGTACGTCGTCCGCGACACCAGCACGTTGCCGCGTGGGCTGCGGGTCCGCATGAGCAAGGGCGACGCCGTGTTCTACGAGGGGATCCTCGCGCCGCCCGGCACCGTCCGCCCGGAGCGGATCGACCCGAGCCCGCTGTACGGCCGCGGCAAGCCCGCTCCGAGAGCGGCGCAGGTGGCGGCGGACGCGCTCGCGTACAGCACCGGGCTCGTCGGCCCTGACGTCCAGTACGTGGTCCTGTGGAGCGACGAATTCGTGGTGCCCGATGGCGTCGGGCAGATCGCCACCGTGATGGCGGTGACCGAGCAGGGCGGCGGGCCGTACATCACCATCGCGACCGACACGAGCCCGGAACCCAACAGTCGCAACCACCCCACCGGCGCGGGCATCGCCGGCAACCCCGAGCACACCGTGATCGCCATGCGCATGCCCCACTTCGACGACACGGCGCCGGACACCCTGCAGATCGTCGCGCCACCGCAAGCCGTCCGGGTCGACCTGGTCAAGGGTGAGGAGGTTCTGGCGACTGTACCGCTGAGCAACGGCATCGGCCGGATCGAGCTGCCCGGCCCGCTCCAGCTGACCGTCCGCGCCCTCGACGCGCAGGGCAAGGTCGTCGCGCAGCGCGCCTTCGCGGACCTGACCGGCAACCAGCCGTCCGGCGGGTACGAGCCGGAGATCCACGGCTGGTAGAACCTCACCATGCTCGACATCATGGTCCGTGCCCGGAAGCTCGCGGAGTGGGTCGGACCGGGTGGCCGGCCCGTCACGGCCAAGGGTGTGCCGCGGCCGGCCGACATCCCGGCGGCCGCGGCCGTCGTAGGCGTCGAGGTGCCCACGCGGGTCAGGTCCGCCGCCGACATGGAAGGCCTGCACCGGCCGTGGATCGCGGCGGTCGCTGCCGGGTACATCAGCATCGACGGCAACAGAGCGACGCTGGTCGACGGCCCCGGCCGTGACCCGGCCGACGCGTGGTGGGACGCGCTGCTCGCCGTCCTGGCGGTGGAGTCCGACGACCCGCGGCACGAGGGCGCCCTCATCGCGTGCGCCGAGGTGCTGGCCGCCCTGGTCGACGGCGCCACGCTCGACAACCTCGACGACCGCGTCGACGAGCGGCTCGAGGACCGGTCGCCGCGGGAGTTCCAGGCGGTGTACCGGGCGTTCCGGCGCGGCGTGCTGCCGGTCGCGGGAGCGCTCACGCTGCTCGCGGAGTTCGGCGCGGTCGACCAGGAAGGCCGCCTCACCGAGCTGGGCCGCGAGACGGCCGCGCGCTTCGCGGTGCCGCCACCCGTGACGCCCGACCTGACGGCCACCGAGCTGCTCACCAGACTGCGGGGCCTGCCCGACACCGACGCCTGGCGCACCACCTGGCGCTGGCTCGACGGCAGGGACCTCGCCGCGACCGTCGCCGAGCTGCTCGCCGTCGCCGAGGCCGGTGGTGCCGCCGACCGCCTCGAAGCGTTCGGCGTCATCGCCGCGATCGGTGAGCCCGCGCGGCCCTTCCTGCGCCGGGCCTCGTCGCACCCGATGCTCGCGGTGCACGCCCGGACGACCTTGTCCGACAAGGAACCGTCCGAGGCGGACCGCCGCTGGCTCACCGTCGAGTGCGCGCTCGCCGAGGATGACCTGGAGGAGCGCTACCACCTGGTCGAGGAGTGCGGCGGCACGGCGGCCGTCGAGGCCAGCGACCACCCCGACCGGGCCCACCTCCTCGACCTGCTGCAGGCATCCGGTCGTCCGGAGATTCCGGTGTACGAGCTGAAGGTCGCCCTCAGCCGCACGGTATGGCGCCGCCTGCGCCTGCCGGGCCCGACGACCCTGGAGGTGCTCCACGCCGCGATCCAGGTCGCGTTCGACTGGGACGACGAGCACCTTCACCTGTTCGAAGCCGGCGGCCAGCGGTACAGCGACGTGTACTTCGACCTGGAGGAGTCGGAGGACGAGTCAGCGGCCCGCCTGTCGAAGCTCCTGCCCGGCCGCGGCGCCAGGATGACGTACGTCTACGACCTCGGCGACTGGTGGGAGCACACGATCACCGTCGACCGCGTCACCGTGCCAACGGATCCGGGTCCCATCACGTGTACGACCGGCGCCGGCGACGCACCGGTCGAGGACTGGAACGAGGACGACGGCCCGGACACCACGCCATTCGACCTCGACACCATCAACCAGCGACTCGCCCAACTGACGTCATCATGAGGGTGACGGCGTCGCGCGTCCGGCGGTGAGGCGCAGGCCGGTGCCGTCGGCGGCGGTCAGCGTCAGGTGACCGGCTTCGATGCGGAACTGCACCGTGCCCTGCAGGACGTGCAGCACCTTGCTCTCAACGATGCCTGCCTCGCTGCACGCCTTGCGGGTCGAACCCATGGCGGTGAACGTGATCGTCTCGGTGTCGACCGTGTACGTGCCGGTGAGGCTGTTGCAGCCGCCGGAGCCGGTGACCTTCCCGTCGATCGTGAAGGTCAGGTACGCGCGCACACCGGCCGGCACCGAGCCGGAAGTCTGCCCGTCGACCAGCGTGTCGACGGTCCACTCGGGCCCGGCGAGCTGCGCGTCAGGCACGGCCACCGCGCGCTCGACGAAGCTGATCGTGGTGCCGCCGCCCTCCAGCACCAGGCTCGTGCCCTCAAGACGAAGCTCCGGTCCCGCCTGCAGGAACGTCGCGAGCCAGGTGTCCTGCTCGGCCCGCTGCGGTTCGCACCCCATGGCCGTGCTCGCGACCTCGCTGACGACCAGCCGTCCGCCGTCGATCCGCGCAGCGCCGCTGATGGAGTTGCAGCCTGCCCGGAAACCGACCTTGCCGTCGCTGAACCGCAGCTCGATCTGGGTGCCGGGGACCAGTGGGCGGCTCGTCGACTGCGACAGGAACGTCCGCCCCCACGGCCCGCCGCCACCCGCCGCATTCTCGCGGGCGCACCCGGCCAGCCCGACGGCCGACAGAAGGACTACCGCCAGCACGGCTCCCACACGCGTCATGCGCTCTTGGACGCGAGACGGCTCCTCGCGGTTCCGAAGGGACTCGGCCACATAGCGCCGAGTCCGTCTGGCGGGTGTCCGGCGAAACATCCGGCAAGGATCGAACCCATCGCGACTGGTGACACTGGGCTCGTCCCTTCGGTTGATCTTCACGGCATGAACACCTGATCAGGCTGGCCGGGAACGGGGCCACCCACTTAACCTCTCCCTATTCCGATCACCCTTCTGGCGTGAACCGTCGATGTCCGCCGGGGTGATCCTCATGGGGAGGAACAACCATCAGCACGAAGAGCAAGGAAAGGGCTGCGTATGGACGGCTCGTAAGCCGGCCGCGGCGCTGGGCGATGGTGGGCGTCTCGACGCTCGCCGCCGCGGGTGTGGTGCTCGTGTCGGGCACGCCGGCGTCGGCGGAGGTGGTCAATCCACCGGTGGGCGAGGTTTTCGGCAACGAGAGCCAGGCTCTGCCGGGCAGCTACATCGTTCAGCTGAAGAGCACCGCGTTCAGCGGCATGAACACGACGCAGGCGAAGACCGGCGTCACCAGTTCGGCGAAGGCGCTGACAACCCGCCACGGCGGTAAGGTCACCAGCGAGTACAGCGTCGTGCTGAAGGGCTTCGCGGTCAGCGGTCTCTCCGAGGAGCAGGCCGCGCGTCTGGCGGCAGACCAGTCGGTGGCGTCCGTCTCGCGCGATGTCCTGCTGCGCAAGTCGGACACGCAGAGCAATCCGGTCTGGAACCTGGACCGGATCGACAGCCGCATCATGATGCCGGACTACCAGTACACCTCTCCGAACACGGCGTCGTCGGTGACGGCGTACGTGATCGACACGGGTCTGTACAAGGAGCACAGCGAGTTCGGCGGCCGGGCTTCGTGGGGCAGGAACTTCGTCGACCGGGCGCTCCGCCCGACCGAAGACGAGTACAAGCGGAACACGCCCGAACACAACCTGCCGGAGAACGTCTCCGACTGTGACGGGCACGGCACGCACGTGGCCGGGACGCTCGGCGGCACCACGTACGGTGTGGCCAAGCAGGTGAAGATCGTCGGGGTCCGCGTGCTGGACTGCAACGGCGAGGGCTATGTCACTGAGGTCGTCGCCGGCATCGAATGGGTCACGGCGAACGCGGTCAAGCCGGCCGTGGTCAACATGAGCCTCGGTGGCTCGACCGTCATCCCGGTGGAGGACGAGGCCGTCCGCAAGTCGATCGCGTCCGGGCTCACCTACTCGATCGCTGCCGGTAACGGCGACGGCGACCCGTACAACCCAAAGCCGCTCAATGCCTGCGACCAGTCACCGGCCCGGGTCCCCGAGGCGTTGACCGTCGGTGCTTTGGACCAGTGGGCCTACGGCGGCGTGGAATTTCCGGCCGGCTGGTCGAACTACGGGCCGTGCGTGGACATCTTCGCCCCCGGCACCCACATCACGTCGGCAATGATCGGCTGGCCGTACGGCACCGCTGAGCTGGACGGCACGTCGATGGCGTCTCCGCACGTCGCCGGCGCGGCCGCGCTGATCCTGCAGGCACACCCGGACTACACCCCGTCGCAGGTGCGTCAGGCGCTCATCCAGAGCGCCACGGTCGGCGCCTTGAAGATGGAGGCGACGTACCGGCCGTACGCGGCGAGCAGCACGGCGAACCGGTTGCTGTACATCCGTCAGAACGACCCGCCGAGGATCGCGTCGAAGCCCGCTGGCATCAACAACCAGCGTTTCGGCACGACCGAGGTGTACGGCCGGACGACGGACAACAAGATTGTGTACGCGTACCGGGCGGGTACTGAGTGGTCGGACTGGTCTGACCTGGGTGGGAACACGCAGGGTGACCCGGCTGTGCTGTTCAACCCGAAGTTCGGCACCACCGAGGTGTACGCGCGTCTGTCGAACAACCACCTCGCCTACCGTTACTACTCCAGCGGCTGGTCCGGGTGGAACGACCTCGGCGGTGACCTGGCGGGTAACCCGTCCATCCTGTACAACCCGCAGTATGGCACGACCGAGATCTACGCCCGGTTCTCTGACGGGACGCTGAAGTACAAGTACTACGCCAACGGCTGGTCCGGGTGGTCCGACCTCGGCGGCTCGATCGCCAGCGACCCGGCGCTGCTCTACAACCCGAAGTACGGCACCACTGAGGCGTACGTCCGCACCACGGACAACAAGCTGAAGTACCGGTACTACTACAACGGCTGGTCCGACTGGGTCAGCCTCGACGGCAACATCTCCGGGAACCCGGGCGTCATCTACAACCCGACCTACGGCACCACCGAGGTCTACACCCGCACGTCGACCAACACGCTCGCCTACCGGTACTACTACAACGGCTGGGCGGACTGGATCGACCTCAAGGGCAGCCTCGCCAGTGACCCGGGCGTGATCTACAACCCGCGCTACGGCACCACCGAGGCGTACGCCGCGACCGCCGGCGGCCAGACCCAGTACGTGTACTACTACAAGGGCTGGTCCGGCTGGAACAACATCGGCGGCGCCGCGGTCTCCGCGCCGTCGGTGCTGTTCAACGTGTCCAACCGCGCGACGCAGGTCTACACCCGCTCCGCGGACAACCACGCGAACTTCGCGGAGTACAACAACAGCTGGGCCTCCTTCATCGACATCTCGGCCTAGCCCACACAGCACCGACACCGCCCGGCACCCCGATCCACAGGGCGCCGGGCGGTTCCCTTTCCACCGGCGGCACCGGTGACTACCGCCGGGTGAGTTGGTGGACGACGTGGGCGAGGTGGTGGGACGTGCCCCAGGCGCGCCAGTTGGCGGCGTTGCCGGGGCCGGCCTGGCCGGCGGCGCGGGTGGCGATCTCGGCGTCGCCCCAGGAGAAGCCGGGGCCGGGCCAGGTGCCTGAGGAGACGACCTCGCGGCACATGTGGTGCGTGTCGGTGCCGGGGGAGCGGTAGATCTGCCAGGTGGTGTCGCTGGTGTACCGGAGGTTCGGGCTCGGGCGCCAGCGTGGGCTGGTGGTCTGCGGGTGGGCGATGCCGTAGTCGCCGTACTGGACGTCGGGGTCCTCGATGCGGTGCCACAGCGCCAGGTCCCAGCGGGGGAGCTCCGCCGGGGTGTGGCGGGGCAGGATGGCCGGCATGGCGCCGGCGGCGACCGTGATCGAGCGCCATGGTCTTCGGTGGGCCCAGGCGAGGTACTTCCGCACGAGGGGCTCGGTGCGGGTGAGGTCGCGGTCCGACAGTACCGACGCCATGTCGAGCAACAGGTCGCACTGCTCCGGCGGGAGGCCGGCATTGAGGATCGGCCCCTCGGGTGGGTCGCCGGTGAGGCGGACGAGTGCGCGGCCGAGGTGGAGCCGGGCGGCGTGGGCGGCGACCGCCAGCTGCGCGGGGGGATCCGTCAGGTGCACGACGGGCAGCATGGGGACGCCGAACGCCGCGAGATCGTGGGCGATGTAATCCAACGGGCTGTGGATTCCCGACAGCGGCTTTGCGAGCCGGTACGTGTCGACGGCGATCAGCAGGCCTTCGGGCACGGAGTCCGCGACCTTCAGGCTGAACGTCCACAGGTCCTTGCCCGGACCGTTCGCCGTGGGGACGACCTCGAAGACCGGCATGAGCAGCGGGACGAGCGGGGCGGCCAGCTCCGCGATCGCCCTGAACTCGCCCTTGCGTGCCTTGAGGATCGGGACGTACATCACCATCAATGGTAGCGAGGAGTGATCGATCGGCAACGGTCGGTTGGATCGGCTGTGTGGCCACTATCCTGTGTGGGTGCCCGAGGATCTGGAGCGGCTGGAGGCGTACACGTACCTCACCGTGCCTGAGCGGGGCACCTACCTGGCGATCATGCGGCTGTTCAGCGCCTCGTTGATGACCGATCTGTCGGCGCAGCAGGTGGTCGAGGCGATCGACGGGCTGCCGCTGGACACGGCGGTCAGCCGGCTCAACCAGCTGGTCGCGTGGGGGAACCTGCTGCCCAGCTCGCACTCGGTGCGGGTGAAGAGCATCGAGGAGTATCAGCGGACCCGGTCTCGGTATCAGCTGTCGCCGCTGGGGGAGCGGGTGCAGCGGCAGGTCGACGAGGTCCTCGCCAGCGCCGAGACGGCGCGGGAGATCAGCAGGGAGCTGCTCGGCCTGGTGGCGACCGGGCTCGCGGCGCTGAGCGAGCTGCTCGAAGATCCCGGTGGCGCCGACATGGTGCGGGCGCGGGACACGGTCGCGGCGGTGTTCGCGCAGTTCTGGCAGTTCCGTGACTCGGTCCGCGACTTCTACGCCTACCTGGGGCAGGTGCTCGCGCGGTACGACCTGGACGGCAGCGAATACGCCGGGTTCAAGAACCTGCTGCTGGACTACGTCGAGTCGATCACCGAGGAGGTGGTGCTGCTGTCGCCGCGGATCCAGCACCACCTGCGGCGGATCTGGCCGCACCTGGACGGGCTGCTGGAGCGGCTCGACGAGGGCGGGCTGGCGGAGGCGGCGAAGGACCTCGGCGTCGTCGTGCAGCGCACCCGCGGGCATTCGCTGGACGACTGGGTGGCGCTGCGGGCCTGGTTCGAGGACACCGGCGGGCGGCGCAGCGAGGTCAACCAGCTGCGCGACGCGACCCTGCGGGCGCTGCAGTCGCTGCTGGCCAACGCGAAACGGATGATCCGCTCGTCTGGGCAGGCCACCTCGCGGCGCCGCGACCTGCTGCGGCTGGCGGCCTGGTTCGACGCGGCCGACGCGGGCATCGCCGCCGACCTGTTCACCGCGGCGTTCGGCCTGTACGGCAGCAGGCACCTCGGACTGGCCGCCGACGCGGAGGCGGTCGTGCCGGCCACCGACAGCTGGTGGTCGCGGCCGGCGGTCACGGTGCCGGTGGCGCTGCGCGAACGCGGCGAGCGGGCGGCGCGCGGTCGGCCTGGCGGGATCGTGGACCGCAGCGCGCAGCAGCGGCTGCTGGTCGAGCAGGCGGCCGCCGCGCAGGACGCACGGGTCCGGGCCGCGGCCGAGCTGCTGTCCGCGGCGGCCGACCTGTCCGCGGTGCGGCTGTCCGGGCCGGCGATGCAGCTGCTGCTGGAGCTCATGGCACAGGCCCTCGGCGCCGGCGACCCCGCGGCGGGGACGGCGGTCACCGTGTCGATCGACCTGGGGCTGCGCTGCGAGCTCACCACCAAGCCGGGTCACGCGCTGACCCTGCGCTCCGCCGGCGGCGACTTCACCGCTGAGGACCTGGCGATCCTGATCGCGGGCCACGAGCCCGACATGGCCGGTCGCGAGCCGGATCTGGCCGGTCGCGAGCCCGGCATGGCCGGTCACGAGCCCGAGCGGACGAACTCCGAGCCCGACTTCGTCGGTCGCGAGCCCGAGCGGACGAACCCCGAGCGGACGAACCCCGAGCGGACGGGGAGCGGGCATGGCTGATCAGCACGAGCACGACATCGCCCTCGCCGAGGAGCGGCGGCGGGCCGTCCGGGCGCTGCTCGGGCAGCCGCTGCTGCACCCCACGCACGACGAGTTTCCGCTGGTGCGGCGGCACGCGGACTGGCTCAAGAGCTGGTTCGGGCAGTTTCTCGGATACCGGCTGGTCGTCGAGGCCGGCTTCGCCCGGCTGTTCAAGACGGGCCTGCCGGTTGGGCAGGGGCGGCCACTGTTACGGCCGACTGGGCCGTTCACCCCGCGGTCCTACGCGTACCTGACACTGACCGCGGCGGTACTGCTCACCGGGCCCGAGCAGCTGCTGCTGTCGCAGCTCGTGGCAGACGTGCGCAGCGCCGCCGTCGAGGCCGGGATCGACCTCGGGGACGTGGACCGGCCGGTGGAGCGACGGGCGTTGACGACGGCGCTGCGGCAGCTCGTACGGTGGCGGGTGCTGGTGGAAGAGCAGGGGACCGTCGACGGTGATCAGGAGGAGGCGCTGCTCACCGTGGACCGTGACCTGGTGACGCACCTGCTCGCCGCGCCGATCGGGAGGGCCGGCAGCGCGGAGGAGTTCATCGCGGCCGCGGCCGCGGCAGGGCCCGGGGGTGCCCGGCACGCCGTGCGCAGGCGGCTCGTCGAGTGCCCGGTCGTGTACGTGGACGACCTCACCGCGAAGGAGCGGGTCTGGCTGCGCAAGGAGCAGCGCCGCGACGAGCGTGCGTTCGCCGACTACACGGGCCTGCACGCCGAGCTGCGCGCCGAGGGGGCCGCGCTCCTCGATCCCGACGATGAACTGTCCGATGTGGACTTCCCCGGAACGGGCACCGTCGCGCAGGCCGCGCTGCTGACCGTCGAGGCGCTGGTCCGCGAGCTCGCGCCCGCCGTGTCGCGGGGCGGGCCGCTGGCGGTGGGCGTCCCAGTGCCGGACGGGCTCGTCGAGCGGATCCTCGCGGGGCTGATCGAGCGGCACTCGAGGCGGTGGGCCGGGTCGTACACGGGAAACCCCACCGCACTGAGCGACGCCGTCGTCGACCTGTTGACGCAGCTCGGGCTGCTGGGCCGCGCGGGGGCGACGGTCGCCGACGGCGAATCCGACGAGGACGTCGCCGCCGGACGCGCGGTCGACGCCCGCAACGCCCGCGGCGACGCACCCGACGGCACACTGGTGCTGCTCGCGGCGGCGGCCCGCTACGCGGTGCTCGAGAGCGAGGGGCAGCGGTGACGCGGTTTCAGCTGCACCGGGCAGGCATCTGCAACGTCTGGCAGTACGGCGAGCAGATCTTCCAGTTCGAGGACGGCCGGCTGCTGCTGCGCGGCAAGAACGGCGCTGGGAAGTCGAAGGCGCTCGAGATGCTGTTGCCGTTCCTGCTCGACGGGGACGTGAAGCGGCTCGACGCGACCGGGGCCGGCAAGACCACGTTCCGCTGGCTGATGGGCGAGGGCGCCACCGGCGTCAACCGGCAGGGGTTCCTGTGGCTGGAGCTGCGGCGGCAGGCGGAGGACGGCAGCGAGCGGCACCTGACGCTCGGCGCGGTCGTGCGCTGGTCGTCCGCGACGGGCGAGGCGCGGCTGCAGTACTTCATCACGCCACTGCGCGTCGGGGTCGACGTCGCGCTCGTCGTCGACGGGCAGCCGTTGCCGTTGGAGCGGTTGCGGGAGCGGCTCGGCGACGGCGCCGTCATCGCCGGCGCGCGCGACTACCGGGCGCGCGTCGGGCGGGAACTCTTCGGCGTCAACGACGCCGGCCGCTACCAGAATCTCGTGCACCTGCTGTACCGGCTGCGCAGGCCGACGATCGGGGACCGGATCGAGGCCGGTCAGCTCGCGACCGAGCTCGGCGAGGCGCTGCCGCCGCTGGACGACGACGTGCTCGACTCGGTCGCGCACAACCTCGACGACCTGGAGACCGTCCGCGAGGACCTCGGCCGGCTCGAACGCACCCACGGCGCGCTCGCCGACCTCATGACCGGCTACCGCGGCTATCTGCAGGGTGAGCTGCGCGCCCGCGTCGGCGCCGTCCAGCAGGCGCTGCAGGAGCTGCGCGACCGGCGGCGGCAGGCCGGGCAGCAGGAGCGGCAGGTGTCCACCGCCGTCGACGAGGAGCGGGTCGCCGCCGCCGCGGCCGACGCGCTGGAGCTGGCCGGGCGGGAGGCGCGGGCGGAGCTCACCGCCGTGCGGGAGAGCGCCGCGTACCGGGCGGTGCGCGACCTGGCCCAGCGCCGCCAGGCGGTGCAGGCGTTGCGGTCCGCGGCCCGGGCCACCGCCAGCCAGGCGGCCGCCGAGGAGCGCAGCCTCGGCAACCTCGTCGCCCAGTTCGAGGACGAGTCAAACCGCATCGCCGCGGCGTCCGCGCGGCTACGGGAGGACCACGGCCGGCTCCGCGACGTCGCCGGCGAGGCCGGGCTGGACGTCGGCCACCTCGGTGTGGCACCGGCGCTGCGGTACGTCGCCGTCTCGGGCCTGCAGGTCCGCGCCGTCGACGTGCGGGACGCTTCGCGGGAGCTGGGGACGTACCGCGACCAGAGCAAGCAGGCCGAGGCGGCGGTGGCGGCCCGTCGGCGCGCCGTCGCCGACCTGCAGGACCTGATCCGCCGCGCGACCCGGGCCGCCGAGCAGGCCACCCGCGCCGCCGGCGACGCCGAACTGCTCGACGGCCAGCTCGGCACCGCCCGCGAGCGCCTCGACGTGCTCGCCACCCTGCTGCAGGCGGCGGCCGACGCCTACTCGGCCGCCGTGCGGCGCTGGACCGAGGACCCGATCGTGGCCGCGGCCGGGATCGATGCGGCACCGGTGCTCCTTGCTGAGTCTCCGGCGTCGGTACGGGAAGCGGCCGAAGCTTGTCTGGCCCCGGTCCGTGCCGCCCTGGAGCATCGCCGCGACACGCTGCTGCACGAGCGCACCCGGGCGGCGGACCGGCTCGCGGCCCTCCGTTCCGAGCATCAGGAGTGGGCGGCGAAGACGGATCCGGCACCGCCCCGGTCCCGGTTCGCGCACGCTGCCGCCGAGCGGCCGCTGTACCGGCTGGTCGACTTCGCCGACGGGCTCGACGACACGCGACGGGCCTCAATCGAAGCGGCGCTGGAGGCCAGCGGCCTGCTCGACGGGGAGGTCACCGCCGCCGGCACTCTTGTCGCGCCCGGCACCGGCGAGGTGCTGCTGCGCCCCGGCCCGCCCGTCCAGGACTCGCTGCTCGGCACGGCGCTGGTTCCTGTCCCCGGCGCCGGCGAGGTGACCGCTCTCCTGGCCGCCATCGGCTTCCGCGCGGACGCCGCACCCGCGGTCCAGGCAGGCGGCGCCGGCGTTTCCGCGGACGCCGTCCCCCAGGTTGGAGCGGCGGGCGCAGGCGGCGTTTCCGGGGGTGGAGCGGGTGCGGGCGGCGTTTCTGCGGATGGATCGGGCGTTGCTGGCGTTATTGCGGTCGGCGCAGGCGCCTCGGCCGCACCCAGCGTCGCTGATGACCGCAGTTGGATCGGGGCGGACGGAAGCTGGCGGCTCGGGGTGGCGCACGGGGCGTGGCGGAAGCCGGCGGCCGAGTACGTCGGGGCGGCGAACCGGGCCGCCCTGCGCGCCCGGCGGCTCGCCGAGCTGCAGGCGCAGATCGACGACGGCGTCGCCGCCCTCGACGGGATCGACCGGGACCTCGCCGAGGTCGCGACCCTGCGCGGTGACCTCGACCGGCTCCTCGCCGCGCTTCCCGACGCGGAGCCGTTGCGTACCGCTCAAGCTCGGCGCGACGAGGGGCAGGCCGCCGTCACCGCGCTGACCGCGCAGGTCGCCGACGCGCGGCGGCGGGCCCGTGACCTCGCCACTGAGGCCGCCGCGCAGCGCCGCAAGGTCACCGCCGCCGCCGACGCGCACCTCCTGCCGGGCGACCCGGACGACCTGACCCGCGTCGACGGCAGGCTGCGGCGGCTCGCCGACGAGCTGCCCCGGCACCGCCGCGACACAGACGGCCTCCTGGAGCTGCTGCACCGCTCCACGGAGCACCTCGACGGCATCACCGCCGCCCGGCAGCGGGTCGACGAGGCGGCCGAGGCGGCGACGGCCGCGGCCACCGAGCACGCCGAGGCGGCCGCCGAGCTGGCCGTGCTGCAGGAGTCGCTGCACGCCGACGCGGCCGAGGTCATGGCCAGGGAGGCCGCCGCCGAGAGCAGGCTGCGCGACGCGGAGCAGCGCCTGCCGACCTTGCGTAGCCAGTACCAGAGCAGCCGCGACCGACGGATCACCGCGGAGCACGGCCGGGACGAGGCGCGGGACCGGCTCGCCGACCAGGAGCGCGTCGCGCTGCAGGCGGGCACCGCACTGCCACGGATCATGACGCTGCCGGGCGTCGCCGCCGCACTGGACCTCGGTGAGGACGTCGCGGTGCCGCCGGACGTCGCCGAGACACCCCGCGAACGCATCGCCCGGCTCGACGGGCTCGCCGCGAAGCTCGCCGACGCGCTCGGCCCGCGGCGGACGGACGTCGGCGAGAACGCGCTGCATCTCAAGTACATCGACGTGCGCGGGCGGCTCGCCGGCGGGTACGACCTGATCTGGGAGGACCGCGACGGCGTCAAGGTCGTCGAGATCGCCGACGACATCGGACAGCACCCGGTCGCGCACGCCACCGCCCGCCTCGGCGCCGAGCTCGAGCAGAAGCGGACGGCGGTCGCGGACCGGGAGCGGCAGGCGTTCGAGCGGTTCCTGCTCGGCGAGCTCGGCGACGCGCTCACCCGGCAGATCCTCGCCGCCGAGACGCTCGTCAACGGCATGAACGCCACCCTCGCCCAGGTCCGCACCTCGCACGGCCTCGGCGCCCGGCTCGTGTGGTCGCTGCGTGCCGACGCCGACGCCGACACCCGCGCGGCTGTCGGGCTGCTCAGGACGCCGCTCGCGCTGCGGACCCGCGAGCAGAACGACCGGCTCCGCGAGGTCCTCGCCCGCCGGGTCGACGACGCCCGCCGCGGCGACCCGTCCGCCGGCTACGCCGTGCACCTGCGGACCGCGCTGGACTACCGGCAGTGGTTCACGTTCACCGTCAAGGTCACCGACCAGGCGAACCCGGACCGCGAGCGGACCTTGTCGGCCCGCACCGCCATGTCGCAGGGCGAGCAGCGGGTCGTGTCCTACCTGGTGCTGTTCGCCGCCGCCGCGGCCCACTTCTCCTCCGTCGGCGACGCCCACCCGCCGGCACCGCGGCTGATCCTGCTCGACGACGCGTTCGCCAAGGTCGACGAGCCCACGCACGGCCGCCTGCTGGGCCTGCTCGTCGCCCTCGACCTCGACGCCGTCCTCACCAGCGAACGGCTGTGGGGCTGCTTCCCGGAGGTACCGTCGCTCGGCATCTACGAATGCCTCCGCGACCCGGCCCAGCCCGGCGTCGCCACCCTGCACTTCCGCTGGGACGGCAGCCGCCGCGCGGTCCTGCCCGCATGATCCCGCCCGTCGCGCTGCAGTGGCTGCGCTCCCCGTCGCTGAGTCCGCTATGGACTGTCGTTCGTGGACGGCTGCAGCGCAACGGCCGCCGGGCCGAGGGCCGGCTGACCGTCCACTGTGGCTCCCTGCAGGAGCGCGACGCCGTCGGGCAGCTGCTGGGCCGGGCGGTCGGCACCTCGGTCACCGTCGACCTCGCCGCCCTCGACCGGCTGCTGCGCTCCAGCGCCGCCGGCACGGGCCTCGTCGAGGTCGTCGAGGCGGTGACCGGCCCGGTCCCCGACCGCCGCGCCGACGCCGCCGCCGAACGGGACCGGCGAGCCGCGCTGCGCGGACAGGTCCTGGCCACCGCGTCCGAGGCCGGCCTCGACGGCCAGGAGTGGGTGACCGACTGGCTCGACGCCGTCTGGCGCAGCGGCATCATCGGCCGCCTCCCGTCGCCCGCGGTGCTCACTCAGGCTGTGACGGTCTTCGGCCTGGTCCTCGGGGAGACGTCGCGGCTGTGGTCCCGCGGCGAGCTGGCCGAGCAGGTCACCGGCACCGCCCACGGCCTCGACGACGACACGCTGCTCAACCGCCTCGTGCTGCGCGGGATCGCCCTCGCCACGGCCTCCCCAGCGCCCGGCTCGGCAGTGGAGCGACGTGCGCTGTGGGAGTCCGCCGGCGTGGCCGGCGACACCGTGGCGACCACCGTCCTCACGTACGGCCTGCGCCCGCTCGGCGACGGCTGGCAGGCTCGTCAGCTGCGCGAACGCGCCTCGTCGCACGCCGAAACCCACCTGACCCTGCGCGACCTGCGCGGGCTCCTGCCACTGGCGCTGGAACCGCAGGCCGTGTACGTGTGCGAGAACCCGCGCATCCTGGAGGCCGCCGCGCAGCTCACACTCCCCGCCGCGATGATCTGCACCCTCGGCAACCCGACCGTGGTCACCCTCGCCCTCCTCGACGCCCTCGCCACTCTCGACGGCGTGAGGTTGCAGTACCACGGCGACTTCGACTGGCCGGGCGTCGCCATCGCCGGCCGTGTCATGCGCCGCACCGGTGCGTTTCCGTGGCGCTTCGGCGCCGCCGACTACGAGGCCGCGGTCCGCGCCACCCGCGACCCCCAGACCCCGCCGCACCGCCTGACCGGCGCGCCCACTGCCACGTGGTGGGACCCGGACCTCGCGGCAGCCATGCACCGGGAAGACGCCGCCGTCCACGAGGAACGCCTCACCGACACCCTGCTCGCAGACCTCGTGTAAACCTACCCGCGCTCATGAGCGTCTTTGTTCCCGTGAAATTCCGAGCGATGCCTCTTGTCCTGATCGCGCTCCTCGCCGCCTGCAGCGACCCGATCGAGCAGCCCGGCGCGGCTCCGTGGACGCCGCCTGCGACCCAGGCGCCCGGCACGCCATGGCCGGACCAGGTCACCGTGGATGCGGGAGGTGTACTGGCAGCGCCCGGCTTCAACGCCCACATCGACGCCACCGCACCGGCCTGGGCGGAGGCGGCGGACAGCACCGTGGCGGAACTGCTGAACCTGAACCGCGGCTTCGACGGCCCGGTCGACATCTTCCTGCACCGCGACAAGACCGACGACGACCCGGTCCTGACCGTGACCCTCACCAAACTCGGCGACGATTCCATCAAGGCGATGCGTTACCGGGTCGCCCTGCACCGCGAGACCGACGGCCGGTTCCGCTTCGTCTCGGGCGACCGCACCCAGCGCTGCCAGTCAGGCCGCGGCCACCAGACCTTCGAGCCCGCCCGCTGCTCGTAGAGGTGTAGTTATCCCCACCCCCGGCAGGTAGGCAGGGACAATCCGCTGGGGTCGATCCGTCCGTAGCGTCGTCGGCATGGAAACGGCGTTGGATGTTCGGGGGCTGGTCAAGCGGTTCGGGGACAAGGTCGCCGTGGCCGGGGTTGACCTGGTGGTGCCGCGGGGGTCGTTCTACGGGCTGGTCGGGCAGAACGGGGCGGGGAAGACCACGACGCTGTCGATGGCGGTCGGGTTGCTGCGGCCCGATGGTGGCACCGCCAGCATCTTCGGGGCGGACGTCTGGTCGGCGCCGGCGCGGGCCAAGGCGCTGGTCGGCGTCCTTCCCGACGGGCTCGCCATGCCGGAGCGGCTGACTGGGCGGGAGGTGCTCACGTACATCGGGCTCCTGCGCGGCATGCCCCGAGCGACCGTCGCCGAGCGGGCCGATGAGCTCCTTGCCGTGCTTGAGCTTGATGCCGCCGAGAAGGCGCTGGTCATCGAGTACTCGACTGGGATGCGGAAGAAGATCGGGCTGGCCACGGCGTTGCTGCACGCGCCGCGGTTGCTGGTGCTGGACGAGCCGTTCGAGGCGGTCGATCCCGTGTCGGCGGCGACCATCAAATCCATCCTGCGTGGGTTTGTCGCGGGTGGCGGGTCGATCGTGCTGTCGAGTCACGTGATGGCGCTGGTCGAGCAGCTCTGCGATCACGTGGCCGTCGTCGATGCGGGCCGGGTGGTCGCGGCCGGGCCGCTGGACGAGGTGCGGGGCGGGCGGTCGCTGGAGGACACGTTCGTCGGGCTGGTGGGCTCCGAGCAGACCAAGAAGGAGCTGTCGTGGCTGTCGAAGTGACCATGGCGCAGATGAAGTTCGCCATCCTGCGGCACGCCTTCCGTGGGCCGCGGGCGCAGACGGCCGGCACTGGTGCGCTGCTCGGAGCCGTGCTGGCGGCCGGGACGATCTACCTGGCCTTCCTCGACGCGGACCTGCTCGCCGCAGGGTACGCGGTCTGGATGCTCGGCTGGATGCTCGGCCCCGTCTTCATGGGCGGCGGCGACGAGACGGTCCGGCCGGAGTACTTCGCGCTGCTCGGGCTGCCCCGGCGGCGCCTGGCGATGGGCCTGCTGACGGCGGCGTTCGTCGGTGTCGCGCCGCTCGTGTCGTTCACCGCGCTGCTCGGTCTGCTCGTTGTTGGAATCCACTCCGGTTCGGTGCTGCTGGCGGTACCGGCGACGCTGCTGCAACTCGCGGTCTTCGTGCTGCTGTCGAAGGTGTGCGTGGCGGTCGTCGGTCTGGCGCTGCGGTCGCGGGCCGGGGCGGTCGGCTCCGGCCTCGTCAACGGGGCGATCCTGGCGGCGCTCGGGCAGGTCTGGGTGTTCTTCGCCGCGTTCGGCGAGACCGGAATTCCATCGTTCGTTGGATATCTTCCGTCGTCCTGGGGTGTGCAGGCCGCCCGGGGGCACTGGTGGGCTCTCGCAGCGTTGGCGGCGTCGGTACTGGTGCTGCTCGCGCTCTGGGCGGCACTGCTCGGACGGCGTTCCCGCCCGTCGTCCGGCCGTGGTGCGTGGTCCGTGCGGCCCGCGTCCGCCGCGGGCGCCGTCGTGGCGAAGGAGCTGCTCACCTGGTCGCGTGACCTGGTCCGCAACCACCAGCTGGCGTTCGCGCTCTCCTATGGCGTCTGCTTCGCCGCCAGCCCGCTGCTCATCGGCTGGAACGGCATGCTGCCCTACGCCGGCCCCATCTTCGTCGTCATGGCCGCCGCGATGTCCTCCAACCTGTACGGCACCGACGGCACGGCGTTGTGGCTCACCCTGCTCGCCAACGCGTCCGACGTCCGGGGCCGCCAGCTCGCGTTCCTCTCCGTCCAGGCCCCGCCGGCAATCCTCGTGACGTTGGTTTTCACGGCGGTCTCGGGCGGCCCGTGGCCGTTGGTCCTCGCCCTGCTGCCCGCGCTGCTGGGCGGCGCCGCCGGCCTGATCCCGCTCGTCTCGGTGTACGCCCTGGTCCCCGGCACCGACCCGCACCGCCGCGCCGGCAACCCCCTGCGCACCAGCGAGGACGACGGCGGCCTGACCGGCCTGGCGTACCTGATGATCGCCCTCGTCCTGCTGACGGCCACCCCGGCCGCGCTGATCGCGATCTGGTTCGGCTGGGCGGGCGTGGCGGTCGGCCTGCTGACCGGCGCGGCGTGCTTCTGGCTCTTCGGTTCGCTGGCCGAGCGCCGCCTCGCGTCCCACGGTCCCGAGCTGCTGGACACGATGCGCACCGGCCGCAAACCGGTCACGCAGAAGACCCTGCGCTTCGACCACCTGACCAACACTCAGAAGGCGGTGGCCGGCTGGTGCTTCGGCCTCGGCGCCATCCCCCTGGTCCCACAGGGCATCCTCGCCACGATCTTCGTCGCCAACGACAAGCTCAATCACAGCTGGTTCCTGGCGACGTACATGCCGGCCGGCTTCCAGTACGCGGTGGCGGGCACGTTCATCGCCCTCGGCCTGGCCATGTACGGCACGGGCCTGTGGCTCGCCCGCCCGCACCCCGCTACTTCTGAAGCCGGCTGAGATGGGCGGCAAGGCTCTGCTTCGCCGGACCGCACTTCTTCGGGTTCGGCGTGCGCAGCACCGTCCCGTGCAGCGCGCTGTACGGCGTCCCGTCGAGCCGGCTGGAGACAACGAGCCGGTTGGCCGAATCGACGCCGATGAGATGCAGATCGAAGAGGGTGTGCAGGTCGGTCCGGAGCAGCAAGCCGTTGCGCACGTCGTTGCTGTGGACCCCGAGGTACGGCTCGATGTGCGCGGCATCGAGGACCTCGCGAGGATTCGGACCCGTGACGACGCAATGGTCGCCGTAGATTTTCAGCAACCGGCCCCTGAAGGTGTGCTGTCCCTGCCGTCGTACGACGTTCGTCAGCACCCGGAGTCTGGCGTCGAGGGTGGAGAGCGCCAAGTTCTCGTCTGGGTAACGGAGGTCGCGGCCGCGTTGGCGAAGCCATCGAGCGAAGACGGCCTGGGCATGGTCGTCAGCGCGGATCGCGGCACGCTGTGGGAACTGCAGGAACTCGTCACGCCGGAGCGGATGTGGACCCATCAGCGCGCGGGTCGCGTCGGCGTCCCACATGAGATCCACCCGCCAACCGTCGTCAGGGTCCTCGTAGATGTCGATGGCCCGGCCCAGCGCGCAGATCATCTGCCGACCCGCGCCCGCTGCGTACACCCAGATCGCGTCTCCCGGTCGCATGGTTCGGTATCCGGTGCTCAGCATGAAGGAGTCCACCACGTCAGGGCGTTGTTCGATGGACTGCAGCAGGTTCTCGGGAGTGGTCGGGGATTCCTCGCCGGTTCCTGGCTCGATGAACACGTAGCCGCTGTCAGGGTTGATGGGGTAGAGCCAGCTCGTCACGTCGAGCGTCATGCGACCTCCAGAGCGTTCAGGGGGCCCAGCGTTCGCTGGTGAAGGTGCCGTTCGGGTCGAGCAGGACGACGTGGATGTTCGCGGCGTGGCGGCCGGAGCGGGTTCGGGTGGTGAGGTCGCGGTAGCGCGGGAAGTCCGGCAGGACCATCAGCGACTCGTGGCCCGGGTGGCTGTCCAGCAGCATGGTGGCCTTGAGCAGAGCCTGGCTGAACCAGTGCCCTGCCTGCGTGCTGGGCTGGGTCGGTTTCACCTCGCCGGCCCGGCGAGGATCGGCATAGCCGGCCGAGGGCCAGCCCTTCACCTCCGCGCCCAGGTGGCGGGAATCCTTGTAGGCGACCACGTCGACGCCAGGGGCTTTCGTCGCCGTGTCGGCCATCGAGGCGATCGACCAGCCGTGGCGGAAGAGCAGTGCGGCGAAGGCCGACTGCACCGCACCCTCCCACGGCCAGCTGCGGTAGGGCGATGACGTCGTGACGGCCGGCTGCCGCGAGGTGGGGACGTCCACCGTGTGACCGACGATCTCCAGGCCGAGGCTCCGCAGGTGCCTGAGGGCGGTGTGGCTGGTGAACTCGGTGCGTGGCACGCCGGCGGCGAGCTCGAAGGCCTGCTTGACGGGGTACACGACGCCACCGATGCGGACGCCGTGCTGGCGGACCGGCTCTGGATGGACGCCGCGCAGCCGGCTGGTCACCTTGGCCGCGTCGAGGTGCATGGCTGAGCCGTTGAGCACGAACCGCATGGTCGTCGGATCCTTGCTGCGTCGGAAGGGCGGCGAGGGATCACCGTAGGACTCTCCGGCGATGATGCGGTACAGCCGAGTGTCCACAACCCCGCTGGCTGAGTGACGGCTGGTTCAAGTGGTTCGTTGTCGAGGTCGCGACATCGGGGGTGGTGAACGGAGGCATTGCGGGGGCCGTGCTCTGGGGTACCGACGGCGAAGAGCGCCGCTGTGTAGGCCGAGTGGGAGGTCGGAGTCATGGGAGTGGTCAAGGGGCTTGCGTTGCTGACGGTCGGGGCGGTCGCGGGGGCGGCGGCGTTCGTCGGCTATGGGGCGATGTACGGGGACGTCGAGCTGGACAAGGTCGGGAACTACACGTCGACCGGCGGGAAGAAGGCCGAGGTCGTCAAGTTCAAGCTGGCGCCCAGTTCGGAGCAGCTGGCGAAGTGCATGCCGAAGGTCAAGGTCGACGTGAGCGTCGCGCTGGAGACCGATGTGAAGGGGTTCGACGTCTTCGACGTCAGGGTCAGCGGTGGGCCGGCGAACACGGCGTTCACGGTGTTCCTGCTCGAGGTGCCGGCGGCGCCGTTCGGGGCGGCCGAGTACGTGGGGGACGTGTTCACCGACAAGTACGGCAAGGGGCGGACCGAGCTGCGGGTGATCGCGGAGGAGGCGTTCTCCTCGACGCTGGTCGGCAAGGAGCGGGTGCGCAAGGAGCTGGGGCACGTGGGCATGTGGTTCGCGGACCCGGCCGGGGACGACTTCTGCCTCGGGGCGGGGCAGGGGCCGGTGACGCCGTTCGACGGGGACAACGAGGCCGGGGTGCAGGTGTTCAACTCCGCGCCGTCTCTGCCGAAGGCGCCGCTGCCGTAAACCGCACGAGGCGGCACCCGGATGGCCGGGTGCCGCCGTTGTTGTGCCGGAGGTTCAGCTCTCAGCGGTGCGGACGTTGCCGGTGGCGGCCCGCGAGTGGATGCCGCCGTCCTGGACCGCGTAGACGCTGACCAGGTAGTACGTGTTCTCGGGGAACCCTTCGACGAAGTGCGACATCGGCCCGGTGCCGGGGTTGGCCGGCAGGAACCAGGTGTTGCTCCGCTGCACCCGGCTCGGCTGGCCCTTGTCGTTCCAGACGGTCTGGTCCCAGCTGATCGACAGGTAGAAGCCGGTCTCCGTGGTCGCGTTGTCGGTCCAGTTGAACCAGAGCGAGTGAACGCCGGCCGACAGCTGCAGGTCGGTCGGCCCCGGCAGGGCCACGTTCACGTCGGTGAAGCCCAGGACGCGGTTCAACGCGACCGGTGTGGTCCCGTCCGGCCAGTTGGCCACCGACACCACGACGTGGTGGTCGCCCGGCATCGTGGGCAGGGCGACGGTGACGTCGTACCCGTTGTTCTTGGTGCCGTTGGGCAGGTTGGCCGTGGTGCCGCCGACGATCGTGCCGTCGATGGCCACCCGCACCTGCAGCGGGCCGCCGTCGGGGTCGAGCGCCCAGCCGGTGGCCCGCACCGCGGTGCCCAGGTTGGTGAACGTCACCGTGCCGACCGGGGAGTCGTCGGTGCCCTCCGGCGGCTCGCCGACGCACGACGGCGGCGGCACCGGGTCGTTGCAGCGGCTGACCGCGTGGGCCGCCGACGCCGGCACGAGCGCGGCGGCGCTCAGCACGGCGGTCGTCAGCACTGCCTGTATCTGTCTGCGCATCACATCACGTCCTCATCAATTCGGACACGGGGGCAGGAAACCCCCGCATGCGGTCGCACGCTAGCCAGCCCGCGCAAGCGGTCGGATTTTGTACTCCGGCCGCCTGACCTGTGCAGACGTCGATCAGCGACAACCGTGATGTGTCAGAACGCCGACTGTGAACAGCAAAACGGGGACCCGCGAAGGGTCCCCGCTCGCAGTAAGGACGGATCAGTCGGTGCCGGCCTCCATGGCGGCCGCGTCGAGGAACTCGTCGCCCGTGACGACCTTGCCGCGGGAGGCGATCTCCTCCGCGCCGCCCTCGGGCATGGTGCCGATCAGGCGGGTCGACTGCTCGGCCGCGGAGACGAGCTGGCGGTGCTGGCCGCTGCCGACGATGCCGATGCGGGCGTACTGCTCGAGCTTGGCGCGGGAGTCGGCGATGTCGAGGTTGCGCATGGTGAGCTGACCGATGCGGTCCAGCGGGCCGAAGGCGGAGTCCTCGGTGCGCTCCATGGACAGCTTGTCGGGGTGGTAGCTCAGCGCGGGGCCCGAGGTGTTGAGGACCGAGTAGTCCTCGCCGCGGCGCAGGCGGATGGTGACCTCGCCGGTGATCGCGGAGCCAACCCAACGCTGGAGGGATTCGCGGAGCATGAGGGCCTGCGGGTCCAGCCAGCGGCCCTCGTACAGCAGGCGTCCCAGGCGACGGCCCTCGTTGTGGTACGCGGCGACGGTGTCCTCGTTGTGGATCGCGTTGACCAGGCGCTCGTAGGCGGTGTAGAGCAGGGCCATGCCCGGCGCCTCGTAGATGCCGCGGCTCTTCGCCTCGATGATGCGGTTCTCGATCTGGTCGGACATGCCCAGGCCGTGGCGGCCGCCGATGGCGTTGGCCTCCAGGACGAGGTCGACGGCGGAGCCGAACTCCTTGCCGTTGATCGTGACAGGGCGGCCCTGCTCGAAGCCGATCGTGACGTCCTCGGCGGCGATCTCGACCGCGGGGTCCCAGAAACGCACGCCCATGATGGGTTCCACGATCTCGATGCCCGTGTCGAGGCGTTCGAGCGTCTTCGCCTCGTGGGTGGCGCCCCAGATGTTGGCGTCGGTGGAGTACGCCTTCTCGGTGCTGTCCCGGTAGGGCAGGCCGTGCGCGAGCAGCCACTCGGACATCTCCTTGCGGCCACCGAGCTCGGTGACGAAGGCGGCGTCCAGCCACGGCTTGTAGATGCGCAGCGCGGGGTTCGCCAGCAGCCCGTACCGGTAGAAGCGCTCGATGTCGTTGCCCTTGAACGTGGAGCCGTCGCCCCACACCTGGACGCCGTCCTCGAGCATCGCGTTGACCAGCAGGGTGCCGGTGACGGCGCGGCCCAGCGGGGTGGTGTTGAAGTAGGTGCGGCCGCCGGAGCGGATGTGGAACGCGCCGCAGGCGAGCGCGGCCAGGCCCTCCTCGACCAGGGCGGCGCGGCAGTCGACCAGGCGGGCGATCTCGGCGCCGTACGCGCCGGCGCGGCCGGGGACCGAGGCGATGTCGGGCTCGTCGTACTGCCCGATGTCCGCGGTGTAGGTGCAGGGCACCGCGCCCTTCTCGCGCATCCACGCGACAGCTACGGACGTGTCCAGGCCGCCGGAGAAGGCGATTCCGACACGTTCACCGACGGGCAGAGAGGTGAGCACCTTGGACATGCCGTAAGTATATGCATCACACTGCATGGTGATGCAACTTGTTCCGCAGGGTGATGTGACGGATGACACTCGCATGTCACGTTCGGCGCCGCGGCATCCGTCCCGCGGTCATGACTACGTCAATCACCATCGCCGCAGCACTCTGGGTCGGGTTCTCCGCCGTGTCGGTCTTCATGCGGGCCAAGTGGGTCGTCGAGCCGCTCGCGGCCTACGGCGTCCCGGCCACGTGGTGGCCATGGCTCGGCGTCGCGAAGGCGGCGGGTGTACTGGGGCTGCTGGCCGGACTGTTCGTCCCGGCCGTCGGCGTGGCGGCCGGCATCGGCCTCGTCCTGTACTTCACCGGGGCGGTCATCACCGTCCTGCGGGCGAGGTCCTACTCACACGTGATGTTTCCGCTGATGTACATGGCTCCGGTCGTCGGCGTCCTGGTGCTGTACTGATCATGATGACCGACGAGTTCGAAATCCATCGCCGATTGGTTTTCTCCGTGGCGTACCGCATCCTCGGCAGCGCGTCCGACGCCGAGGACGCGGTCCAGGACGCGTGGCTCAAGTGGTCCTCCGTGGACCGCTCACAGGTGGCCGACGCCAAGCCGTACATCGTCCGCATCGTCACGAACGTGGCCATGGACCGGCTCCGGTCGGCGCGCTCCCGGCGGGAGGTGTACGTCGGGCCGTGGCTGCCGGAGCCGATCCCCACCGAGCCGGGCACGGACAGTGGTGAGTCGCTGTCGATGGCGCTGCTCGTGGTACTGGAGACGCTGAGCCCGCTGGAGCGCGCCGTGTTCGTGCTCAAGGAGGCGTTCGGGTTCACGTACGCGGAGATCGCCGCCGCCGTCGAGCGCTCCGAGGACGCCGTCCGGCAGGTCGGGCACCGCGCCCGCGAGCACGTGCACGCGCGCCGCCCCCGGTTCCACGCCGGGCAGGCCGCCCAGCGCCAGGTCACCGAGCGGTTCTTCGCCGCGGCGACCGGCGGCGACATCAACACGCTCATGCAGCTCCTCGCGCCGGACGTCACCCTGTGGACCGACGGCGGCGGCAAGGTGCGCCAGGCGACCCGCCCGGTCACCGGCGCCGAGCGGGTCGCGGCGTGGTTCGCGACGCTCGGTCAGCAGCCGTACCAGGGGGTGCAGCTCGCCGACATGCGCGTCGACCTCGTGGAATTCAACGGCGGACCGGGCATCGTGTTCCGCGGCGCCGGCCGGGTCATCGGCACCATGACGCTCGACCTCGACGACCAGGGCCGCATCGCCGGCATCTACAACGTCGCCAACCCCGACAAGCTGCAGGCGCTGTGACGCGGGTGCCGCGAAGGCACGGCACCCGCGTCAGCTGGGTGATCAATACCCGTAACGGCTCTTCAGATGGCGCCACCAGTCGCGCAGCATCCAGGCGTCGAACTCGGTGATCGACGAGGCCGAGCCGGCCTTCATGAGGAAGCCGCCGACGCCGGTGGGCGTCCAGTCGTAGAAGTCGTCGAGGCCGAAGCTATGGCCTATCTCGTGCAGCAGGATGTGGATGTTGTCGTTGTTGAGGGCGCCGACGAAGTACTCGCTGCCGACGCGCTGACCCCAGTCGCCGCCGGCGCCGCCGTTCATGCCGGCCGTCAGCCACAGCGACATGTCGTAGTGGTGCGAGGCGCCGCCCGGACAGTTCGGGTAGTTGCCGCTCTGGTTGAAGAACCGGCCGCACGGCTCGGAGCACTGCGGCGCGTTCTCGCGGATGTTGTTGACGTAGACGTCGACCGAGTTGTCGGACCACTGCAGCGTGGCCCGGTCGCGGACCGCCCAGCCGACGACCTTCAGCGGCACGTTCTGGTACGGCCAGCCGTTGTGCCCGGCCATCACGTCCATCCACTTCTTGAACTGCCGCGCCAGCGACGCCTGGATCTGGTCGCGCAGCGCCGCGCTCACCGGGGCGCTGGAATCCCAACGGACGCAGTAATTGATGCTGCCCCGGTTCGCGAAAACCTGGTCCCAGCCGTAGTTGCGGAACCCGTACGGGTTGGAATACGTCGACTCGACGTGCTGCCAGACCTGGTTGAGCGGGGTGACGAGGTTCGCCGGCGGGTTCCAGCCGCTGGTCGGCGGCGGCGTGGTGCCGATCGCGGTGCTGTACGCCCGGAACTCGAGGACCCCGACCGACGCGGCGCCGCTCTGCAGGACGAGGCGCAGCCGGCTGGTGCTGACCGGGGTGAAGTTCACGGCGTTGTACTGGTTCACGGCCGTGGCGTAGCCCGACGCGCCGGCCACGTCCACATAGGACGAACCGTTCCACGACTGCAGGCGCCAGCTGCCGGGTGTACGGACGCCGCCGCCGTCATCGAAGAAGTAGATGTCCGATGAGCGGATGGATTGCGTCGACGCCCACGTGAGCAGGACCCACTGTTCGCCGGTGTTCGGCCACGTGCCCCAGCGCCGGTTGACGGTGTCGTTGGAATTCGCGGGGTCGATGCCGTCGTTGACCGCGGCGACGCTCTCCCACGGCGAAGTGTACGAGGCGCTGGCGGTGGCCGACCGGGCCAGGTTGTCGCTCTGTCCGGGGGCGGCCTGCGCGGCGGTCTCCGCCACCGTGAGTCCGCCGGCGAGTATCGCGAGGGTGGCGAGGGGCAGGACGAGTCTTCGCAGCATGAGCGCGGTTCCTTCCGTTGCCGGTTGCCGAAATCCTTTTCGGAACCGTGCCAACGTTGCCCATGCGTGTCAATGCGTTGTGTGGGCGACCCGTACCCGAAACGCTTGCCGAAATAGTTTCGGCGTGAAAGTTACCAGCGGGACGTGATCAGGTCCTCGAGGGTGTCCAGCGGCAGCGGCCCGTGGGCCAGGACCTCGTGGTGGAACGCGCGGATGTCGAACGCCGGCCCGAGCGCCGCCCGCTCCCGCTCCCTCAGCTGTTGGATTCGCAGCCGGCCCAGCATGTACGCGAGGGCCTGCCCCGGCATCGCGATGTACCGGTCGACCTCGTTGGCGATGTTGGTCTCCGACAGGGCGGTGTTGTCGCGCATGTACGCGATCGCCCGGTCCCGCGACCAGCCGAGATGGTGCATGCCGGTGTCCACGACGAGCCGGCAGGCCCGCCACGCGTCGAACGACACCATGCCGAGCCGGTTCAGCTCCGACGTGTACAGGCCCATCTCGTCGGTGAGGCGCTCCGTGTACAGGCCCCAGCCCTCGCCGTGCGCGTCGAAGTAGGTGAACCGCCGGAACCGCGGCAGGTCCGCCCGCGACTGCGCGACCGCGATCTGCAGGTGATGCCCCGGCACGCTCTCGTGGAACGCGAGCACCTCGTACTCGAACCGGGCCCGCGACTCCGGCCGGTATGTGTTGACGACGTGCGCCCCGGGCCGCGAACCGTCCGCGGCGGGCGCGACGTAGTAGCCGAGCACCGAGTTCTCCGCCTCGGCGGCGTCCATCTCCCGCACCACGCAAGGCGCCGTGTCGTACTTCCTGAACCAGTCCGGCACCGCCTCCTCGGCGTTGCGCAGCGCCGTCGTGACGGCGTCGACGATCTGCCCGGCGTTGTCGAACCGCAGCTCCCGGTCGTCCCTGAGCCGCGTGATGACGTCGTCCGCGCTCCTGGCGTTCAGCGCCCGCCCACCACGGTCGGCGAACTCCTCCCGCAGCCCCGCGACCAGGTCGAGGCCGATCTGGTGGATCTCCTCCGGCCCGAGCTCGGTCGTGGTGTACGCCGCGATCAGGGTGCGGTAACCGTCGGCGCCGCCGGGCACGTGACACAACCCGACCTGGTCCCCTGAGCGGGCGACCGGCAGCAGCTGCTCGTCCAGCACGGTCCGGAACCGCCGCAACGCCGGCCGCACGTGCTCCGTGACCAGGTCCGCGGCCTGCTTCGTCTGCGCGACGTCGCGCTGCAGCAACGGGTCCCGCTCCAGCGGCGTGCTCAGGTACGCGTCGACCTGCGCGATCGCCTGCCGCACACCCAGCGCCGTGGGGAACCGCCCGTCCTGCGCGGCCTGCTGGTACCGCGCGACCCAACCGTCGAAGAAGCCGCCGAGTTTCGCGAGCCGGGTCAGGTAAGCCGCGTCACCCGTCGTCGGCATCGTCGAAACGACCTGCGCGACCGGCCCGGCGATGCTGGCCGTCACCGCCACCTCGCTGACGCCGTCCTTGGAGATCCGCTGCTCGTCCCGCAGCAGCCGGCCCAGGATCGTGTGGCTGATCTTCTCCTGCGTGCTGAGCCCGGCCGTCTCGACGGTCTTGAGCTCCGCTTCGACCTGCTGGAGCGCGGCCCGGTGCCGGCCGGCCGCGGCCCTGCCGGGATCGGGGACGTCGGCGTCGTGCCCGTCCACGCCGAACACGGTGGCCGCGAACGGCTCAGCCGCGAAGTGCAGCCGGAAGTACTCGTCACCCAACCGCGCCAGCGTGTCCATCGCTCCACCGTATCCGGTCACCAGCCCCGGCCGGCTCGACGCTTGCCCTGGCGCCCGGCCGAGCCGCGCCTGGTCATCACCGCTCAATCTGCCCGACGGCGGCCGGCCCGCGCGGCGCGGTAGCCCGCGGCCCGCCGTCACGGCTCGGCTTGCCTGTGGGGCCCGCGGCCGGCCGGCCGTCACGGCTCGCTTGCCCGCGCGGCGCGGCGGTCCGGTGGCCCGTGTGTGCTCGTCAGCGCTCGACCGCCACCCGTTACGCGCCGATCGGCCCCGCCCTGGACAGCCGGCCAGGTCGTCCGTGTCCGGCTGTCGGCGGCGGCCCTGCTCGACGGGTCGTTGGCGCGGCCCTGTGGTGGCGCGGCGCTCGGTAGCCACCCGAACCTCCGGTCGGCGCGGGGCCCGACGGCTGGCCGCGCCCCGCTCGGCGCTGCCCTGGTGGCCGGCCGGGGCGTCCGTGTCGGGTGGTCAGCGCTTGGCCTGGGCGACCGCCGTCCGCAGCTGGTCCGCGGTGGCCTGGTGGCCGACCGGGTCGTCGAACGTGCCATACGGCGGCCCATACGCGGGGGTGTCCGGCTGGAACCGCCACCCGTCCGCGAGCTTCCCGACGTCGACGGCGTCGTAGCCGATGGTGTCCAGGAACTCGACCACGGCCCGCTTCGCGGTCTCGTCGTCGCCGGCGATCGGCAGCGCGCTGCGGTCGTCGGCCTGGCCGGGCCGGGCGAGCGAGCCGAGGTGCTTGAAGTAGATGTTGTTGAACACCTTCACAACGTGGGCGCCGTCCAGGTGCCGCTGCAGCAGCTCGCTGCTGGTCGTGTCGGCGTTGTCCAGCTCGGCGAACGAGCCGTCGCGCTGCGGGTAGTAGTTGTTGGTGTCGATGACGGCCTTGCCCTTGAGCGGCTCCGCCGGCACCTTGTCGAAGGCCTTGAACGGCACGCTCACCACCACGATGTCCCCGGCGGCCGCCGCGTCGGCCGACGTGGCCGCCCGTGCCCGCGGCCCGAGCTCGGCGACGAGATCCTGCAGCGTCTCCGGCCCCCGCGAGTTGCTCACCACCACGTCATACCCGGCCGCGACCGCCAGCCGAGCCACCGTCCCGCCGATGAACCCACTTCCGATGAACCCGATCGTCGTCATACCGCCGACAACCTCGCCCACCACGGACCGATTCCCTCCTGGCCGCCGCGACCAGGGTGATTTCTCGGACACGACCTCATGCGTGGTCCAGGAGGTAGTTGCTGGGCCCCCACTTGATCAGCCACTCCTCGTAGATGCCGGGCCGGCCGCACGCGAGGCACCGCAGCCCGACGCAGATCCAGCGCACGTCGTCGTCCTCACGCAGCGAGAACCCGACCGCCGCCGCGAACTCCTCCTCGCCGCACACGCAGGCGCAGACCACCTGCACCTCGTCGTCCTCGTCCCAGTATTCGACGCTGTCGGCGATGAACGCGTGCTGCCCGCACCCCAGACACGTCCGCCGGGCGGCCTTCGCCGTGTCCATCACCCGCACCTCGAACCGCCCGCCGCCGCACGACCCGCAGACGGACTCCCGCACCTCGTCGACCGGATACTCACCGACCCCGGGCCGCCGGAGGAAGGCGGCGAGCTCCTCGAAGTCCGAAGCCATGCGCCCCTCCCTCCAACTCCACGTCGATGCAACCGAGCCTATCCACGAGGTACGACACTTTTCCCAGCGCACGAAGGCGGCGATCCTGATCAGCCTGGTCTGGCACCGAGCAGGCGACGGCGCCAACAGACGGACACGCCAACGCGAACCTGACGGTCACCCAGCGGTCAGAAGCCTCAGCGCCGCCTGGCCCTGTCCGCGGACGTCGCCGCCCAGCGCGCGCCACGCCGGGTGGCTGTCCGGCAGTGCCTTCCGCAGCACCTCGACCCGGCGCCGGTCCGAGCCGGTGAAGCTCTCCCGGTCCGCGTACGGATCCTCCAGGCAGCACAGCAGCGCGGCCGCGTCGGACAGGTGCCGGTCCCGGTCGCGGGTGTCCGTCTGGTACGCGGCGGCCTTCAGTACCAGAGCGCCGAACGCCGACGGGATGCTGACGGTCGTGACCCGGTCGGGGGTGATCGGGAGCCGGGCGTTGACCGTGCGGCGCAGCGCCTGCGTGCCGCCCTCGATCGCCACCATCGTCCGGCCGCGCAGCTTCTCGACGACCCTGGGCGCGGGATGGTCCGCGATGAGGACGTCGACCTGGTCCGGCGTGCTGCTCAGCAGGTCGACCGTGGCGGTTCCGCGCCGGAAACGGTGCGCGATCGCGACCCGTGGGTCGGTCGGGGGCGCCAGTTCGTACCCGAGAGACTCCAGCGCGGAGGCTGCCGCCGCGGCGACCCCTCGGGTGGTTTCGATGTGCAGGACGATGTCGACGTCGTTGGTGGCGCGCACGACATCGAGTCCATGGTGCATGCAGTGCAGCTGCGTCATCAGGCCGCCGACGAGCGTCCAGTGCTCGTGCGGGAGGATCGCCTCGATCTCGGCGACGTTGGGCCACGGCGGCAGCCAGCCGCCGCGCGGGCCGGGAATGTCGATGGTCTGGCGGTCAGTCACGGAACCGGGCCAGTGCGCTGGTGAGGGCGTCAAGGCCGGTGCGGCGCTCGCGGACGTCGAGGGACTCCGCGAGGTCCAGCGCCGCCAGCACCGGCCCGGCGCTCGCCAGCTGGGCGACGACGTCGAGCGGCATGCCGGTGGCCCGCAGCGTGAACGGTCCGGCCTCGTCGGGGATCAGGCCGTGGCGGGCGGCGATCGCGTCGAGCTCGGCGGCGGCGACATAGCCGTCGACGGACGCTGTCGCGGTCAGGCCGAGCGCCTCGGCCGCCCGGGAGGTGTCCACCACCTGCCCGCGGAGCCTGCCCGCGGTGCTGGTGTGGCCGGTGTACCGCGAGGCGACCGCCCTCCCGCGGGCGCGTCCGACCAGCTCTTCGGCGGTCATCGCGTGGAGCTGCCTGCGCAGGCGGGACCGCTGGGCGGTGCCGACCCAGCCGGCGTCGTGGCCGGACAGCAGCGCGACGGCGCCCCAGGAGGTCGGGCTCGACCAGGCCCGCCACCGGTAGCTGCCCCGGCTCGCCAGATACCGCTCGACCGACATCGCGTCTATGACGCCACGCGCGAGGGACCGCAGCACGCCGGCCGCGACGAGGTGCTGCACCTGGCGGGTGGACACGCCGAGTCGAGCGGCCGCGTCCCCGACCGTCACCAACTCCATGACAGATAGCTTCGCTTTCACGAAGCTATCTGTCAACGCGAGTGGAGTGTCAACGAGCCCGATGGAGTTCGAAGAACCGGATCGTTTCGGCGAAGTCATCGCCGATGAGGTGCACCGGGGCGCCGGCGTCGACGGGCGGGCGAGCCAGGGGGCGGAGGAAACGCGGCGCTGGGGCGGGTGGGGTGACGGCCGCGGCGGTGAACGGGCCGCCCGCCGCCTCCAGGGCCGTCGGCCCGCCGCTGCCCTCGCCGTGGATGAAGACCTGTGTCGCGAGGCCGGAGTCGATCAGGTGTGACGCCACCGTGCGGCAGTCCGCGGCGTCGGCGAAGTCCTCGATGTCGACGACCGTGAAGCCGTGCTCGTTGAAGCGCCGCACCTGGTCGAGATCTGGCGGGCCCGCGGGCACGCGCACGACCGTGGGAGCGCCGGCCGCGCCGTACACCAGCGCCACCAGCAACCGGTCGCCGTCGACCGGCACGGGGATACGCGAGGGGGCAGGGGCAGCGGCGGACGCGACGACCCTGCGGAAAGAGCCAGCCGGGTTCACGATCGCGAGCTGCTGCCCGAGCGTCGATTCCGAGCCGACCAGGGCCACTGAGGAGCCCCACGCCGTCAAGGAGGGTTTGATCATGGTGTACGGGAGGGGAACGGCCGAGCCGTCGAGCAGCAGCCGGTGAGTGGGGCCCTCGCGCACGAGCATGGCGATCCGGCCGTCGTCGAGGAAGCAGTACGACGCGTTGCCCAGCTCCCACGGCGGCGCGGCGCAGTCGGCGGGCATAGGGGCGATGGCCGTGCCGTCGTGGCGGTACAGGTTCCACCAGCCGGTCCGGTCGGACATGAAGTACAGCATCCCGTCGGGGCCCCAGCGCGGCTCGGTCGCCGCCTCGTCCCCGCCGCCCGCGACGCGCATCGGGTCGCCGATGTCGCCGCCGGGCTCGTAGCCGGCGACCCACACCTCGCCCGCGTCCCACGGCATGTCCTTCGCGCTCCACCACGTCCAGGCGAGCATGCCGCCCGCCGGCCGCGGCGCCCCGAAGAACCCCGCGGCCTCGGCCAGGACCCGTAACGAACCTCCGTCGAGCGGGACCGCCACGAGCGCGTCGCCGGTCGCGTCCTCCCGGACGGCGAGGAGCTCACCGTCGCCGAGCGCGAGGTCGCCGAACGCCCCCTCCGCGACCAGCGTCGAGCCGCGGAACAGGCCGTCCGGCGTGGCGCACCAGATCGCGTCCGGCGTGACCACGAAGTCGCCGCCGCCGTGCACGTGCGCCCCACCGCCGACGCTGACGCCCGGCGGGGTCACGTCGACCGGCTCGCCGCCCGGCTGCCACCGCATCAGCCGCGCCCCGTCCACCCAGTGCAGCGCGTCCCGGTGGGAGTCATGTCTCAGGTCGTGCACGACCCCGATTCTCCACGCCGCCGCTGCCCGAGGCCGGCGAGGAGGGTGTCCAGCGTGTCGAGCTCAGACATCCAGCACCCGGCCCTCCGGCGGCCGCTGCCAGGGCATCCTCGGCGGCGTGCAGGTCAGCCGGTCCCGCAGCGGAGCGAACTCGTGCGGCGCCAGGCCGGCGGCGGACGCGAACTCCTCCACGCTCGCGAACCCGGCGCGCCGCCCGCGCTCGGCGACGGTCCGGCGCACCCGGTCCAGGTCGAACCCGGGCAGCCGGGCCAGGTCCGCCGCGGAGACGGTGTTCACGTCCACGACGGCAGGCGCCCCCTTCCTCAACGCGACGGCGGGCGGCGCTTGGCTGAATGCGGGCGGCACCGGGTCGGAGTAGGCGGACGACGAGGTGAAGCCGGCTGTGGGCGCCGGCTGCCGCCAGGTCGGCGGCGGGGCGGACGGCTCGGCGTACCAGGGGACATAGCCCGCCCGCCACTGCAGCCACGCCGAGTTGATCAGGCAGGCGTGCACCACGCAGACGAACCAGAGCACCAGCAACGCCCCCAAGGCCCAGTAGGCGGCGGCGGAGGGCTGCTCTTGCGAGGAGACGAGGATGAACAGGAAATCGGCCCAGCCGAGCACCGAGTACGCGATCCCGGGGAGCCACCAGGCCGGCCGTCTGGCGCGCAACCCGATGTAGAAAAACCCGGCGCCGCCGGCGCAGCTGTGGCCGAGGATCGGCAGCAGCAGCCACCAGCTCTGCCGGATCCGCCAGCTCGGATCCGCCGCCGGGTTCGGCCCGTACTGCGGCGTGTACGGCCGGAACGCGTCAGGCACGATCGACACCTCGCTGCATCTCGAGGACGGGCTCGTCGAGCGCACGACTGTAGCAACCGCGCCGCCACGTCTCCGACACGATCGAGCCAGGTGGGAGGCTGGCTGTTCGCCACCTTCACGGCAACGCGCGGCCCTCGATGGACCGATGCCGGCGCGTTCCCCTTCGGCGTGGGGCGGGTCATGATGGGGGGATGGAAGCGCCGGTGGAGCGGGGGGCCGTTGAGGCCGCGTTGTTGCCGTTCGGGTCGTCGCGGATGCTGCCCGCGGCGGCGTACACCGACCCCGCGGTGCTGGCGTGGGAGCGGCGGCACCTGTTCGCGGACGGGTGGACGTGCGTGGGGCGGGTCGACGAGCTGCGGGAAGGGTGCACGCAGCGGGCGGTCACCGTCGGCGACGTCGGGGTGCTGCTGACCTTCCCGGCCGGGGCCGTCCGCGCGTTCGCCAACGTGTGCCGGCACCGGGCGCACGAGCTGCTGCCGGACGGGGCGTCGAACGGGCGGCCGTCGGCCGTGTGCCCGTATCACGGGTGGGCGTTCCGGCTCGACGGGAAACTCGCGACCGCGCCCGGGATGGGGGCGGTCGACGCCGGCGAGCTCGGCCTGATCGAGCTGCCCGCCGCCGAGTGGGAGGGGTGGCTGTTCGTCAACGCGGGCGCCCGCGCGGAGCCGTTCGGCGAGCACCTGGGGGACCTGGATCGGTTGCTGCGTCCGTACGGGATGGGCAAACTCCAACTGGGTGCCAGGCACGAATACCGGGTGGCCGCCAACTGGAAGGTGATGATCGACAACTATCACGAGTGCTACCACTGCCCGCTGATCCACCCCGAGCTGTGCAAGGTGTCGCCGCCCACGTCGGGGGACAACTGGGCGTTGCCGGGGGCGTGGGTCGGGGGCTCGATGGACCTGCGGCCGCACGCGACCACCATGTCGTTCGACGGCAGCGGGCCCGGGCACTTCATCCCCGACGCGCCGCGCCGCACGGTGCTGTACGTGGGGCTCTTCCCCAACCTGCTGGTGTCGGCGCACCCGGACTACGTGATGACGCACCGGCTGACGCCCGTCGAGCCGGGGCAGACGACGATCGAGTGCAGCTGGTTCTTCCCGGAGGGGTTCACCGAGACGGCGTACGCCGTCGACTTCTGGGACCTGACGAACCGGCAGGACTGGGCCGCGTGCGAGTCGGTCCAGCGCGGCCTGGCCTCGCCGCACTTCGTGCCTGGGCCGCTCGCCCCCAACGAGGACGCCGTCTACCAGTGGACGACCCTGATCGCCGAGGCGTACCTCGGCCGCGGGATCCGCTTAACCTAGTTTCTTCGTCAGGGTCTCGAACTGCAGGTCGTCGCGCAGCGGGCGGCCGAAGCGCTCGTCGCCGTACGGGAACGGTGACAGCTCGCCGGTCCGGGCGAAGCCGCGCCGCTCGTACCAGGCGATGAGGTCGTCCCGCTGGACGATCACCGTCATCCGCAGCTCGCCGGCTGCCCACTCGTCCCGGGACCGCCGCTCGGCCTCCTCGAGGACCGCCCGGCCGAGCCCGTTGCCCTGCTGGCGGGGGTCGACGGCGAACATGCCGAAGTAGACGTACCCGTCGCGGCGCTCCAGCTGGCAGCACCCGACGACGCCCCGCTCGTCCTCCGCCACCAGGACGAAGCTGGTGCCGATCGCCGCCGCGACCATCTCCGGGTCGGCCCGCTGGCCTTCGAGGAGGTCCGCCTCGGTCGTCCACCCTTCGCGGCTGCTGTCCCCGCGGTACGCGCGCTGCACCAACTCCACCAGCGCCGGCACGTCACCCAGTACAGCACCCCGGAACTTCACCATGCCGAGCATTATGCAGCCTGCTCACGACGGGTCAGCGGTGGTCGAGGTAGCTGAGGACGGCGAGGACGCGGCGGTGGTGGTCGCCGGACGGGGGCAGGCCGAGCTTCGCGAAGAGGGAGTTGATCAGGTTGTTGACCGACTTCTCCGCGATGACGAGGCGGGCGGCGATGGCGGCGTTGGAGTGGCCCTCGGCCATAAGGCGGAGGACCTCGGCCTCGCGGCCGGTGAGGCCGTCGAGCGTGGACGGCTGGTGGATCAGCTGCGCGACGACCTCCGGGTCCATGACCGTGCCGCCGGCGGCGACGCGGCGGACGGCGTCGACGAACTCGCGGACCTCGGCGACCCGGTCCTTCAGCAGGTAGCCGACGGCGCCGGACCGGTCGGCGAGGAGGTCGCGGGCGTAGAGGCGCTCGACGTACTGGGACAGGACGAGCACCGGCAGGCCGGGCACCGCGCGGCGGGCGGCGACGGCGGCGCGCAGCCCCTCGTCGGTGAAGGTCGGCGGCAGGCGGACGTCCACCACCGCGACGTCCGGGGCGGCGGCGACGATCCGGTCGGCGAGGCCCGCGCCGTCGGGGTCGGTGGTGGTGACGTCGAACCCGTACGCGGTCAGCATCCGGGTCAGCCCGTCCCGCAGCAGTACCTGGTCCTCGACGATCAAGACGCGCACGGTCAAGACTCGCACGGCAGTGACATCTCCAGCACGGTCGGGCCGCCCGATGGGCTGCTGACGTGCAGGGTGCCGTCGAACGCGGACAGGCGGCGCTGGATGCCGAGCAGGCCGGTGCCCCGGGACGGGTCGGCGCCGCCGCCGCCGTTGTCGCGCACCGTGATGTGTACCGCGTCGCCCGCGTCCACGAGCGCGATCCGGATCTCGCCGGCGCCGCTGTGCCGGATCGCGTTGCCCAGCGCCTCGGCGGTGGCGAAGTAGGCGGCGGCCTCGACGGGCGCCGCCAGCCGCCGCTTCAGCCGCAGGTCCAGCTGTACGGTCACCGCGCTGCCCAGCACGAGCGCGTGCACGGCGGCGGCAAGGCCCCGGTCGGCGAGGACGGGCGGGTGGATGCCGCGGACCAGGCCGCGCAGCTCGGTGAGCGCGGCGCCGGCGCCGGTCCGGGCCTCGGCCAGCAGGGCCTTCGCCACCGCCGGGTCGTCGTCGATGACGTCCGACGCGACGCCGAGGTGCATGGCGAGCAGGACCAGCCGGGCCTGGGCGCCGTCGTGCAGGTCGCGTTCGATGCGGCGCAGCTCGGCGGCGGACGCGTCGACGGCGGCCGCCCTGGTCGTGGTGAGCCGGTCGACGCGGGCCGCCAGCCGGGCCGCGGACGTGGGCGCGAGCAGCGCCCGGGCCAGCGCATCCTGGGCCCGGACCAGGTGGCGCGGCAGCCACACCGCGACAGCCGTGAGGCCGGCGCCGACCGGCACCAGGATCCAGGTCAGCGGTCCCGAGCGGCCGGTCCACTCCAGCACCGCCGGGTCGTAGCCCGTCGGCGACGGCAGCAGGGCGCGCAGCGCGGGCGCGGTCACGCACTGGACGGCGGCGAGCCACAGCGCGACGGCGATCACGAAGCCGCCGACGCCGGCCACGAACTGGCACGGCAGCCACAGCAGGTCCCGCCACGTCGCCGGGTCACGCACCACGGTCCGCAGCCGCGCCAGCGGCCCGCCGGCGAGCGGCACGTACGGGGCGGGCACCGCCGCGGCCCTGCGCTGCACGCCTGCCAGCTTGCGGCAGGCCCACAGCGCGGCCGCGAACAGGAGCACTCCCGCTCCGGCGGCGAGGCTCGCCGGTACAGACGCCGCAAACGAAACCAGCAGCACCGGGGCGGGCAGTCCGACGGCCGCGCCCACCGTGAGCCGGCGCAGCTCGGCCAATCGATCACGAAAGTGGTTCACGGCACCGACGGTAGGCGGCGCCGGGGCGGGCCGGACAGGGTGCGGACACCTGAATGCACTGGGGTGTCGCCGCCCTGGGCCGGCCTGCCCCGCCACGGCCAGGCTGAGCGGCATGCGAAGGATCATGATGGCGGTCGCGGCGGCGGTGCTGGTGGCGGCACCCCTGACCGTGGGAACGCCGGCACAAGCCGCACCCGAGGGCCTCACCGCGACCGAGGTGACGTTCACCGGCAACGGCGGCGTCACGCTGCACGGCACCGTGCTCGCGCCCACCGCCGGGGATGCCAGGAAACCGGCCGTCGTGCTGCTGGAGGGCGCCGGCAGCCGGGGCCGCGGCTACCTGCGGGCGGAGGCCGAGGCGTACGCGCGGCACGGCATCGTGACGCTCACCTACGACAAGCGCAGCACCGGGTACTCCCTGATGCACCGCGACTACTCGGTGCTGGCCGACGACGCGCTCGCCGGGCTGCGCCTGCTGCGTGCCCGGCCGGACGTCGATCCCGAGAAGACCGGGCTGTGGGGGCTGTCGGAGGGCGCGTTCGTCGCCCCGATCGCCGCGAACCGCTCGACCGACGTCACGTTCATCATCACCGTCGGCGCGGTCGGCACGACACCGGCGGAGGAGACGGCGTGGGCGTACGGGCAGTACCTGCGCCACGCCGGCGTCCGCGGCCCGCTGCCCCGGCTCATGCAGACCAGCGTGGTGCGCGCGACGATCGACCTCGGCCTCTTCGCCGAGGCCGGCTTCGACCCGGTGCCGCACTGGGAGCGGGTCCGCCAGCCGGTCCTCATGCAGTGGGGCGAGCTCGACCGCGACGCCGTGCCGTCGCTCAGCAGCCGGCTCATCGGCGGGGCGCTCGACCGCGGCGGCAACCCGCACCACAGCGTCCGGGTCGTCGCCGGCACCAACCACGACCTGCACCGCACCGAGAACGGCGGCTTCGACCGGCTGCCGCTCCTCCCGGCCGGCTACGGGGATTTCGAGGCCGCCTGGATCGCCGACCCGGCCGTCGAGGCGCCGGGCGTCGCGCTCCCCGCGGAGGCGGCGATCGTCGACAGCGCGCCGCGCGGCTGGTGGGACACGACCTGGGCGCGGCTGGTGACCGCGGCGCTGCTGCTGGGCGCGCTGGTCGCGGGCGTGGTCAGGCGCAGGGCGTGGCTGCCGGCCGGGCTCGCCGCGGCCACCGTCGCCGGCACCCTCGCCTACCTGTTCTTCCTGCTCGTCGTCGCGGGCAAGGTGGCCGGCCCGGTCGTCCTCGGCCAGCCCCTCGCCTGGCTCGCCCTGCAGCTGCTCGCCGTCGCGACCGTGGCGGTGGCCGCCTGGCGGCGCCGGCCCATCGAAGCAGCGCTGTTCGCGGTCTGGGCCATCCAGTGGTTGACGACTTGCTGAGAGTGCATTAGCTTCGCGTCTACTGCAAGCCGCTTCCCGAATCGGATCCGCCCGCAGCCGATTCCGGCAGGCAGCTCCCATCTTCGGAGGCCCGTGTGACCCCGCATCGGCGCGACGTCCTCAAACTCATCGGTGCCGGCACCGCCGGAGCCTTCCTGCCCGTTGTCCTGCCCGTTGTCCTGAGCAGTCCGGCGCAGGCCGCCGGCTCGGCCGTGGTCCCGCTCGACGGGGACTGGCGCTTCGCGACCGACGCCGGCGGCACCGGCGAGGCGTCCGGCTGGGCCGCGCCCGGCTTCGACGACTCCGGCTGGGCGACGCTGCGCATCCCCGGCAACTGGGACGTCCACGACGCGTGGGCCGGCTACCGCGGCTGGGGCTGGCACCGGCGCACCGTCGCGTCGCCCGCGATCAGCGCCGGGCAGGTCGTCCGGCTGCGGTTCGAGGCCGTGTACCACCGGGCCAGGGTCTGGTTCAACGGCGCCTACCTCGGCGAACACTCCGGCGGCTACACGCCGTTCGAGTTCGACGTCACCAGCCGGCTCGCCGCCACCAACACCGTCGTGGTGGCGGCGAGCAACACGTACAGCATCGGCGCCTGGTGGCCGTGGGGCGGGATCAGCAGGTCGGTGTCGCTCACCGTCGACGCCGCCGTGCGGATCGAGCGGCAGCACGTCATCGCCACACCGGACCTGACGACCGGCACGGGAGCGGTCGTCAACTGGGTGACGGTGTCCAACGCCGGCGCGACCGCGAAGACCGTCACCGTGCGGAGCGCGTTCCCGTGGGGCACCCCGGCGACGACGATCACCGTGCCCGCTCGGGGCACCGCCGAGGCGAGGCTTTCCAGCAGCGTCCCATCCGGCGGGTACGCGCTGTGGGGGTTGGACCGGCCCAGCCTGTACACCTGCGAAACCACCGTCCTGGACGGCGCGACCGCGCTGCACGTGAAGTCGGACCGCTTCGGCTTCCGCAAGGTCGAGGTCCGCGGCACGGCGCTGCTGCTCAACGGCGAACCGGTCCGGCTCAACGGCTACAACCGGGTCGGCGACGACCGGGTCGCCGGCGCGACCGAGCCGACCTACCTGGTCCGGCGCGACCTCGACCGGATGAAGGCGGCCGGGGCCGGCCTGATGCGCATCCACCACGTGCCGCAGACGCCGGAGCTGCTCGACTACGCCGACGAGATCGGCATGCTGCTCATCGAGGAGATCCCCGTCTGGGGCACCGGCGCCAACCTCGACCCCGCCAACGAGGTCACCCGCGCCGAGCTGCGCGACATGATCCGCCGCGACTACAACCACCCGTCGGTCGTCGCCTGGTCGGTGGCGAACGAGATCCGCGGCACCAGCGCGGAGGGCATGACGTTCGTCCGCGAGATGATCGCCTACATCAAGTCCACATTGGACAGCACCCGCCTGTGCACGTACGTCAGCAACACCTACGCGGGCGCCGCCACGCCCGGCGCGGAGGCGTTGCAGTACACGGACTTCGCGTGCCTCAACATGTACGGCAACTTCGCCGGCAACGTCGACCACGTGCACGGCCTCTACCCCGACAAGCCCATCTTCGTGTCGGAGTACAGCTCGGACAGCTTCACGTTCCCCACCAGCCGCGAGGACGTCGACTTCCGCACGACCAGCGACGCGGCGGCCCTCGTCTATCCGTCCCGGCCGTGGGTGGTGGGCAGCTCGCACTGGACCTTCAACGACTACCGCAGCGGCTACGGCGGCTCGTCCCCGGACCAGGTGCGCGGCTGGGGGATCCAGAACGTGTGGGGCCGGCGGAAGCGGGCCTACGCACAGTTGCAGGCGACGAACGCCCTTGCCGGGCTGGGCCTTCTTTCTTCCGGCGGCCTGACCGTGTTGTCGCTGTCGGTCAAGGATGGTCCCGCCCGGATCCTGCGCGGACACCGGCTCGCCTGGCAGGTCACCGACGCGGCCGGAACCGTGATCGACGGGCGGCTGCTGCCGCTGCCCGACATCGCGCCCGGCAGCCCCACGCTGCAGCGGGCCGTCCGGTGGACCGACCCCGGCACCGCCGTCCGGCAGCGGCTGACGCTGCTCGCGCCCTCCGGCCACGAGATCGCGGTGTCCACATTGGACGTCCGGGTGCCGGCGGCGCCGGCGATCCGCTCCGTGCAGGCCGCGAACGGCGCCGTCCGGGTCGTCTTCGACCGGGTCGCCAACGCCGACGGCTACCGGGTGCTCGCCTCGACCGGCGCCACCAGCGCCGACACCATCAACGAGTTCGCCGACGTGGCGCTGGCCAACGGGGTCGCGGCGCAGGTGCGGGTGGTCGCGTTCAACGGCGCCGGCACGTCGGCGGCGTCCGCGCCGGTGACCGTCACGCCCGGCGGCACCCTTGCGCTGCCGCCGAAGATCCAGGACGTGGTGCCGGTCGACGGCGGGCTCGTGCTCGGCTTCATCGTCGCGTCCGGGGCGGCCGACCACCAGGTGGAGGTGCAGGGCGGCCCGTCGTTCACCACCACGCTCAAGGGCTCGGTCCGCATCGTCACCACCGGCTCCGCCGTACGCGTCAAAGGCGACAACACCGTGTGGAGCGCATACTCCTCGCCGTCCGGGGGCTTCGCGGCCCACGGCGCGCTCGCCGCGGACGACCGGGTCGCGGTGCGGATCGCCCCCGACCCGTTCGCGGAGCGCTACGAGGTGACCGCCACCGGCGGCGGGCGGACCGTGACGCGCGTCGTGGAGTCCTCGGCGGTGGAGCTGCTGACCGTCGCCGGCCTGGTCGCCGACGCGGCTCAGAGTGTCGTCGTCCGCTGCGGTACGAGCGGTGGCTGGTCGGATCCGGTCACCGTGGCCACCCGGACGGTCCCGGTGCTCCCGGCGGGTGCGCCGGCCCCGCCGACCGGGCTCGGCAGCTCGACCAGCGGGGGCGTGACGACGCTCGTGTGGTCCCCGGTGCCCGGCGCCGCCGGCTACCTCGTCGCCGCCACCGACTGCGGATCGCTGCCCACCACGGTCGTCACCTCGGCCGCGTCGCTGGTCGTGGGGGCCGCGTCAGCGGTCGCCGGCGTCGCCTACCGGGTCACGGCCATCGGCGAGGGCGGCGTCAGCGCCGCGTCCGCCGGTTACGTCGTGCCCGGCACGCCGGGGCCGCGGCAGGTGACGGTCACACCCCTCGACACGGCCGCCGACTGCGCCGGCAACATCCGGTACCGGGAGACCGGCACCTGGCTGGCGAGCAGCCTGCCCGGCGTGGACGGCACCCCGAGCCGCTACAGCAACACCGCCGGCTCCACCGCCACCTGGGCGCCGACGCTGCGGGCCGCCGGCACGTACCGGGTCGAGGTGTGGGTGCCGGCGAGCAGCAGCAGCACGACCGCCGCCGCCTACCAGGTCACCCATGGCGGCGGGACGGCCGCGCTGACGGTGAACCAGGTCAACGTCGGGGGTTCCTGGTACACGCTCGGGACGTGGTCATTCGCTCAGGGCGCTTCGGGGAAGGTCGTGCTGACCGCCGGCACCACGTTCGCCCGCGCCTCGGCGGTCCGTTTCACGCCGGCGTAATTCGGCTGTTGTCGCTGATTCCCGGTGCGAGGATGGCCCGATGTCGTTCACCATCAGACCCGTGCAGGCGTCCGAGTGGCCGCTGGTGAAGGAGCTCCGGCTCGCCGCGCTGCAGGATCCGGTCGCGCCGATCGCGTTCCTGGAGACGTACGAGCGGGCCGTCGCCCAGCCGGACGACTTCTGGCAGGGTCGCGCGGCCGACGCGGCGCTCGGTGAGACGGTCCGCCAGTTCATCGGTGAGTCTCCCGAGGGCCGCTGGCTCGGCTCGGTCACCGTCCTGGTCGAGCCCGCCGGCGTCGAGGACTTCTGCGGCCAGACCGCGCCGTTCGCCCAGACGCACGTCGTCGGCGTCTTCGTGCGCCCCGAGGCGCGCGGCACCGGCCTGGCCCTGGCGCTGTTCGACGCGGCGGTCGAGTGGTCCCGGACCCAGCCCGTCGACCGGGTCCGCCTCTACGTGCACGAGTCCAACGCCCGCGCCCAGGCGCTCTACGAGAAGGCCGGCTTCAAGCGGACCGGCGTCGAGGTGACCCTGTCGGCCGGGCCCGAGTTCGAGTACGCCTTCCCGCTTCTCCGTTGACGGGCTCACTCCCCGAGGTACGCGACCTGGGGTGATCCCGTGGCGGGCCGGACCTCGTACCCCCACCGCCGCAGGGCCTGCAGCATCTTCGCCACGCCCGGCGGGTTGGCGGAGTGGACGAGGACGACCCCGATGTCGAACGGCCTGCCCTCGAACGCCGCCATCTCCAGCACCTCCACCACCGGCCAGATCGTGTCGTCGCCGCCGAGGTCGTGATCCAGCCACAGCTCGTCGATCCGTGCCTCCCGGTGCCGGTGCAGCGCCTCGACCCCCGCCGCGCTGGTCCGGGCGACCTTGGCCGCCCGGCCGTCCACGAAGGACCGCAGGTCGTCGACGAGGATCACGATGCCCATCACAGGTGGCGCAGGAAGTCGAGGTCGCGGCGGCCGGTCCAGATGGCCATGCGCTGGAACGGCCGCTCCGAGCGGGCCTTCGGGTCGGCGCCCGCGTCGAGCAGCGCCCGCACCAGCGCCGGGCTGCCGTAGGTGACGGCCGGGTGCAGGGGCGTCTCGCCGTTCCCGTCGCGGGCGTCGACGTCCAGGCCGGCGGCCAGCAGCCGGGGCAGGATCGCCAGGTCGGCGTCGAACAGCCACGGCAGCAGGTGCAGCAGCGTGCGGCCCCGCTCGTCGCGGACGTGCGGGTCGATGCCGGCGTCCAGGGCCGCCGCCACCGCCGGGCCGTCGCCGAGGTGGACGAGCCGCAGGAGGTCGCGGCGCAGGCCGCGCATCTGGCCCGGCATCCGCACCGCCGGGTCCCGCCAGCCCTCCTGGGCGGCGACGCAGCCGCGGACCGGGCCGCCGAACGCGCGCATCGCCCGCTCACGCTGGATCTCGGCCGGCGAATCCGGAATGTGGATGGCGCCGTCGCGCAGCATCACCTCGTGGATCGTCCCGGTGCAGTAGATCCGCACGCGGTCCTTGATGCGGACCGTTGGCGGTGCGGGCGTCGTACCGGACGGGAACAACGCCTCGTGCACCAGCGGATGCAGCTGGTCGGGGCGCAGCGACCCGCGCAGCAGCCCGGTCAGCTCGTCCGGGCGGCGGGACAGCACGGACGGCAGCCGCGGCACGCGGGCCAGCTCCAGGCCGAACTCGGCGATCTCCGCGCGCTTCCGGTCGTCGTCGGCCTGCCCGTACGGCACGGCCGCGACCAGCCGGGCGCGCGGCCGCGGCGTGTCGAGGCGGTCCAGGACGAGGCAGCGCCCGGGGCGGTCGATCCGGACGAGGCCGCAGTGCTCGTCGACGTCGGTCGGCATCGGGTCGGGGCGCGGCGGTTCTCCTTGGGGGCCCCAATATCTGGGCTTTTCTTCGTGGCTGCTTTTGTCCTGCGTGGGAGGTGCCGCGCGGCGCAGGTTCGTCACGTATTCGGCCACGCGGCGGGCCGCCTCGGGCAGCGTCGTGTGCGCCGGCCGCAGCCGGGTGAGCGACTGCTCGACGACGGTCTGCCTACTGGTGCGCAGTTCGTCGTCGGTGCGGCCGGGCGCGAACGCCGCCGGGTCGATGCGCTCCCGGCCCCATTCCGGGTCGAACAGCAGGACCTCGAGCTCGAACCCGGCCGCCGCCCACGCCTCGGCGTGCCGGCCCTCGTCGTCCAGCCGCATCGCCTGCTCGGCAACGGTTTCCGGCTGTGTCGTCCTACGCTCGCCGGTGTCGGTGAAGAACGGCAGGTGGGTCGTGCCGCCGCAGCGTCGCATCAGCTGGCCCGTACACCGGGAATCCCAGCGGTCGCGGAGCAGCAGCAGCGAATGGTCGCGCCTGCCGGTCGCGGTGGCGTCGAGGCGCTCGAACGCCAGCCGGATCCGCTGCGGCTCGTCGAGGAGTCTCGGCGGCCTTGCGACCAGCGCGTACGCGTCGGGGAACACGGCCAGGGGCAGGCAGAGCCCGGGGCGCAGCAGGCCGTCGCCGGGGCGTTGCGGCAGGTGCCAGCGCAGCAGGTCGGGCACGAGGTGGCGCAGGTCGTCCTCGATCCGCCCGGCGACCTCTTTTCCGTGGGCGTTGCTGATCGCGGGCAGGTCCACGTCGACGTCGACGCCCGCGATCTGGCACGCGCCGCGCCAGTCGCCGGCGAGCCGCCGCTCGGTCGCCCGCTCGACCATCCACCCCAGCACCACGGCCCGCCTTCCTGCTCAAGCCCGCCTTTCTGTTCAAGGCAGTGCCGACCGGATTCGAACCGGTGTCCTTCCGACTATGAGACGGACGCGACCACCTCTGCGCTACGGCCCTGCCGCGGCGAGTTTAACGACCGCAGGCACCTTCCCAGGTCCGTCAGCTCGACGGTGACGCCGGGCTCCGGATGCACCGCCCACGGCGCGGTGCCCCACGTGGCGGCGGCCTCGGCGGCCGCTTCCGGGTCCTCCGCGAACCCGGCGACCGCGACGGCGCCGTGGCGGGCGAGGGACGCGAGGGTGTTGCGGATGGCGGTGGCGGCGATGCCGGCGAACAGGTCGGGATCCCTGGCCGGAAGGCGGCTCTCGTGCTCGTCGATCAGCCGGTCGGTGAGTTCCACCAGCTCGGCCTTTCCCTGTTGTACGGCCAGCAGGTCGAGGAACAGCGGGGTCCACGGGTCGACCCACTGGCGCAGCTGCGCGGTGCCCTTCTCCGAGTGCAGCGGGGTGATCGGGTGGATGAGCGCGTCGGCGAGGTCCACCCACAGATCGAGCGCTTCCTGCGGCTGTGTCTTCCCGGCCAGGACGTCGTCGACCAGGGCCGCCCCAGGTCCGCGGACGACCCTGGCGCGGCGCAGCTGGACGACGTCGAACTCGATCGCGAGCAGCCACAGCGGCGTCAGGACCGGCTCGGCAGTGCTCTGGTGGCCGAGCGCCGCGAGCAGCTCGGGCCGGTCGGCCTTGCGCAGCTCACCCCGGTCGTCGAGCGCCCGGCCGTCGCCCCCGACCCAGCCGGCGAGCGCGGCGAGATCCCGCAGCAGCGCGCTGTCCCTGACGTGCTCGAACGGCGGCTCCTCGACCTGCTGGTGCTCGACCTGCTGGTGTTCCGGCTTCTGGTGCTCCACCTTCTGGTGTTCCGGCGCGTTCGTCTTCGCCGGTTCGTTCGCCTGTTCCGGCGCGTTCGTCTGCTGCGGCGCGTTCGTCTGGTCCGGTTCGCTTGCCTGCGCCGGTTCGCTTGCCTTCGCCGGTTCGTTCGTCTTCGCCGGTTCGTTCGTCTTCGCCGACGCGTTCGTCTGGTCCGGCGCGGTCGTCTTCGTCCGCTGCGGAGGTCGGGTGCTCATCGTGACGGTGCCGCCGTCGATGGTGACGTGGCCGGTGGCGTACCCCTCGCGCTCCTCCATCAGCCGCCCGAGCACCTCCCGGCGCTCCTCCGGCTCCCGCGCGCTGAACTTCGCCGCCCACGCGTCGATCTCCGCCGGGTCCCCGTCGGGCCTGACGCCGTCCTGGAGCATCGCGGTGAAGATCCGCTTCTCCAGCTCCCACCGGCTCGTGTCGGCCATCGCGGCCGGGAACTTCACCGTGAGCCGGTCCACCTCCTTGAGCAGCGCGGCGGGCTTGGCACTCGCCGGGTGCAGCCGGTCCGTGGCGTCGAGGAACCGCAGGAACTCCCGCACCGCGCCGAGCCCGTGCTCTGCCAGCCCCCACGCGTCGACCTGCCGTGGCACGACGGCGCTCATGAACAGCTCGTGCACGTCCCCGCTGCGCCACCGGGTCGGATCGGGCCGCTCCAGCCGCTCGGCCCGCACCCGCAACAACACCGCGATCCGGTCCCGCTCAGCCTCGCTTGTCGACCCCCACGCCGCGAACTCGTCGACGAGCCGCCGCTGCAACCGGTACGCCATTCACCGACCCTATCCGTAGCTCAGGTCACCAGTTTGCTGAAGAAGTCCCCGAACCCCTTGCCCAGCGCACCGATCAGCCCCAGGAGCCCTTGGGCGACGCTCGCCGCCGCCTGCGGCCGGAACGCGATGAAGTAGATGATGAATGCCCAAGCGGCGTAGGTCAGCGTTTTCTTCACTGTCATCGGTCGCCCCGTGCGGTTGTCGTTCAGTCGTGTGCCGATCCGCCGACTACCCCATCGCCACTGCCCTAACCGCCCGTTTCCTCAGCGCTTCGTTCACCGCTTCACGGACCGTTCGATGAGGTCAACGGCACTGCGCGGATCGTCGACCTGGATCACCAGCCGCGCATACCGCTCGTCGGCGAGCTCCACGACAATGGCCTTCTCCGCGTCCCGCACATCCCAGAACACCCTCTCCCCGTCAAGGCGAAACGTCCCCGCCGTGATCACATTCGGGATGTGCGCCCCAGCCGTCCTGATCCCTTTCGGCTGCCGCACCATTCCCGGGTCCGCCGTGGCCCCCCGCACGTTCGCCAGCGGAATCTCCAGCCTGCTCTTGAGCGCCCAGAGCTTGTCCAGCCCTTCCATCTCAACAACGAGGTTCCCCGAATCGATACTGACCGTCGCCATCCCCATCACTCCTTAGCTTCTTTGCCCGGTCCGAGCCCGCAGCCGCAGCCCCAACAACTCGGTGGCCCGCTCCACTCCAACGGCGTCATCCAGCCGAGCGAGCGCACCCCTGATCAACCCGGCGACCTCTGGATCACCCGGCGCCTGCTCAACGCCCGCCAGCAGCAACAGATCCAGCACGCCCCCCTCGACGAGCGAGGCATCCCGGCCGCCGTCCTCCGGAGCCGACTTCTCGATGGCCGCGAGCGCCGGCTCAAACTCATGCTCGAGATACCACCGCAACGCGGTCAGATAGAGCCCCCGCTTGCTGCCGAACGTCTTGTACAGGCTGTTCCGATGCACCCCCAACCCATTGACCAGGTCATCCACGGATAACCCGTCGTAGGCCCGTCCCGCGAACAGCCGCACCGCCGCCCGCGTCACCACCTCTTCGTCAAAGCCTCTCGGTCGCCCCACCCCTCAGACGGTACGAGTAAAGGAACGATCAGTCAAGAACGAACGTTCCTAAATGCTGTCTACACCCTCACCGGCCCGTCCGAGGCGGAGCGCGCCCCGCCGGCCTCCGACGCCAAACCCGCGGCACCTGTCCAATAGGTGCCGCCGACGCGCACCCCCACGGGGCGGCTCGTCGCGCAGGTCGACAGAGCGCTCGATGGCCCGACGTCGAAGCGCGCCCACCCGCCTGTCGCCCAGCTGGCTCGGAATCCGTGCCTCCGTCAACCTCGGGAACCTCGGCGCTCATGGGTTCGACCATCGCTGCTGTGTCTACCCGCTCGTGCTCAGCGACTGTCGAGCTCTCCGTCGCGGGCGAGGACCTGGTCGGCAGTCCAGCCGTGGGCACTTCAGGTGCGAGCGGTTCCTGTGCGAGCGGTCCTGGTGAAGGCGGTGCGCCGGCGAGTGCTGGATCGTCGACCGGCTCACCACAACCCGGGCTGCCGCCGTCGACGCGTCCGCCGCACAGTGCTGTGGCGGTCGACGGTGCCGCCTCTGCCAGGACGCGAGCGTTGCGGAGCCTCGTCAGCTTCGTTGTGTGGCGGGCCGCCAGACCATGCGCGCGGGCCTCGGCGAACTCCGCCCTTACTCGCCGCTTCTTCTCGCGCTGTCGGTCGAAGGCTGCGGCCTGCGCGGCGCGGCGGGCTGCCATCCACTCGTCCGAGCCGAACGGTGCCGACGAGGTGGAATCTGTTGCTGGCAAAGCGGATCGCATGGACTGCCTCCCCCCGGTAGGCGCTGCACTCCATCGTTGAGGTCGCACGATCCCGCGTCCAGCGGCGTCGCCAACTGTCACTCACCGCCACCGACCCAAACACCGAGAGTTGCATTGCGGCATCGCGGGTGACCGCGGGGGGTGACGTCGTCTAGCCTTGGGGTCGGCGCTCGGGGCGCCAGCAGTCCGCGCGAAGGGCGAAGCCCACCTGGTAGATCGAGGCAGTGCCGGCATCACCTCCTTTCCGGCCTGAGTTTGCGGGCACCAGGCGCACGGACAAGGAGGCAGTCGTGCCGACCCGTCGTCTTCCCGATCAGCCCGACGTCGAGCAGCTCCGCAACCAGGCCAAGGCGCTCCAGCGGCGCGTGCGTGACGGCGATCCGCAGGCGCTGGAGCTGTTGCGGGAGTTCCATCCCAGGCACCGCGACGTGCAGCCCGCGACCGTCAAGCGGGCCGACGCGCAGCTGGTGGTCGCGCGGTCCTACGGGTTCGCGAGCTGGCCGGCGCTGCGGGCGACGCTGGACGTGATCGGCAGGTTCGCCCGATCGCCGCACCAGCAGAGGCCCGCCGGCGCGGCGGACGAGTTCCTGGTGCTCGCCTGCCTGACCTACGGTGGCGACGACCCGCGGCGGTGGGCGCGGGCGCGACAGATGCTCGACGAGCGGCCCGAGCTGGCCGGGCGCTCCATCTACACCGCCGCGGCGGTCGGGGATGTCGCGGCGGCGCGGCGGATCCTCGACGCCGATCCCGGCGCGGCGGATCGGCAGGGCGGCCCGCACAGGTGGGAGCCGCTGCTGTATCTGGCGTATTCGCGCGTCGACAGCACGGCGCCGGGGCACTCCACAGTGGAGGTCGCGCGGCTGCTGCTGGAGCGCGGCGCCGACCCGGCCGCGGGGTTCCTGTGGGACGGGTTGACGTCGCCGTTCACGGTGCTGGCGGGGGTGTTCGGCGGCGGCGAGGGCGGTCAGCCCGCGCACCGGGACGGGCCGGCGCTGGCGGAGCTGCTGCTCGAGGCGGGAGCCGACGCGAATGACAGTCAGACGCTGTACAACCGCGGCCTCCACCAAGGCGATGACTCGCACCTTCCCGTGCTGCTGCGGCACGGGCTCGGGCGCGGTGACGGCGGGGTGTGGCACCGGCGGCTCGGGCCGACCCACCCCACGCCAGCGCAGCTGCTGCAGGACGAGCTGATCAAGGCGGCGCAGCACGGGGCGGTCGAGCGCGCGCGGCTCCTGTTGCGGCACGGCGCCGATCCGCGGGGTCTGGGCACAGAACATCCCGTGTTCCAAGGGCTCGATGCGTTCTCGACGGCCGTGTTGTACGGCAATGCCGACGTGGCGGAGCTGTTCGGCGGCGACGGGGACCCGGTGCTGCGGTTCCTGGGCGCCTGCATGCGCGGTGACGCGGCCGCGACCGGTGACCGGCGGACGGCGGAGCTGGCGATCGCGGCGAAGCCGCACCATCTCGTCGCCGCCGCGAAGCTCGGCAGGACGGGGGCGGTGCGGCTGATGGCGGAGCTGGGGTTCGAGTTCAGGGGCACGTTGGCGCTGCACGAGGCGGCGTACCACGGGCATCTCGACACGGTGCGGGCGCTGGTCGAGCTGGGCGCCGACCCGGGACGGACGGATCCGTCTTTCCACGCGACAGCGCGGGGCTGGGCGGAGCACAACGAGCAATGGGCGGTGGCGGACTACCTGGCGTCCGTGGAACGTTCGCGGACCGAGTAGGACACGGCCATGGTCACGAGGTCAGCGCTGTCGAAGCGCTTGACATGGTCCCGGGGCATCCCCAGCATGGGAGCGCTTCCATCCATGCTCTCCGATTGGACCGTCATGAAGATCGGAATTCGCCGCGGCGCCGTGATGGGCGCGGCGCTGCTGCTCGCGGCCGTTCCAGCGGTCGCCGTTCCGGGGGCCGCCATGGCCGCCGACCCCGTCGCCACCACCGTCACCATCAACGCCAAGGCCGGGCTCGCGACCGTCCCCGACACCGCCCTCGGCGTCAACGACGCGATCTGGGACGCCGAGCTCGGCACCACCGCGGTGTCCGACCTGCTCGGCGCCGCCGGCGTGCAGATGCTGCGGTATCCGGGCGGCTCGTATGCCGACATCTACCACTGGCGCGACCACACCGCGCCCGGCGGTTACGTGGCGCCGAACACCGACTTCGACACGTTCATGGGCTCGGTCCGCCGCATCAACGCGCAGCCGATGATCATCGCGAACTACGGCACGGGCACCGCCGAGGAAGCCGCCGACTGGGTTCGCTACGCCAACGTGACCAAGGGCTACGGCGCGAAGTACTGGACGATCGGCAACGAGAACTACGGCAACGGCCACTACGGCTCCGCGTGGGAGGCGGACAACCACGCCGACAAGAGCCCGCGGGCGTATGCGGAGGGCGTGGTCGCGTTCGCCGCGGCGATGAAGGCCGTCGACCCGACCATCAAGATCGGCGCGGTGCTGACCACGCCGGGCAACTGGCCCGACGGGCTGGTCGGCTCGGGCGACGCCGGCACGTGGAACCAGGTCGTGCTGTCCGTCGCCGGGCCGTCCATCGACTTCGTGGACCTGCACTGGTATCCGGGCGGCGGCTCCGCCGCGGAGTCCCTGACCAAGACCGAGCAGGTCGACGACATCATGTACCTGACGCGGCAGCAGATCGCCCGCTACGCGGGTACCGGCGCCGGCCGCATCAAGGTCAGCTTCACCGAGCTGAACGTGGGCGTCGGTCAGAACACGCAGCCGGGAGCGCTGTTCCTCGCCGACACGTACAGCAGCCTCCTCGCCAACGGCGTCTTCACCGTCCAGTGGTGGAACGTGCACAACGGCATCGGCACCGTCTCCACCGTCGCCGGGCAGACCGACTACGGCGACTTCGGCCTGCTGTCCAGCGGCGGCTGCCAGACCGGCGGCACTGTGTGCGAGCCGGCGATGAACACGCCGTTCGCGCCGTATCACGCGCTGAGCGTCATGAAGTCGTTCATCCGCCCGGGGGACCAGCTCGTCCGCACCGCCACCGGGGACCCGCTCGTGGCCGCGCACGCCGCCCGCCGGTCCAACGGGGACCTCGCCGTCCTGCTCATCAACAAGGACCCCGACAACGCGCGGTCCGTCAGCCTCAAGTACTCCGGCTGGTCCGCCGCGTCGGGCGCACCGGCGGTCACCACGTTCCGCAACGGTGACACCGCCCCGTCGACCGCGACGGTGGGGACGGCGGCGGCGCAGACGATCGCGCCGTACTCGCTGACGCTGCTCGTGCTCCACCCGTCGTCGCCCACGACCGGCGCGCCGAAGGCACCCGGCCAGCCCACGACGACCGCCATCGGCGCGAACACCGCGACCATCGCGTGGCCGGCGGCGCCGGCGGGCAGCAGCCCGATCGCCAAGTACGAGGTGTACCGCCAGAACGGCGCCATCAGCGAGCAGCTCGGCGAGACGTCCGGCACGTCGCTGCCGGTGTACAACCTGAACCCGGGCACCCGGTACACCGTCAACGTGGTCACCCGCGACACCGCCGGCAAGGTCTCCTGGTCGTCGCCGCCGCTGACGTTCACGACGACGAGCCCGGCGACGAGCACCTGCACCGTCCGCTTCACCGACGTCAACGACTGGGGCAACGGGTACGTCGGCAACATCGACATCACCAACACCGGGCCGAGCCCGATCAACGGCTGGACGCTGACCTTCACCTGGCCCACCGGCTGGCAGAGCGTCAGTGGCAGCTGGAACGGCAACTGGACCCAGACCGGCCGCGACGTGAAGATCACCAACATCGACACGAACGGCGCCCTCGCCGCCGGCGGCGGAGCCACCAGTACCGGGTTCGTCGGTGCGTACAACGGGCCCAACGTCCTCCCGTCCGCATTCCGCCTCAACGGCACGGTCTGCACCGTCGCCGCCTGACCCGTCCTTCGGCGAACCGGTCCGGCAGCAGTTGTTGCCGGGCCGGGAGCCGCCGGTTGGGCGCAGTTGTTGCCGGGCCGGGAGCCGCCGGTTGGGCGCAGTTGTTGCCGGGCCGGGAGCCGCCGGTTGGGCGCAGTTGTTGCCGGCGCGGGGCGATTGCCGGCGAACCGGTCCGGGCAGTAGGCGTTACCCGCGGCAAGTGCCTGGCGAGACGGGCTGGTAGCAGTTGTTGCCGGACCGGAGGCGTTGCCGTCGAAATGTGTTGCGGGGGTGGGAGACGGCGGCAGGATGGGTGGGGTGGGGACGTGGGAGGTACGGCGGGCTGCGGCGGCGGATGCTGGGGTTGTGGCGGAGTTGCTGGATGCGTTCAACCGGGAGTTCGACACGCCCACGCCCGGGGTTGAGGTGCTTGCCGGGCGGCTTGAGCGGTTGCTGGCGGGGGATGAGCTGGTGGTGTTGCTGGCCGGGGAGCCGGCCGCCGGGGTTGCCGTGCTGTCGTTCCGGGTCAACGTCTGGTCTGAGGGGCCTGCCGTCGTGCTCGATGAGCTGTACGTCAGGCCGGGGCTGCGTGACCAGGGGGTCGGGGGCGCGATGCTGGGCGCCGCGTGTGAGGTGGCGAAGGGGCGTGGGGCGGAGGCGTTGGAGATCAATGTGGACGGGGCGGACACGGACGCGCGGCGGTTCTACGAGGCGCACGGGTTCGTCAACGTCGAGCCGGGGGCGGATGAGCCGATGTACTACTACTACCGCGACCTCTAAGCCGGCAGCTCCAGGTCCAGGCGGACGCCGAGCAGCCGCACCGGGCGGTGCAGGGAGAACTTGGCCAGCACGGTCCGTGCGGTCCCGGCGATCACGTCGAGGTCGGTGGTCGGGCCGCCGCGCAGCTTCATGACCTTGGTCGGGGTGTAGAAGGACGAGAAGCGGACCTTCACCGCCACGTGCGTGACCTGCCGCCCGTCGGCGACGACCCCGGCGCCCAGCGAACGCGCGAGCTCGGAGACGTGGCCGGCGAGCTCGTCCGGGTCGGTGACGTCCGTGAGGAACGTCGTCTCGCGGCTGCGTGACCGGGCGATCCAGGGCTCCGTGTCGATGGTGGTGTCGCCGGTGCCGACGGCCGTCGCCGCGAGCCACGTGCCGCTGCGCTGCCCGAAGTGCTCGATGAGCAGGGCCGGTTCCGCGCCGGCCAGGTCAAGAACGGTGTGGATGCCGAGGGCGGTGAGCCGCTTCGTGGTCTTCGGGCCGACGCCCCACAGGTCGGCCGCGGGAAGGGTACCCATGACGTCGGGCCACGTCGAACCCGTCAGCTGGAACAGGCCGCCGGGCTTGGCGAACCGCGCCGCGTGCTTGGCGGTGAGCTTGTTGTCGCCGACGCCGACCGCGCAGCTCAGCCCGGTCTCGTCCAGCACGGCCTGCCGTACGTCGGCCGCGAGCACCATCGGCTCGTCGGTGTCGGCGCCGAGGAAGGCCTCGTCCCAGCCGTACACCTGCAGCAGCACCGGAAAGCGCGCCAATGTCGCCATGACCTGCACCGATGCGGCCTGGTACGCCTCGACGTCGGACGGCAGGAACACGGCCGACGGGCATTTCTTCGCGGCCGCCTTCAGCGGCATGCCGGACCGGACGCCGACGGCGCGCGCCTCGTACGACGCGGTCGCCACCACCTGCCGCGGCCGCTCCGGATTCCCGTCGCCGCCGACGACGACCGGCAGCCCCTTCAGCTCTGGCCGCCGAAGGATCTCCACCGCCGCGATGAACTGATCAAGGTCGACGTGCAGCAGCCACCAGCCCACCCGTCCACGCTAACCGAACCACACCGCACGCAGGGCCGATGCGCCGTCCCGGCCCCCATCTGCGCACGCTGGAACAACACCCGCGGAGGATGACGGCGCCCGTCACCTGGTCAGGACGAGGCAGTACGTGGTGTCCTCGGGCTCGTTGGAGAAGGTGATCCGGTCGAAGCCGCCGCGGCAGGTGCCGTCCTTGTGGTCGACGACGGACTCGACGCGGTACACCAGGTCGGCGGGGTTGGTGGAGAGCTTCTTGCGGGAGCTGCCGCACTCGGCCTTGTGCATCGTGCTGTCGAGCAGGCCGGTGGAGACGGTGGCGCAGTCGCCGACCTTGAAGTCGGGACCGGTGATCGCGTCCCAGTTGTCGATGACGTACGTGAGAAGCATGAAGGCAACCGCGATGCCGATCGCCACGGCGATGCGGAAGCCGCGCGGGCGGTCGGACCAGGCCGTGGTGGGCGGGGCGCTGGAGGACGAGAGGGTGGAGGACGGCCGGTAGGTGGGGGCGGGGGCGGTGGTGAAGCGGGCCGGCGGCTCGTCGGGGACCCGTTCGAGCGCGCCGCCGCAGACGGCGCACGAGGTGTTTCCCTCGGCCGCCGGCTGCCCGGACCGGGCGCAGGTCAGGTCGACACAGGTCAGCTGGCCGGGTCGGGCCATTCGGTTCGGCATCGTCGCCACCTCCTGTCGTGCCCGTCCGGCAAGGACGGCGCGTCAGGAACTGACGGACCGGCGACGGTCAAACGACGGACCGGCGACGGTCAAACGACGGACCGACGACGGCCGGAACGACGGACCGGGAGCGGGACAGGAAGAGGCCCGCTCCCGGCGTCGGTGTCAGTTGCCGGAGGTGAACAGTTGCTGGATCTCGGCGGGGGTCAGGGCACGGTCGTACAGGTGGACCTGGTCGACGGTGCCGTCGAGGAAGTCGACGGGGTTGCCGCCGAACTTGCCGCGGCCGATGACGGTGTTGCCGGTGGGGGCGGCCTGCGGGAGGCAGGCGCTGGCGGTGCCGGCGAGCTGGCCGTCGACGTACAGGCGGAGCTCGCCCTTCACGGTGTCGCGGACGCCGGTGAGGTGGTACCACTGGCCCGGGTTTGGCCTGGTGGGGGCGAGGGCGCGGACGCCGACGAAGCTCATCGCGAAGCGCTGGTCGGCGCCGGAGTACTGCAGGAAGAAGTCGCTGTTCGTCGGGCCGTCCTGGCTGACGACGGTCTGGAAGGCGCCGTCGACGCGGTCGAGCTTGACCCATGCGGCGGCGGTGTAGTCGGTCGCCGTGTTGAGCAGCGGGGCGCCGGTGTCGAGGTAGCCGTTGTCGAAGGAGACGCCGTCGCCGGTGTGCCCCGCGACGAACGCCGCCCCGCCGACCGCGGTGGCGTCGTGGGAGCCCGCCGCATCCGCAAAAGAGCCGTCGAGGGGGTAGAAGGCGATGCCGGTCAGGCCCGGCGTGCCGGGCGGCGGCTGCGGCACGTTGCCCGGTGAGCCGTCGGCGGCGGCGATGATCTGCTGGTTGATCTGCTTGACCTGCTTGAGGTCCATCTTCGCGACCTGCCGGTCGTAGGTCCAGAAGCCGTTGAGCTCGCCCTCGACGTCGGTGATCTGGGTGTACACCGAGGCGCTGATCCCGCAGGACTTCGCCGACGCGATGACGGCCTTCTGGTTCTCGACGTACTTCGCGGTGAGCGTCGCCTTGTCGGGTGTCATCTCGTACGCGCCGCCGTCGCCGAACCACATGTGGTTGGACGTCTTCAGGCCGAAGCCGCCGTGCTCGCCGTCGATCGAGACGCGGTCGCCGCTCGGCGCGGGGGAGGCCGGGCCGAGGTACTGGTGGAAGTCGATCACGTCGCCGCGGCCGGAGTCGCCCTTGGAGTTGCAGCAGTTGACGCCGCTGTGCGCGTTGACGAGCCGCGAGGGGTCCTGGGCCTTGACGTCGTCGGCGATGCGGCCGGTCGCGGTGCGGTCCCACTCGCCCCAGCCCTCGTTGAAGGGCACCCACGCCACGATCGACGTCCAGCTCTGGTGCTCGCGGACCATCTCGTGCAGCTCGGCCTCGAACTGGTCGCGCCACTCCACCGGGATGGGGCCGGTGTTGGCGGCCGGCATGTCCTGCCACACCATCAGGCCGAGCTTGTCGGCCCAGTAGTACCAGCGGTCGGGCTCGACCTTGATGTGCTTGCGCACGGCGTTGAAGCCCATCGCCTTGTCCTGCTGCAGGTCGAACTTCAGCGCCGCGTCGGTGGGCGCGGTGTTGAGCCCGTCGGGCCAGAAGCCCTGGTCGAGGTTGGCGAGGTTGAACAGGATCTTGCCGTTGAGGGTGATCCGCAGCTTGCCGTCGGCGCCGCGCAGCGTACCGATCTGCCGCATGCCGAAGTACGAACCGACGGTGTCACCGGAGGTCAGCCGGACCTGCAGGTCGTACAGGAACGGGTTGTCCGGTGACCAGAGCTTCGGGTTCGGCACGGGGACCGCGACCGCGGTGCCGACGGTGCCGGTGACCCGGCCGACGACCTTGTTGCCGTTGCGGGCGACCGCCTCGAACTGCTGGCCGGGCGTGCCGTTCACGGTCAGGCTCAGGCTCTGGGTCGCCAGGGAGGGCGTCATCGAGAGGGAGGTGATGGACGCGGCCGGGACGGGCTCCATCCACACCGTCCGCCAGATGCCGGAGCTGCCCTGGTAGAAGATGCCGCGGTCGCTGACCCGGCGCTGCTTGCCGATCGGCTGGCCGGTCGCGTCGGTGAGGTCCTCCGCCCAGACGATGAGCTCCTGGGGGCCGGTCCCGACCAGCGCGTCGGTCACGTCGAGGTCGAAGCCGTCGTACCCGCCGCGGTGCGTGCCCACCTGGGTACCGTTGACGAACACCTTCGCGTCGTAGTCGACCGCGCCGAAGTGCAGGACCAGCCGCTGGCCCGCCCAGGCGGCCGGGACGGTGAAGGTCCGCCGGTACCACATGCGGTCCTCGTGCCGCTGGATCCCGGACAGCGCCGACTCGATCGGGTACGGCACCAGCACCCGCTCGCCGAGGCTCTGCCCGGTCGGCACGGCCTGGTCGACGGTGGCGCGGGCGAACTCCCACACGCCGTTGAGGTTCTGCCAGCGGTTCCGGGTGAGCTGCGGCCGCGGGTACTCGGGGAGGGCGTTGCTGGGCCCGACCTGGGCGGTCCACGGGGTGGCGATGGGCGGGATGCCGGGGTGCCAGCTGGGTCCTTCGGGCGGTGGCGGGGCGGCGGCCGCGGGGGTGGCCACGGCGACCGCGATCGCGGTGGCGGCCGCGATCCAGGCGAGTCTTCTCACGGGTGCACTCCTTAGCATCGAAGTGCACCCATACCAACAAAAGCAATCAGGTTACGTCAAGCATTGACACATTCAAACACCTCATGCAACGCTCGGGGGCGGATCCCCGAAGCCCAGCCAGGTGATCCGGTGGCCCAGCCCGTCGTGCACCACCTGGAGGCGCAGCCGCGACACCCCGTACACCGTGTCCCACAGTGACATGACGCTGACCCGGCGGTACCCCTCATCGGTGCTGATCAGGTCCGGTGGGATCCGCTGCGGCGGCAGCAGCAGGGGCACCGGATAGCCGTCGACGATCTCCCGCAGCCGGTCGCCCTGCCAGCCGAGGCCGTCCGTGCGGGCGTCGATCGTCTGGTACCAGCCCCGGACGAGATCCAACACGATCGCCGCGAGCTCGAAGCGGACCGACGGCGGCAGCTCCCGCGCGGTCGGTGGCCCCCACGCGACCGGTTCGAGGCCGCTCGGCGGCAGCGCGACGTGCATGCCGTCGCGGATCTCCGGGTTGCCGCCGAGCTCCCGCAGCGGGCCGTTGAGGTGCTGGTCGAGCGACGCGAGGACCTGCAGCGTGCCGAGCGACATCGCCCGTACGGCCGGCGAGTGCTGCCGGTTCCAGTCGTTGAGCAGGAACACGAAGAACTCCCGCAGCTTCAACGGGTCGAAGTGCAGCTCGTCGCTCTCGGGCCCGAGGATGCCGCTGGAGCGCTGGATCCGGTGCTCCATGACGCGCACCTGCGCCGCGAACAGCTGCGCCGTGCTGGTGCCCGGCTTCCAGAAGGGGACCCCGTCGACGTACCCGTACATGCCCATGCGCATGACCTTGCCATCTCTTGCCGCGGCGGGGAAAACCTCCGGCCGAAGCCTCATGCCCGTCGGGGTGGCGCCGATGTCAGAACCGTGCGGGCCACGGACGGCCCGGGCAGTACGACCCGGATCAAGGAGGAATCACCATGGGTCTTCGTATCAACAACAACATCGCCGCGCAGAACGCGTACCGGAACCTGTCGACGACCGACAGCCAGATGAGCAAGTCGCTGGAGCGCCTGTCGTCCGGTTACCGGATCAACCGCGCGGCCGACGACGCGGCGGGCCTATCGATCAGTGAGGGCCTGCGCTCCCAGATCGGTGGCCTGAAGGTCGCGGTGCGCAACGCGCAGGACGGCATCTCGGTCGTGCAGACCGCTGAAGGCGCGCTCACCGAGACGCACTCGATCCTGCAGCGCATGCGCGACCTCTCGGTGCAGGCGTCCTCGACCGGTTCGCAGGACACCGACGCCCGGACCGCGGCGCAGACCGAGTTCACGCAGCTGAACGCCGAGCTCGACCGCATCTCCACCACCACGTCCTTCGGTGGCCAGAAGCTGCTCGACTCGAGCGCCGCCTACACCGGCACGTTCCAGGTCGGCGCCAACACCAACACCGCGGACCAGATCGCGGTCAACCTCGGCACCGCCGCCTTCGGCAGCGTCACCGGCGTCACCGGCTTCGACTCGACCGGCCTCGGCACCGCCAGCCTCGACCTGGTGACCGGCGCCTCAGCGGCGATCACCGCGATCGACACCGCGATCAAGGGCATCTCGACCGCTCGGGCCACGCTCGGTGCGTACCAGAACCGGTTCGAGCACACGATCAACAACCTCAACACCGCGGTGGAGAACCTGTCCGCGTCCGAGTCCCGGATCCGTGACACGGACATGGCGTCGGAGATGGTGTCGTTCACCCGCTCGCAGATCCTGACCCAGGCCGGGACGAGCATGCTGGCCCAGGCCAACCAGGCGCCGCAGAACGTCCTGTCCCTGCTCCGATAACCCGAAGGCGATACCCAACGAACGTGAGCGGAGCCCGACCTACGTTGGGCTCCGCTCAACGGTTTCTTAAGTTTCGATTCGGTGACGGTGGATTCTGTCGATCTCTGTTGACACGTTCCCCACCGGTAACAAAGGCTGCTGAGAGCGCTCTCACGAAGGAGTCTCTCGGTGCGTTTCAGGACGAAGGTGCTCGGTGCGCTCGCCGCGCTCGCCGTAGCGGTGCCGGTCGGCATCGCGGCGATGCCGTCGGCGTCGGCGCTCGGACCCAACCTGCTGCCCTTCACGGTCAAGAACACGACGGGCCGCGGCGACGCGGTCTACCTCTACGTCATCGGTGTCAACCTCACCACCGGCCGCCTCGGCTACGCCAACGCCGGCGGCGCGTTCACCAACTGGGCCGGCGGGTCCAACCCGCCCTCCCCGGCGCCGGACGTCGCGATCGCCGGCCCGGGCAACGGCGGCAGCACCACGATCCAGCTGCCGAAGAACATGTCCGGCCGGGTGTACATGTCCCTGGGCCAGAAGCTGAAGTTCTTCCTCACCCCAGACGGGCTCGTCCAGCCGGCGCCGTGGGCCGCCAGCGACCCCAACCACGACATCCTGTTCGACTGGAGCGAGTTCACCTACAACGACGCCGGGCTGTGGCTCAACAGCTCGCAGGTCGACATGTTCGCCGTGCCGCACGAGGTCAGCGTCACCGGCAGCAACGGCGTCACGACCAGGACCGGCGCGCCCGTCGCCAACGGCCGGCAGAACGTCATCAACCAGATCAAGGCCCAGTCCGGCTGGGGCAACACCGTCGTCACCCGCGCCGACGGCACCGTGCTGCGCGTCCTCGCTCCGGGCAAGGCCGCCGACGCCGGGCTGTTCAGCGCGACGTACCTCGACCCGTACATCACCAACGCCTGGAACGCGTACACGTCCAAGACCCTGACGGTGGTGCCCTTCACCGACCAGCCGGGCGTGAAGTACTTCGGCCGGACCAGCGGCAACGTCATGAACTTCACCAACGGCTCGGGCCAGCGGGTCGCGTCGTTCAACAAGCCCAGCACCAGCAACGTCTGGGGCTGCGACGGCGCGCTCGGCGCCCCCAACGACCAGGTCGTCGGGCCGATCGCCCGCACGCTCTGCGCGGCGCTGCACCGCGGCACGCTCGGCACCATCGACACCCAGCCCGGCGGCGGGGCGGCGGACTTCTACAAGAGCTCGCTGACCAACCACTACTCGCGGATCATCCACGCGAACATGGCCGACGGGAAGGCGTACGGGTTCGCCTTCGACGACGTGCAGAACCAGGAGTCGCTGGTGCACTCCGGCGACCCGCGCTCCGCCGGCATCACGCTCAGCCCGTTCGTGGGAGGCACCACCCCGCCGCCCACCGGCGGCGGCACCACGCAGCCGCCGGCGGGCAACGTCAGCGGGATCGCCAGCGACTGGCACGGCAAGTGCATCGACGTGCCGAACTGGAACTTCAACGACGGCCAGCGCCTGATCGTCTGGAACTGCACCGGCGGCACCAACCAGCGCTGGACCTGGGTCGACGGCACCCTGCGCACCGAGAACAACAAGTGCATGGACGTCGCCTGGGGCTCGAAGGACAACGGCGCCGCGATCCAGATCGCCAACTGCAGCGGCAACGCCGCCCAGCAGTTCGTCCTGTCCGCCGCCGGCGACCTGGTCAACCCCCAGGCCAACAAGTGCGTGGACATCGCCGGCTGGAACCCCAACAACGACGCCGTCCTGCACCTGTGGGAGTGCACCGGCGGCGCCAACCAGAAGTGGCACAAGGTCTGACGCACCGCATAACCGAAATTTCGGATATGTTCGCGCAGCGGACATATCCGAGGAGCGGGCCCGCCTCAGCCGGACAGGTCGAGGCGGGCCAGTTGCGTGCGGCTGGCCACGCCGAGCTTCGGGAAGGCGCGGTACAGGTGGTAGCTGATGGTCTTCGGGGAGAGGAAGAGCTGGGCGCCGATCTCGCGGTTGGTCAGGCCGCCGGCGACGAGGCGGACGATCTGCAGCTCCTGCGGGGACAGCGTCGCGGCCAGGCTCGATGACGGCTGAGCGGCGGCGGCGCCCGCGGCGCGCAGCTCGGCGCGGGCCCGCTCCGCCCACGGGACGGCGCCGAGGCGGTCGAAGATCTCCGCGGCGGTCCGCAGCTGGGCGCGGGCCTCGGTCTTGCGGCGTTCCCGGCGCAGCCGTTCGCCGAAGGCGAGGTGGGTGCGGGCCGCCTCCCACGGGTGGCCGCCGAGCGCGACCGCGGCCTCGAAGTGCCGGTTCGCGTCGGGCCAGGACGGCTCGAGCAGGGCGTGGCAGCGGTGCGCGACCGCGTCGGACCAGTCGAGGCGCGCCGCGGCGGCCCAGTCGGCGAAGCGCGCGCAGGCCGCCTCGGCCCGGTCGAACGCGCCGATCCGGACCGCCGCCTCGACCTGGTCCGGTGCGCTGTAGACGGCCTGGATCTGGTGGCGGACCGGGCCGGCCAGGGCCGCCTCGAGCCGGTCCGACGCCTCCGCCGGCCGGCCCTGCCCCAGGTCCAGCAGCGCCAGGGCCCACTCCGCCCAGGCGAGCCCGTTGGCGATGTGGTTGCCGGCGTACCGGTCGTGGCAGCGCCCCGCCAGCTCGGCACAGCGGTCGGCGGAGCCGCTGGCCGCGGCGATCCAGGCGAGGATCCCTTCCAGGTAGCCGGCCCGGTTCGGCTGGCCGGTGTCGGCGGCGAGCCGCAGCCCTTCGGTGGCGGTGGCGACCGCGTCCCGGAAGCGGCCCAGGTACAGCTCCGACGCCGCCAGCGTCACGTGGGCGAGGGGCAGCCAGCCGATCGAACCCTCGGCCCGCGACTCGTCGGCGACGCCCTGCGAGATCGCCCGGCCGGCCTCGAAGTCGCCGACGAGCCCGGCCACGAACGCCGCGTTGAGCCGCAGGTTCGGCGGGCCGGTCCTGGTGCTGGTGAGGGCCCGCATCGCCGGTACACCCGCCGCCGGACCCTCGAGCAGGAGCCGCGCCGCCGCCGTCACCGCCGCCACGGCTGGGTCGAGGCCGTCGGAGGGTCGCAGGCCGAGGTCGTCCAGCCGCCGCGCCGCCTCGCGCACCCGCGGCGGGTCGCTGAGCTGCCACGCGTTGCGCGCCGCGTCGACCAGCAGGAGCCCGGCGGCCCGGCGGTCCACCGGCGCCAGCGCCGCCGACCCGGCGACCAGCAGGTCGTGCGCGGACGCCGCCGACCCCTCGTCGAACGCCAGCCGCGCCCGCAGCTCGCACACCCGGGCGGTGAGCACCGGGTCGTCGTCGACCGGGTCGCAGGACGCCAGGAACCGGCGGGTCAGGTCGGGCTGGCCGGCGTCGTTCGCGGCGACCGCGGCCGCGACCAGCCGCCGGGTCCGTTCGCCGGGAGCGGCGGTCAGCTCGGCGGAGCGCTGCAACGCCGCCGCCGCGGCCGGGTAGCCCTTGCGGCCGAGGGCCCGCTCGGCGGCGCGTTCCAGGGCGAGCGCCGCCTCCTCGTCCGGCCCGGTCGCGGCGGCGGCCAGGTGCCAGGCCCGGCGGTCGTCGTCGGCGGGAAGCGTCTGCGCCAGCGTCCGGTGTACGGCCAGCCGCCGGTCGAACGTGGTCTGCTGATACGCGGCGGCCCGCAGCAGCGGATGGGTGAACGCGATCCGCCCGGCGGCGACCGTCACCAGGCCCGCCTCCTCGGCCGCGCCCAGGCCGGACGGTGCCACGCCGAGCAGCTCCGCCGCCCGCAGCACGACCCCGAGGCCCTCGTCGGGTGAGGCGGCGGCGATCAGCAGCATCGCCCGGCCGTCGGGCGGCAGCCGGTCGATCCGCGCCGCGAACGCCTCCTGGATCCGGCGCGGCAGCAGCGCCGGCACGAACGGTGGAGCCCCGCGCGGCAGCTCCCGCAGGGCGAGGGGGTTGCCGGCGCTGTCGCGCACCAGCCGCACCCGGATCCGCGGCGGCAGGTCCGGCCGGATGTGCCGCAGCAGGGCGTCCGCGGTCTCCGGGTCCAGCCCGGCGAGCCGGTGCTCCGGCAGGCCCTCGGGGGCGAACTCGTCCCGCGCGGCGAAGAGCATCGCCACGGACTCGGCCTGCAGGCGGCGCGCCACGAACCGCAGCGCCTGCGCGGAGGAGCCGTCCAGCCACTGCGCGTCGTCGACCAGGCACAGCACCGGGCGCTCCTCGGCCAGCTCGGCCAGCAGGGTCAGCACCGCGGCCCCGACGAGCAGCTGGTCGCCGCCGGCGGCCGGGCCGAGCCCGAGGGCCCCGCGCAGCGCGGCGGCCTGCACGTCCGGCAGCTGCGACGAGGACGTGAGCGCCGGCGCCAGCAGCTGGTGCAGCGACGCGAACGGGACCTCGGCCTCGGTCTCCACCCCGGCGCAGCGCAGGACCATCGTCCCCGCGGCGCCGCCGGCCGCGTCGTCGAGCAGGGAGCTCTTGCCGATGCCCGGGTCGCCGCGGATCACGAGGACGGCGCTGTGCCCGGCGCGGGCCCGGTCGAGCACCGCGCCCGCCGCGGCCCGATCGTCGTCCCGCCCCCACAGCATGATCATTCGAGGGTACTGGTCACCTGTCCGGTACCGCGACCGTGCCCGCCGCTCATACGGTCGGCGGCATGGTTGAGCTCGAGGCCGTCACCAGGCGGTACGGAAAGAACACCGCGCTGGACGCGGTCACGGTCGCGTTCGCGCGGGGCACGTTCACGGCGGTGATGGGGCCGTCCGGCTCCGGCAAGTCGACGCTGCTGCAGTGCGCCGCCGGACTCGACCGGCCCGACGCCGGCCGGATCACGGTCGCCGGTCAGGACCTCACCGGCCTCAGCGAGCGCCGCCTCACGCTGCTGCGCCGCGAGCGGATCGGCTTCGTGTTCCAGGCGTTCAACCTGCTGCCCGCGCTCACCGCCCGGCAGAACGTCGGCCTCCCGCTGCGCCTCGCCGGCCGCCGCCCGGACCGCGCCACGGTCGACCGGGCCCTCGCCGCCGTCGACCTCGCCGACCGCGGCGGGCACCGGCCGCAGCAGCTGTCCGGCGGGCAGCAGCAGCGGGTCGCGATCGCCCGGGCCCTCGTCACCCGCCCGGCGGTCCTCTTCGCCGACGAGCCGACCGGCGCGCTGGACACCAACACGGGCCGCGACGTGCTGCGGCTGCTGCGCGACCTCGTCGACGAGCACCACCAGACCATCGTCATGGTCACCCACGACCCGGCCGCCGCCGCGTACGCCGACCGCGTGCTGTTCCTGACCGACGGCCGCCTCTCCGGCTCCCTGTCCGCCCCCACCGCGTCCGCGGTCATCGAGATGATGGCCGCCGCATGATCGGCATCGCGCTCGCGGGGCTGCGGCTGCGGTGGCGGTCGTTCGTGGGGACGTTCCTCGCGCTCGCGTTCGGCAGCGCCCTCATCGCCGCCATGGGGCAGGTCCTCGCCACCACCGCCACCGCCCCGGACCGGGCGCCGCAGCGGTACGCGGCCTACCCGGTCGTGGTCGCGCCGCACGACACGCTGACCGTGCCGACCTGGCGCGGCGGCGAAAGCCAGCCCCTCGCCGTCTCGCCCGGCCTGCCCGCGGACGTGGTTGCGGCGCTGCCGGCCGGGCGGGTCGACCGGATCATCCCCGCGCAGTTCGCCGACGGGCCGCCCGGCGCGGGGATCGCCCGGCCGTGGGCGCTCGCACCCGCGCTGCTGTCGGGCCGCGCGCCTGCCGCCGACGAGGTCGCCACCTCGGGCGCACCGGTCGGCGCGCGGATCCGGGTCGTGACCGGCGACGGGATCCGTTCGTACACCGTGAGCGGCACCGTCAAGGAAGGACTGTTCTTCTCCGACGCCACCGCCGCACAGCTGCGGCCGCAGGTCGACGCCATCGTCATCGTCGACGGCGCCGCCGAGCGGGTCCGGGCCGCGGTCGGCGACCGGGCCAGGGTGCTCACCGGCGACGACCGCGGCCGCCTCGACCCCGGCCGCGTCGCCGACGCCCGGGCCCGCAACAACGCCAACACGATCGTGGGCATCGCGCTGGGGTTCGCCGCCTTCGTCGCGATCTTCGTCGTGGCCTCGACGTTCGCCTTCGCCGTCGGGCAGCGGCGGCAGGAGTTCGCCCTGCTGCGGGCCGGCGGAGCGCTCCCCGGTCAGGTGCGGCGGCTGGTGTACTGGGAAGCCCTGGCGGTCGCGCTCGTCGCCGCCGCGATCGGCGCCCTCGCCGGTCCCGCGCTGGCCCCGGCGCTGCTGGACCTGCTGCGCGAGCGCGGCATGGCGCCCGGCTGGGTGCACACGATCAGCCCGGCCCGGTGGCCCATGTGGACCGCCTTCGGCACCGGCGTCACCGTGGCGCTGCTCGGCGCGGTCACCGCGGCCTGGCGGGCCGGCCGGGTCCGCCCCGGCGAGGCGCTGCGCGAGACGGTCGTGGAGTCCCGGACCATGCCGCCCGCCCGCTGGGTCGCCGGCGTCCTGACCCTCGGCACCGCGCTGGTCACGATGGCGGTGACGGCGATCGGCGACCCGGCGTCCGCGACCAACCGCAAGAGCTACATGCCGGTGGTGATGCTGCTGATCGTCGCCGCGGGCCTGCTCGCCCCGGCGCTCGTCGCCGTCGTCGCCCGCCGTCTCGGCGGGGCCACCCCGCGGGGCACCGGCCTGCTGCTGGCGGTGCGCAACGTGACGGCCTCGGCGCGGCGGACGGCGGCGGTCGCGGCGCCCGTCCTCGTCACCGTCGGGCTGGCGGCGTCGCTGCTCATCGCGTCCGACCTCACCGACGAGGCGAAGAACGTGCTGCGCGCCAGGCCCGCGCACGCCGACTTCCTGGTCCTGCCCGACGGTCACGGCTTGGACCGGGAGCTCGTCGCGGGGCTGCGCGGCGTCCCCGGCGTCGACGTGACCTTCAGCGCCGAGACCACCGTGTACACCCTGGAAGGCGACACCGCGCTGGTCCGGCGCGACGCGGCGGAGGCCGACGACGTGCCCGCCGGCGGGATCAAGGTCGCCGCCGACTGGGGGCTGCGGGCCGGCGACACGGCCCGGCTGTGGCTCGCCGACGGCAGCGAGGCGCGCCTGCGGGTGCTGGAGGTGCTGCCGCCGGGCAGCGCGGTCGACGCCTACCTGCCGGCATCCGCCGGGACGCTGCCGTCGGTCGCGTACGTGCGCCTTCGCCCCGGCACCGACCCGGCCGCCACGACCGCGGCGCTGCGGGCCGCTGCCGACGGGCACCGGGCCCGGGCGGTCACGCGCGAGGCGTGGCTGGCGGCCGCGCGCCAGGGCCAGGGGTCGGCGAGCCGGCTCGGGCTGCTGGTGGTGCTCGGGATCGTGCTCGCGTACACCACCCTGGCGATGGTCAACACGCTGCTGATGGCGGCGCCGGACCGGGCGGGGGAGCGGCGGTCGCTGGGCCTGCTGGGGGCCAGCCGGCGGCAGGTCCTGGCGTGGACGGCGGTCGAGACGCTGGCCACGGTCGCGCTGGGGGTCCTGCTCGGGGTGGTCGTCGCGGTGGTCGCGGTGGCCGGCCTGTGGACGACGCTGCTGGGCGTCGCCGGGGCGGTGACGGTGAGCGTGCCGTGGGCGACCCTGGGGGCGCTGACCGGGGGGACGGCGCTGATCGCGGTCGCTGCGGCGCTGGTGGGAGCCGCTGGCAGGAAGCCCCGGAGCAGCTGACGGAAAGGCCCCGGAGAAATAGTGAGACCGGCACCCACGGGGGAAGGCGCCGGTCTACTGCATCCAAGGATAGGCCGCCCGCGGCGCATCCGCCAGTGCCAACCGGATGACGTCCTCCGTGGACGATCGGAGGCTGGTCCATCGCGATGTCGCCGCCCGTTCATCGGACGTTCAGCCGATCGGGTTCTTCGTACACACGTTCCATCCACAGCCTGTGGATAGCACATGTGTACGAAGAAGGTTTGCCTGCTCAGACCCTGTGGACAACGCTGTGGAGACAGCAAGCGACCCCCGGCCGGGATGGCCGGGGGTCGCTCGAGATGCGGTCAGAGGGCTCGGTGGCCCCGGCCGGCGAAGCCGGCGACCAGCGCGACACCGATGGCGGCCACGATCACCTGGACCAGGAGCTCGCCCCAGTCGACGCCGGGCGTGTCGGTCGCGATGCCGACGGCGTTGGCGATGAAGGTGCCGATCAGAGCGGCGACGACGCCGATGACCATCGTGAGCCAGATCGGGATGTTCTGGCGGCCGGGGACCACCAGCCTGCCGAGCGCGCCCACGATCAGACCGACGATCAGCGCGGTGATGATTCCGGTGACGGTCACTGTTCCTCCTCGTTTCCCGACGAAGCGGCGTCGGTGTGCCGCTGTTTCAGGGGTGCCCGATCACCGATGCGGTCAAACACGCTCCGGGGTCTCCGGCGACTCCGGCAGCGGGCGGATCGCGCCCGCCAGCAGGAAGGCGACGGTCAGCAGGACAGGGATCGCGATGAGTGCCCGGAGGACCGACATGTGGTCGCCGAGCACCCCGATCAGGGGCGGGCCGCCGAGGAACGCGCAGTAGCCGATCGAGGCCACCACGCTGACCCGCCCCGCGGCCCGGGCCGGGTCGTCGGAGGCGGCGCTCATCGCGACCGGGAAGCCGAGCGAGGCGCCGGTGCCCCACAGGAGCGCGCCGGCGTACGCGGTCGGGGTGTTGGGGCCGAAGATGAACAGCGCCAGGCCGGCCAGCGCGATCACGGCGAGGGCCCGCACGACGGGGACGCGGCCGAAGCGGTCCAGCAGCGCCGGGCCGAACCAGCGGCCGGCGGTCATCGCGGTCAGGAACACCGTGAACGCGAGCGTGCCGACGGCGGCCGGGGTGTCGTAGCCGTCGATGACGGCCACGGCGATCCAGTCGATGCCCGCGCCCTCGGTGAACGCGAACGCCAGCACGAAGACGCCGACGAGCAGGGTGCGCGGCTCGGTCCAGAACTCCAGCAGCCCACCCTTCTTCTCCGCGGTGCCGCCTTCCGCGGACGCGGGCGCGTCGTCGGGCAGGAACGTGCGGACCATGACGAACGTGCTGGCGCCGGCCAGGACGGCGACGGCGATCAGGTGGGCGGTGACCGGCACCCTCAGCGCCACCATCGCGGTGCCGAGCAGGGCGCCGGCGACGGTGCCGACGCTGTACCCGGCGTGGAAGCGCGGCATGATCGCCCGGCCGAGGCGGCGCTCGACGAGGGCGCCCTGGACGTTCATCGCCACGTCCCAAGCCCCGTTGGCGAAGCCGAACGCGAAGAGGCCGAGCACGACCGGCGGCACGCCGAGGTGGTACCCGGCCGCGACGACGGTCAGGCCGGCGGCGAGCAGGACCGCCATCGCCGCGACCGTGGCGCGGGAGCCGAGGCGGGCGACGATCTGGCCCGACAGGACGAGCGAGATGATCGACCCGACCGCGATGGCGACGAGGACCAGGCCGAGCTGCGACGGGCCGAGGCGCAGCTCGTCGCGGATCTGCGGGATGCGGGTGGCCCAGCTCGCCATCGCGAACCCGGACCAGATGAAGGCGGCGTAGACGGCGCGGGTCGCGGCGCGCAGTGATCGGTCGGTGGTGAGCGCCGGCCCGGCGGTCAGGGTCATCGCGGGTCTCCGTTGATCTGTGGGTCTTGTGCGGGTTGGTGCAGGACCCGGGCCACGATCACGCGGATCTCCTCGCGTGAGACGGGTGCCGTGGACAGGGTCTTGTGCATGACCAGGCCCTCGATCAGGGCGTCGACGCCCCGGGCGGTGGTCGGGTCGACGAAGCGTTCGAGGACCGCGCGGCTGGTGCGCATCCAGGTCTCGGTGATGGTGCGCAGCTCGGGGTCGCGCAGCGCGGCCAGGTAGAGCTCGTAGGCGATGGCCCAGTCGGCGGTGTCGGCGCCGGCGTCGCCGTGGATCAGGTCGGTGACCGCCTCGATCAGCGCTTCATGCGTGTGTACGTGCAGGAAGTGCGACTCGTAGACGATCGACATCCGCTCGGCGTGCCGCCGGAACGCCTGCGCCCGCAGGTCGTCGAGGCTGCTGAAGTGGTAGGTCAGCGACCCCAGCGGCACGTCCGCCGCCGCGGCGATGAGCCGGTGGGTGGTGCCCGCGACGCCGTGCTCGGCGATCACCGCGATCGCGGCGTCGACGATGCGGTCCTTCCGGTTCGGGTCGTGCCGCCGTGTCCCCGCCGCCACCTCAGACCGGGCCGGCCGTGCCTGGGGATCCCGCCGGCGCGGACTCTGCCTGCGCGGACTCCGCCGCTGCGGTGGGTGGTGCCGGCTGAGCCGATGTGGCCGGCTGGGTCGTGGCTGCCGGAGTGGGCGGGGCGGCCTCCGGAGCGGGTTCCGCCTCCGGCGCGTCGGTGAGCCGGCGGACGATGCGGGCCGGGCTGCCGACCGCGAGGACGCCCGCGGGGAGGTCCCGGACCACCACGGAGCCGGCGCCGACGACGGTGTCGGGGCCGATCGTGACGCCGGGGCAGACGATGACGCCGCCGCCGAGCCAGACGTTGTCGCCGATGACGATCGGCTTCGCCGCCTCCCACTTGTCGCGGCGCGGGTCCGGCTCCAGCGGGTGGGTGGAGGTCAGCAGCTGCACCCCGGGCCCCATCTGCACGTCGTCGCCGATCGTGATCGTCGCGACGTCGTTGCAGACCAGGCCCCAGTTGGCGAACGCGCGGGCGCCGAACGTCGTCTGATACCCGTAGTCGCAGCGCAGCGGCGGCCGCACGTAAGCACCCTCGCCGAAGCCGCCGAGCAGCTCGGTCAGCACCGCCCGCAGCCCCTCGTGATCGGTGGGGTCCATCGTGTTGAACCTGTGGGAGAGCGCCTGCGCGCGGGCGTCGTCGGCCGCCAGCTGCGGGTCCTCGGCGCGGTACAGCTCCCCGGCGAGCATCCGCTCCCGCATGGTCCTCTCGGTCATGTGTACAACCGTACACTCGCTATGTACATCTGTACACTACGCGTCGGCCCCGCTGCGCCGTCGACTGATCAGTGCGGCGACCAGGGCGCCGGGGATCCACAGGTACACCGCGAAGAACCCGGCGAACTTCAGCGCCGCGGCGGTCGAGTAGAGGACCGCGACGACCGGGTTCACCGCGCCCGGGTCGGGCAGCATGGCGAACGAGAGCAGGTTCTCCACCACGTCGCACAGCGGGGCGAACGGGCCCAGCGCCACAGCGACGGTGGCGATCCGCCGGCCGCGGCTGCCGGCCGGGAACGCGCGGGCCACCAGCGCGAGGGCGGCCGTGAAGAACAGCGCCGTGGCCGCGATGAAGGCGAAGTCCATGAACTGGGTCTGCCAGTAGACGCCGAGGGTGCCCGCCTCCCGCATCGTCGTGTACCAGCCGGAGAGCTTGCGGGCGCTGAACGACAGTTGGCCGACGTAGTAGGGCACCGGGTAGCCGGAGCGGGCGTAGAAGCCGTCGAGGACCGTCTGGGTGATCCGCTGGGCGGCGAAGCCTGCCACGGTGACGCCGGCCAGGACGGGGAGCTTCGCGCGCTGTACACGCTCAATGAATTCCATGGAATGTATCTTGCGAGGGGCGGCGGGTGACGTCAAGTGTTCCATGGAATATATTTGCCCACATGACCCCTCAGACGCGCGCTGAGCTGCAAGGGCGGGCGATGCGCGAGCTGTCGATCGCGCACCAGCTCGCCGAGACGCGGCTCAACCGGGCGCTCCGCCCGCTCGGGCTGACCATGACCCACACCGCGGTCCTGCTCCACCTCGCCAACGCCGGGCCCGGCTCGGTCGGTGACATCGCCGCCGCGATGGAGGTCAACCAGCCCGCCGTCTCGAAGACCCTCAAGACGCTGGTCGACCGCGGCGCGGTGACGGTGGAGGCGGCCCCCGGCGACGCCCGCCGGCGCAGCGTCGCGCTCACCCAGCTCGGCGGCGAGCTGATCGGCCAGGCCATGCGCGCCATGCACCCCGACGCGACGGTCGCCTTCGCCGGCCTCGACGACGAGCGCCTGCGCCACCTCGTCGACCTCCTCGCGGAGGTCCGCGCCACCCTGGACGCGGCGCGGCGTTAGCGGCCGGACTGCTTGACCGGGTGGGTGCGGCTGGGCTTGGCGGTGCCGGGCTTGACGGCGCCCGGGCGGGAGGCCTCCACGGCGGAGGGCTCGACGTCCGCGCCTTCTTCGCCCGGGCGGGAGGCCGCCGGCGTGGTGGGCGCGGGCGTGGTGGGCGCGGGCTTCGGGGCGAGGACGCCTCGGCAGAAGTCGTTGATCCCGGTCGCGCTCTTCGCCGCCTGGGCGAGCATGCGACGGTCCTCGCCGCTGACCGGCGGCGCCTGCGGGTTGGTGCGGCTCGCCTCCCACGCGCGGCAGAGCTCCTCGATCCGGGCGGCGCCCGGCCCGCTCGCCTCCGGCGACGGCGACCGCGACGGCCCCGGCGTGCCCGCCGGTGACCCGGCCGGCGAGCCGGAGGACGGCGTGGCCGGCCCGCTGCCCGAGTCGTCGCCGAACAGCGACTCGACGGTGCGCCGCACCGGATCCGGCAGGGGTGCGCCGCTCGCCGCGTACGCGGTGCCGCCCAGCGACACGACCGCCGCGACGGCGCAGGCGATGAGGGCGTTGCGCCGCCGGCGCCACGTGCGGCGGTAGGCCCGGCGGAACTCCCGCACGGTGTCGTCCTCGCCGGTCAGCTCGGCGGGCAGGGCCGGCCCCGCGGCGGCGACGAGCAGCGCGGCGACGCCCGCGTGCCGCCCTGCGGCCGGCTCGCACAGGTCGAGCAGGCGCTCGGCGACGTCGGGCGTCAGGCTGTCCAGGGCCAGGCCGTCGGGTGCCAGCGCGTCGTGGATCGGTGTCTCGGGCATGATCAGCCGCCTTCCCGCGGATCTGTGCCGCGGTGCGCCTGGACTTCGGGATGGTCGGCCAGCCGGCGCAGCCCTCGCATCGTCGCGACACGGACCGCGCCGGGGCGCTTGCCCAGGACCTTGGCGGTGCCGGCGACGTCGAGACCGGCCACGACGCGCAGCATCACCGACTCCGCCTGGTCGGGGGGCAGGGTGCGGATCATCCGCAGCGCCCACTCGGTGCCGGACCGGTCGCCGGCGTCCAGGGCCACGTCGCGGACGATCTCGCCGGCCGCCTCGCGGACCTCGTGCACGGTCTGGTGCGGCTCCTCGCGCCGCCGCCACGCGCGCCGGTTCTCGTCGATGCCGCGGTTGCGGGCGATCCGGAAGAGCCACACCCGGAACGCGGTCGTGCCGCCGCTGAACCGCCGCAGGTCCCGCGACGCCTGCAGCCACGTCTCCGACGCCACGTCCTCGGCGGCGTCGCCGCAGACGACCCGCAGGTACCGCAGCACCAGCGGCTGCAGCGCCCGCCACAGATCCGCGAAGGCCGCGGCGTCGCCGCCGATCGCCCCGGCCAGGGCCACCTCGAGGCGGTCGTCGAGCGTGACCTCGCCCAGCGCCAGCTCGACCTGCGCCGTCCCGATGTCGCCGTCCGCGGTCATCCCGGCGTCGTCGCGCGCGAGCGTGCCGGCGTCGCCGGCGTCGACCGCCGGCGTCCTGGTGTCGGCGCCTGCCGAGGGACTGGCGTCGGCGCGCGGGGACGTCCTGGCGTCGCCGTCCGCCGGCACCCCGGTGTCGCCGCCCGGCGGCGGCTTGGCTTCGGCGCGTGCGGGCGTCCTGGCGTCGCCGCGCGGGGGCGTCCTGGCATCGCCGCCCGTCGACGAGCGCGCGGGGCAGCCGTGGGAGTACGGCGTCGGGTGGGTACCGGCCAAGGCGGTCACGGCCGGCCCGACAGATCCGACGGCCACGCCCGGCCGTCGCGCGCCACCCACGGCTCGGAGCCCTGCGGCGCAGGCAGGTCCATGGAGTGGGTCGCGTGCGGTGCCCGGTCCGGGGCCACCTCCGGCGCCTGGTGCGGGACGAGGGCGCCCGGGAGCGCGGGCCCGCGCGGGGTGACGGCGGCCGCGGCGAGGCCGGTGCGGGTCGACACCTGCCAGCGCTGCCGGCCGCCGAGCAGCGCGGCGACGGCCGACTGGATGACGACCAGGTAGAGCAGCTGGCGGTACACCACCTGCTGCAGCGGCACCGTCCACAACGGCCCCAGGGACTCGCGGTCGAGCCGGAGCGCGTAACCGGCGGCCAGGACCTGCAGGGCGGTGAAGCCGCACCACACCGCGGCCACCTGGGCCCAGGGCAGGAAGAGGAGGCTGTAGACGGCGTAGACGTCGATGAGCGGTGCGGTCAGCGGCAGGAGCATCTGGAAGACCGCCAGGTAGACCAGGCCGCGCCGGCCCAGGTGGCCGCCCTCGCCGATGGCCCGGCGGTGCTTCCAGGCCGCCTGCATCGTGCCGTAGCACCACCGGTACCGCTGCCGCCAGAGCTGCCGCAGCGACGACGGCGCCTCGGTCCAGGCGATGGCGCGGTCCGCGTACACGACCCGCCACCCGGCGCGCAGGATGGCCATCGTCAGGTCGGTGTCCTCCGCGAGGGTGTCCGCGGGCACCCCGTCGGTGTCGAACAGCGCCGCCCGGCGGAAGGCGCCGATCGCGCCCGGGATGGTCGGCATGCACTCGCCGAGGTCGAACATGCGCCGGTCGAGGTTGAAGCCGACCACGTACTCCAGGTGCTGCCACCGGCCGAGCAGCCCGCCCCGGTTGGCGACCTTCGTGTTGCCGCTGACCGCGCCGACGGACGGGTCGGCGAACGGCTGGACGAGCCGGCCGATCGCGTCGGGCTCGAACACGGTGTCGCCGTCGACCAGCACCAGCAGCTCCCCGCGGGCGGCCGCGACGCCGGTGTTGAGGGCGGCCGGCTTCCCGGCGTTGGCCTGGCGGATCAGGCGGACCCCCGGAAGCGCGAGACGGCGCACCACGTCGGCGGTGTCGTCGGTGGATCCGTCGTCGACGACGACGACCTCGAGCGCAGGGTAGTCGTTGCCGATCAGCGAGCGGACCGTCGCGGCGATGTTCGCCGCCTCGTTGTAGGCCGGCACGATGACCGACACCAGGCCGAAGGAGCGCATCCGCCCGGCGACGGCGCGGCGCGCGTGCCGGCGGGCGATGGCCACCTGGACGACGAGTCTGACCAGGGCGAGGGCGGTGGCGGCGACGATCAGCCACCACATCGCGGCGCTGATCCAGCCGCCGGCGGTCTGCGCCCAGCGCAGCGCGTGGCCGCGGGCGACGTCGCCGGTGCCGGCGGCCGCGTCCGGCGGCAGGCCGAGCCCCTCGGAGACCGTGACGAACCGGCGCCCGGGGGTGGCCGTGATCCGTTCGACCGCCGCCACCGTCTGCGTCCGGTCGCCGCCGCCGTCGTGCAGCAGCACGACGCCGCCCGGCGCGGCCGCGGCGACGATGGCGTCCACCCCCGGCCGCTGCCAGTCCTGCGTGTCGCGGTCGGTCATGACGGTGAGGAACCCGGCGGGCAGCCGCTGCGGCGTCGACAGGTACGGCGGCCGCAGCAGCCGCACGGTCCGCCCGGTCGCGGCGGCGATCGCGGTGCGGGTGAGGTCGAGCTCGAGCCGCTGCCGCCAGGCGGGCAGCGCGGCCAGGTCGGCGTGGGTGAAGGTGTGCACGCCGAGCTCGTGCCCCTCGGCGACGATGCGCCGCACCAGGTCCGGGTGCTGGTTGACCCGCGAGCCGACCACGAAGAACGTGGCCCGCGCGTGGTTGCGGCGCAGCGCGTCGAGGATCAGCGGCGTCCACCGCGGGTCGGGCCCGTCGTCGAACGTGAGCGCGACCGCGCCGGCCGGCATCCCGGCGGAGCGCACGGTGCCGTCCGCCTGGACCTGCAGCACCGGGCCCAGCTCGCCGGGGGCCGCCGAGGGCTCGGCGCCGGGCACGCCCCGCACCCAGCCGTCGAGGCACAGCTCGGCGAGCAGGACCGCCATGACGAGCAGGAGCAGCAGCCAGTGCGCCCTGGGCGCGCTGGGCGATCTGGGCGCCCGATGGGACGAGTGCCGGGCCACCGCTACTTCGTCCGGCTCGGTCGCGGATTGCCCGGGTGCGCCGTCTTCCGGTTGTCGTGCGGCTCGCTCGCCGACGGGCTGGGTGACGCGCCGCCATCGGTCCCGGGCGCGGCGGCGGGGCGTGCCGAGGTGGGCTTCGTGGTGGGCCGCGCGGGCGCGCCGCTGGTCGGCGCCGTCCCGAGACCGTCCTGGTGGCGACCGATCTGCCCGTTTTCCGGCAAACCGGGCAGCGGCACCGGCGAGGCGCCCAGCAGCCCGGCGATCAGCAGCGCGCAACCGGCCGCGAGCAGCACGCCGAGGCCGGCCCCGAGGATCGTGAAGAGCCTCCGGCGCCGGCCGGTGCGGTCCACGAAGACCGGGTCGACCACATCCACGGGAGAAGGAGCGGCGGGACCCCCGAAAGCGTTACGGCGTGATCCCCGTGTTCGTCGGGTCGCGCAGCGCTTCATCGATGTCCGCGGTCGTCCTGGTCATGATCTCCTGGACCTGACCGCGGCCCAGGGCCCCGGGCGCGCTCCACAGCTCCCGCAGGTCCTTCGCGATCACCGACTCGACGATGATCCAGGCCGAGACCGACGGGTACATCTTGCCGTGCGGGATCATCTCCCGGAACGCGGCATACTCCGGCTCGGTCGCCAGCTTGGTGCCCTCGATCGCCTCGGTGCGGGCCGGCCACAGCCCCGAGTTGACGCTGTAGCGCTGCTGGCTCGCCTTGCCCGTCAGGTACCGGACGAACTCGAACGCCGCCTCGGGATGCTTCGCCTCCTTGAGGATGCCCAGGTTGGAGCCGCCCAGGAAGCCGAACCGGCCCGCCTTCCCGGCCGGCATCGGCGCCGTCGACCAGCCCGCCTTCAGGCCGGCGCGGGAGGGGTCGGAGGCGAACTCGGCGACCGACTGGGAGTTGTCGATGGTGATGGCGCCGGTACCTTCGGCGAACGCGCGCGGCACGTCGCTGGAGGACAGCGCCATCGCCTTCGGGTCGTCGTAGAGCCCGATGAGCCGCTGGTAGTACGTGACGCCGTCGACCGCGGCGGGCTCGGCGAGCATCGACTTCGTGCCGTCGTCCTTGATCAGGTCGCCGCCGGCGCCCCAGATGAACGGGGCCACGTTGTGGATGATGCCGAAGTTGTTCTGCAGGCCGATGGCGAGCGGCGCGACCCCGGCGTCGGACGCCTTGATCTTCTGCAGGGTCTCCTCGAAGGAGTCCCAGGTCGCGAACGCCTCCTTCGGGTCCAGGCCGAGCTTGCGCAGCACGTCCGTGCGGTAGAACAGGGCCCGGATGTCGATCAGCCACGGCAGCGCCGTGATCTCCTGCGACGTGATCAGGTGGCTGGAGCTCCAGCTCGCCTTGGCGAAGACGTCCTCGCCGCCGACCGCCGCGATCTCCTCGATGCTGTACGGGCGCAGCGCGCCGATCGAGCTGAAGCCGGCCACCCAGGTGGTGCCCAGCACCGTCACGTCGGGGCCCTCGCCGCTGGTCGACGCGGTGCTGAGCCGGGTCAGCGCCTCGTCCCACGGCACCCGGACCGCCTTGACCGTGATGTTGGGGTGCGCCTTGTGGAACTCCTCGGTCTCGGTGATGACCGCCTGGTCCTGCACCGGCCCGCCGTACGGCATGTACCAGAACTCGATCGTGACGGGTGGCCGGTCGGCGGCGTACCCGATGCCGCCCGCGCCCTCGCCGTCCTTGTTCGCGCACGCCGCGGCGGGCAGGAGCGTCGCCGCGGCGGCCGCCGCGGACATGATCAGCCGGCGCCGGCTCAGGCTGCGTTGCACTGGGGAGCCCTTCATGAAGAGCCAATCGTCCCGAAGCCCCGGGTACTGAAGAATCTCCGGCACAAAACTCGAAGGTCGGCGCGTGCGTGCCGATAGCCATGCCATGCGGAAGGTCGGGAAGCTCGGGTGGCGCTGGCCGCGGGTGCTGGCGCTCGCGATCGTGCTGCTCGGCGGGGTCACGTTCGCCAACGTGTACCTGCACGGCAGGAGCCAGTCCCAGGAGGCCACCCGGTCGCGCCTCAGCGAGCTCAACATGCTGCTGCACGAGGAGAGCTCGCTGCAGTGGAAGACCGTCGCCGACCGCAACACGCCCGTGACGGTCGCCCGCGAGCTCGGCGAGATCCGCAGCCGCGAGCGCGCCATCGTCGAAGCGCTCGGCGACCTCGACGCCGCCACGGTGCAGCAGCTGGAGGACAGCGTCAGCGCGTACCACGCCGTGCTGGACACCGAGCTCGGCATGCTCGGCGTCGGCAAGATCGCCGAGGCGCGGGCGCTGGAGAAGCGGCAGACCGAGCCGCAGTTCGGCCGGCTGAACGCCCAGCTGCGCAGCCTCGAGCAGCAGGCGGCCGACGCCGCCGCGCTGGCCAACACCGTCGCCGACCTGTCGCTCGCCGTCGCCATGACCCTCGCCGTCACCGCGATCGGCTTGCTGCTCTACCGCTTCGAGCGCGAGCACCGCCTCACCACCAAGGCCAACGAGGAGATGCTGGAGCAGCAGCAGATCGCCCTCGACACGCTCGCCGAGCACGAGGCGCTGATCCGCCACCAGGCGTCCCACGACCCGCTGACCGGCCTGCCGAACCGCCGCATGCTCACCGAACTGCTGGAGGGCGGCGACTGCGCCGACCAGGCGCTGCTCCTGGTCGACCTGGACAACTTCAAGCCCGTCAACGACGAGCTCGGCCACGCCGCGGGCGACGACCTCCTCATCGGCGTCGCCGGCCGGCTGCTCGCCGCGGTCCGCGGCGACGACACCGTGGTCCGCCTCGGCGGCGACGAGTTCGCGATCGTCATCGCCGGCGGCGACGCGAGCGTCGCGGTCCGCGTCGCCGAGCGCATCGTCGCCACCGTCGGCGAGCCGTTCGAGATCGCCGGCACCGAGGTCCGCGTCGGCGCCAGCGTGGGCGTCGCGATCAGCGGCGGCGGCCGCGACGGCGGCCAGCTGCTCCGCGACGCCGACATGGCGATGTATCAGGTGAAGCAGGGCACCAAGGGCGGCTTCGCCGTCTACAAGGAGCCGGCCGTCCGGCTGGTCCACCAGGCCGTCCGGTAACGCGCACGGGGCCTCCTCCGCTCCTTCGCGCATGAAGGAAAGGATCCTCGCACTGACCGCGGCGGTGGCCACGGTCGTGTCCGTCGGGGCGGCCGGACCGGCGCACGCCACGCCGACCGGCGAATCGGCGACCGCGACCGTGTTCTACCCCAACCCGGTGCAGGCCCTCGGACTGCAGAGCCTGGTCGATGCGAAGGACGCCGACAGCCCGGCGTTCGCAGCGGCCTACCGTCAGGTCACGCTCACCGACCTCGACGGCACCGGCAAGCTGTCCGGCCGGTACGTGGTCGTGAAGAGCTCCACCGGCAAGGCGGCCCTCGCCGTCGACGGCGCGTTCCCCGCCTGGCATCGCGACGCCGACCAGTTCGAGCAGGTGATGGCCTACTACTGGGTGACCACCGCGCAGCGGTACCTGCAGCATCTGGGCTTCGGCTCGGCGCTCAGGCCGGTCAACCAGCGCCGGATCGAGGTCCGCATCGACCAGTACGGCGGCGACAACTCGTTCTTCCGCGAAGACAAGGCCAACATCACCCTCGGCAAGGGCGGGGTCGACGACGCGGAGGACGCCGAGGTCATCGTGCACGAGTACGGCCACTCGGTGCAGGACGGCCAGGTGCCCGGATTCGGCACGACCCTGGAGTCGGGCGCGATCGGTGAGGCGTTCGGCGACTACCTGGCCGTGGCCGTCAGCAGCTGGGCGACCGGGGCGCCTGCCCGCACCCCGGAGGCATGCGTGGCGGACTGGGACTCCGTCTCCTACACCAGCACCGTGCCGCACTGCCTGCGCCGGCTCGACGGCACCAAGCACTACCCGGAGAGCGTCGTCGGCGAGGTCCACGCCGACGGCGAGATCTGGTCCCGCGCCCTGTGGGACATCCGGGCCGCGCTCGGTGACACCAGAGCCAGCACCCTGATCGTGGAGGCGCAGTTCGCCTTCGCGGTCGACACCACGTTCGCGGCGGCTGCCCAGGCCACCGTGGACGCGGCGCAACGCCTCTACGGCACCCAGGCCGCCCAGGCGACCCGGGCCGCGTTCGTCGCGCGCGGACTGTTGTAGGGGGTTTCATGTCCCGGATCGCCGCAACCCCGGCGATCCGGGACAATGATTGACCCCATGAAGCTGGGGCTGCACTACTGGAACTTCTCGACACCCGCCGACCCGGCGGCCATCGCGCCGACGCTGAAGGAGACGGCCCTCATCGCCGAGCAGGCGGGGGTCGCGTCCTTCACGGTCATGGACCACTACTTCCAGATGGACGGCATGGCACCCGCCGAGGAGCCGATGCTGGAGGGCTACACGACGCTGGGCTACCTCGCGGCCCTCACCGAGCGCATGACGCTGGGCCTGCTGGTGACGGGCGTGATGTACCGCCACCCGGGCCTCCTGGCGAAGATCGTCACCACGCTGGACGTGCTGTCGGCGGGCCGGGCCCGGCTCGGGATCGGCGCCTCCTGGTACGAGCGCGAGCAGCACGGCCTGGGCGTGCCCGTCGTGCCGGTGGCGGAGCGCTTCGAGCGCCTCGAGGAGACGCTGCGGATCTGCCTGCAGATGTGGAGCGACGACAACGGCGCCTTCGAGGGCACCCACTACCGGCTGACGGAGACGCTCAACTCCCCGCCGCCGCTCGGCCGCGCCCGCCCGATGATCATGATCGGTGGCGGTGGCGAGAAGAAGACGCTGCGCCTGGTCGCGAAGTACGCCGACGCCTGCAACCTCTTCGGCTCCACGCCGGACGACGTCGCCGCGAAGCTCGACGTCCTGCGCGCCCACTGCGACACCGAGGGCCGCGACTACGCCGAGATCGTCAAGACCGTGCTGATCACCCGCCCTCCGCTGGAGGACCCGGACGCCTGGCTCCGCGACGTCGAGGCCTACGGCCGCCTCGGCGTCACCGAGGTCATGACGATGCCCGACCGCCACCCGGTCGAGTTCGCCACCACCCTCGCCAGGGAGATCCTCCCGCGGCTGTAAACGGCTCTGAAGCAGAGACCGTGATCGCTATGCTGGCCCCGTCCGCCCCGGAACATCCCGGGGCGGCGACGGGGAGGAACGACACTTGCATCGCATCAGCAGAGTGCTGCCGTACGCGGCGGCGCTGTCGGTCGGGCTCGCCACGGTGGTGGTCGGGGCCGCGCCCGCGTCCGCCGCGCAGACGTCTTTGACGCCCACCACCTGGGCCTACACCGAGGCGCAGCAGCCGCGGACCGCGTTCGTCAACACCGCGGGCGACCTGCCGGTCGGCACCACCACCGGCCCGGACGGTGTCACCCACACCAGGCGCTCGTACTTCACCTACGACCTCACCGGGTTCAAGGGCAACAGCATCAGCGGCGCAAGTCTTTCGGCGCTCATCACACCCGACGCCGCCTGCGCCGGCCCTGTCACGCTCGAGCTCTGGCGCACCGGGAAACTCAACCGGACGCCGACCTGGCGCAACGCGCCGGCGGAGCTGGAGCTCGTGCGGCAGTGGACGCGCGGGTGTGACGGGTGGTTCGTGGACACGGTCATCACCGATGTCATCACGGCGGCGAGAGCCCGCGGTGACCGGTCCGTCACCTTCGAGCTGCGGGTGGTGCAGGCCGACGAGGGGGCGGCCGGATCGGGGTTCCTCATCGGCAGGCCGCAGACGCTGGTCTCGCACAACGCGATCCCGGTCGTGCGCGACCCGGGGCTGGCCCGCGACGGCCGCTGCGGCACGCTTGAACGGCCCCGGCCGGCCAACCTCGGCGCCGAAGTCGCGGTGACCGTGACCGACGCCGACCCGCTCGACTTCAGGTCGGTCGTCTTCGCCTGGTGGCCGGTCGACGCCCCGGAACAGCGCCACGTGGTGCCCGCCGGCAACGATGGCCGGGTCTACCTCATGCTGAACGGCCTCGCCGAGGGCACCGTGGTCGCCTGGGCCGCTCAGGCCTACGACTACACGGACTACTCGGCCTGGTCGAAGACCTGCTACCTGAAGATCGACCTGACCCCGCCGGCGACCACGGTGCTGGTCAGCTCGACCGACTTCCCGCAGGACGGCGAGCCGCACGGCGAGCTGTACGTGCCGGGCACCTTTACGCTGGACGCGCAGGGCAACCGGGACGTCATCGGGTTCATGTACATCAGCGGCAGCGGCGCCCGGAACTACGTGTACCTCGACCAGCCGGGTGGCTCGGCCACCGTCAGCTACGCGCCGTCTGACTATTACCCGGTGTTCGAGGCCGCGCCGATCGACATGGCCGGCAACGAGGGCACCTCGACGTACTACGAGTTCATGGTCAACTACTAGTGAGCAGGGCGATGTCGCGCAGGTAGTGGTCGAGGTCGCCGCGGGCGATGTGGGCGGCGAACGCCTCGTTGCCGGCGGCGGCCTCGGCGCGCATGTAGTCGGTGAGGGCGCGCAGGCGGGGCGCGACGGAGGCGAGCGTGGCCTCGCGCAGCGCGGGGTCGGCGCCGTAGGCGTCGAAGAACAGGTCGAGGCGCTCGGCGGTGCGTTCGCCGGCGGCGGAGCCGAGCGGGACGAAGCGGTAGACCGCGTACGCCAGGTCCCACGAGCGCGGGCCGGGGGCCGCGACGTCGAAGTCGATCAGGCCGATGGCGTGGTCGCCGTCGTAGACGCAGTTGTACGGGGCGGCGTCGTTGTGGCAGATCACCTCGACGGGCTCGCGGGCCGGCAGCTGCCATCCGTCGCGCCAGCTCGCGGCGACGTCGGCGGTCGCGTCGTGGTAGGCCCGCAGCAGCCGGGCGGCGCTGGTCAGGGCGGGGTCGCCGGCGACGGCGGGGGTCCACGGGTCGTGGCCGACGTCGCCGGGCAGGTAGCTGAAGACGTCGCGGCCCAGCGGGTCGGTGCCGAAGGAGCGGGGCGCGCCGGTGAAGCCGCGGGTCTGCAGGTGCTCGAAAAGCTGATGGATCCGCGGACTCCAGGCGCCGGCCGGGCGCCGGACCGTCGCGCCGACCCGGACGACCTGGTTGACGCCACCGCCGGCGAGCTGCTGTTCGGTCATGCCCACCAACGTCTCACGGATCTTCGGGATTCGCAGACCTCGATGCTGTCCGAAAGGACTGGTTCATCCGCAAAAGAGGTGACCTCGTCCGTGGCGTCACCTGACCCGTGCGGCCGCCGTTGCACCCGTTGATGAGAGTTCTGGTCACCGGCGGCGCGGGGTTCATCGGGGGAAACCTGTGCCGGGAGCTGGTCACCCACCCTGCCGTGCACGAGGTCGTGGCGTTCGACGACCTGAGCACCGGCAGTGAGGGCAACCTCGACGGCGTCGGCGCGACGCTGGTCACCGGCAGCATCCTGGACCGGCCCGCGATCGACGACGCGGTCGAGCGGGCCGACGTCGTCATCCACCTGGCCGCCCGGCCGTCGGTGCCGCGGTCCGTCGCGGACCCGCTACGCAGCCACCTGGTCAACGCCACCGGCACCATGCACGTGCTGGAGGCCTGCCGGCGCGGCGGCACGCCGATCATCACGGCGTCCTCGTCCTCGGTGTACGGGCCGACGAAGGTCCTGCCGAAGCACGAGGAGCTGCCGACCCGCCCGCAGAGCCCGTACGCGGCGAGCAAGCTCGCGGCCGAGTCGTCGGTGCTGGCCTACGGCGCCACCTACGGCCTGCCGGTGCTCGCGTTGCGGTTCTTCAACGTGTACGGGCCGCTGCAGTCGGTCGGTCACGCCTACGCCGCGGTCATCCCGACGTTCGCCGACGCGGCGCTGCGCGGGCAGCCGCTGCACGTCCACGGCGACGGGCGGCAGACGCGGGACTTCACGTTCGTCGGGTCGGTGGCGCGGCTGCTCACCGACGCCGCCGTGCGCCGGGTGACCAGCCCGACCCCGGTGAACCTGGCGTTCGGCACCCGCACGTCGCTGGTCGACCTGATCGACAAGATCCGCGGGCTGGTCGACCGGCCGGTCGAGGTGGTCTTCGACCCCGCCCGGCCCGGCGACGTGCGCGACTCGCAGGCGGAGTCGTCCCGGCTGCGGGAGCTCTTCCCCGGCCACGGGCCGGTCCCGCTCGACCAGGGCCTCGCCGAGACCGTCAGCTGGTACGAGCGGCAGATAGCGTCGGCACCGCGATAGGCGCCGCGGGCGCCTTCGAAGACACCGCGGGCGCCGCGGAAGGAGCCGCGGGCAGCGCGGCGGGATCGGCGAACGGCACCAGGCACAGGTCGGCGAGCTGGCCGACCAGGGCCGCCGGCGACGACCGCACGTCCAGCGCGAGGGCCAGCGACGGGTCGAGCGGCGGCACCGAGACGTGCGAGATGAGCGGGTGCAGCGGCCGCAGGTCGATCTCGCCGGCGCCGAAGAGCTCCTCGTGCAGCTTCTCGCCGTGCCGCAGGCCGGTGTAGACGAAGTCGACCGGCCGCTCGGCCTGCGCGGCGAGCTGGTGCGCCAGGTCGTCGATCCGCACCGGGGTGCCCATGTCCAGCACGAGCGCCTCGCCGCCGGCGCCCAGCGCGGCGGCCTGGATCACCAGCTGCACGGCCTCCTGGACCGTCATCATGAAGCGGGTCACGTCCGGGTCGGTGACGGTGACGGGCCCACCGGCGGCGATCTGCGCCTGGAAGGCGGTGACGACCGAGCCGCGGCTGCCGAGCACGTTGCCGAACCGGACGTTGAGGAACGTGCCGGCCGCGACGGTCGAGCGGTGCGCGGTGAGCCGCTCGGTGATCCGCTTCGTGTAGCCCAGGACGCTGATCGGGTTGGCGGCCTTGTCGGTGGAGATGTTCACGAAGCGCTCGACCCCCACCGCGGCGGCCGCCGACAGGACGTTGAGCGTGCCGAGGACGTTGGTCTGCAACGCCTCGGCCGGGTGCCGCTCCAGCAGCGTGAGGTGCTTGAGCGCGGCGGCGTGGAACACCACCTCCGGCCGGCGCTCGGCGAAGACCGCGGCGATGGAGTCGGCGTCGCGCAGGTCGGCGAGGATCAGCTCGGGGCTGTCCAGCAGGGCCCGGCCGTGGATCGACAGCTGCACCGCGTGCAGCGCCGACTCGTCGCGGTCGAGCATCATCAGCTCGGCCGGGCCGAAGCGGTGCAGCTGCCGGCACAGCTCGGAGCCGATCGAGCCGCCGGCGCCGGTCACGAGGACCCGCCGGCCGGCCAGGTAGTCGCCGATCGCGGCCAGGTCGGTGTCGATCTGGCGGCGGCCGAGCAGGTCCGACAGCTGCACGTCGCGGATCTCCGCGACGCCCACGGGCCCGTCGAGGCTCTCGTCGATGGACGGCAGGATCTTGAGGTCGCGGCGCGCGGCGGTCGTCACGGCCCGGACGTCGCGCAGCAGCGCGCCGTCGTCGGCCCGGATGGCGAAGATGACGACCTCGGCGCCGGTCCGCGCGATCGCGGCGGCGAGCGACGCCCGCCCGCCGAGCACGGCGACGCCCTCGACGCGCAGGTTCTGCTTGGCCGGGTCGTCGTCGACGATGCCGACCGGCCGGTAGCGGCAGTGCGGGTCGTGCGCCATCGAGCGCAGCAGCCGGTGACCGGCGGCGCCCGCGCCGTAGACGAGCACCGGCACGGCCTGCGCGGAGGGGGCGACCCGCAGCCGCCGCTCGCGCCGCAGGCGGCCGGCCGCGCGGCCGGTGACCATCGCCAGCAGGGTGGCCATCGCGCCGACCCCGGCGACCGCCGCCGGGGCCACCCCGGCGACCCACAGCAGCCCGCCGGTCGCGGCGACGGCGAGCGCGAGCGCCCGCAGCTCGGGCAGCGTCCCGTGGCCGTAGCGGCGCCGGTACAGGTGGACCGGCCACGCGATCGCCGTGTGCGCCGCGGCGGCCAGGACGATCGCGGCGCCCGCGGTGAGCAGCGACGGCCGGTCCGGCCCGATCGTGATCGCCAGCGCGAGGCCGCCGGCCCAGGCGCAGAGGTCGGCGGGCCAGTCCGCGGGCCCGGAGGGCCTGTGGTCGTCCATCGGTTCCCCCTTCGACACGGCGACCATTCTTCACGATTTGGCAGATGAGATCCCGGTAAAACCGGATAGGGGAAATTAGACCGTTTCACCTCTTGCGTCATGACAACATGTCACTCTTCGTGAAGAAGCGAACACGGGAGGTCATGGCGTATGGAGCTGCGCGACTATGTCAGCGCGGTCCGGAAACGCTGGTGGCTGGTGGCCACGACCGCCTGCCTGGCCCTGGTCGCCGCGGTCGTGATCACCGCGCGCACCGCGCCGACGTATGCCGCCTCGGTGACGTTCTTCGTCAGCACCCCGAGCAGCGGCGTGACCGACGCCTACCAGGGCGGCCTGTTCTCGCAGCAGCGCGCCCGGTCCTACGTCAACCTCGTCACCAGCGACCGCCTCGCCCGCGCCGTCGCCGCGGACCCGGGTGTCGGCCTGGACGCCGACGGGGTCAAGGCGCGCATCAGCGCGCGCACCGTGCCCGACACCGTGCTGCTGGACATCACCGTCCTGGACACCCGCAGCGACCGCGCCCTGCGCATCGCCGAGTCCGTCGCGACGCAGTTCGCCGCCCTCGTCGCGGTCCTGGAGACCCCGCCGGGCGGCGACAGCCCGACCGTCCGCGTCGACGTGGTGACCGGCCCCCGCGTCGGCACCGACCCCGTCTCGCCGCAGCCCGCCCGCAACTTCGCCGTCGCGCTGCTGATGGGGCTGCTCGTCGGCGCCGCCGGCGCCGTCCTGCGGGAGATCCTGGACAGCAGCGTCCGCTCCGCGACCGCGCTGCGGCAGGCCGGCGGCAAGGCCGTGCTCGCCACCGTGCCGCTGGACCCGCGGGCCCGCCAGGAGCCGCTCCTGCTGGAGGACGCCACCTGGTCGCCGCGCGGCGAGGCGATGCGTCACCTGCGCACCAACCTGCAGTTCGTCGACCCCGACCGGCGGGCCCGCTGCATCGTCGTGACCAGCGCGCTGCCCGACGAGGGCAAGTCGACGATCGCCTGCAACCTCGCGATCGTCCTCGCCGAGAACGGGCACCGGGTCCTGCTGATCGACGCGGACGTGCGGCGGCCGAAGCTGGCCGAGTACCTCGACCTGGAGGGCGCCGTCGGCCTCACCAACGTGCTCGTCGGCCAGGTCGACCTGGACACCGCCGCGCAGCCGTGGGGCGACCGCGACCTGTGGGTGCTCGCCAGCGGCTCGATCCCGCCCAACCCGAGCGAGCTGCTCGGCTCGCAGCAGATGGCCCGGCTGCTCGCCACCGCCGGCGAGGACTACGACTACGTCGTCGTCGACACCTCGCCGCTGCTCGTCGTCACCGACGCCGCGGTCGTGGCCAGCCGCGCCGACGGCGCCGTGCTGGTCACCCGGGCCGGCAAGACCACCGTCACCCAGGTGCGCTCCGCGGTCCTCGCCATCGACGCGGTCTCGGCCCGGCTCTTCGGCTGCGTGCTCAACGGCGCGAAGTCCGGCGGCGACGACGCCTACTCCTACGCCTACTACGGCACCCGGGCCGGCGTGCCGCTGCTGAGGGCCGCCGCCGGCAAGCCGGCGCCGGTCACCCGGGATCTCGACGCGGCCGGCCGGCCAGGAGGGCGATGATGTCCGAGATCGTCCCGGCGCAGACGCGGAACCCCTCGACCGGGCCGCCGAACGGATCGGGCAGGTCGTCGTCGAGCGGTGAGCCCGCCCGCAGCCGCCCCCGCACCCGGGCGATGTCGCGCAGCGTCGTCGGCTCCGGCGGCAGCGCCGCCAGGTACCGGCCGAACTGGCGCAGCGTGAACGTCCGCGCCGCCGTCGCCGGGGCGAGGGTCACGCAGTGCGCCCGCTCCGCCCGCGTCGCGGTCAGCACCAGGTCGGCGCCGGCCAGCAGCACGGCGTCGACGCGCCGGCTGGCGAAGCCCGCGGCGTCCGCGCCCCGCTCCAGCAGCACCGCCTTCGCCTCCGGCGGCATGTCCAGACCAGGCATCGCGTGCGTGCCGGCGCTCGCGGCGTCCAGGCCACCGGCCCGGGCCAGCCGCTCGGCCATGGCCGAACGGCACAGGTTGGCCCGGCAGACGAACAGCATGGAAAGCCCCCGATGAACTCACGCATCTTCCTGTCCGCGCCCGACATCTCGGGCACCGAGGAGCGCTACCTCGTCAACGCCCTACGCTCCGGTTGGGTCGCGCCCGTCGGGCCGGATCTCGACGCGTTCGAGGCCGAGGTCGCCCAGCGGTGCGGCACCGCGCACGCCGTCGGCGTCAGCTCCGGCACCGCCGCGCTGCACCTGGCGCTGCTCGCGATGGGCGTCGGGCCGGGCGACACGGTGATCGTGCCGACGCTGACCTTCGCGGCCACCGCCAACGCCGTCGTCTACACCGGCGCCGAGCCCGTCTTCGTCGACAGCGAGCCCGACACCGGCAACATCGACGCCGCCCTCGCCGAGCGGGCCGTCGCCGACCTGCGCCGGGAGGGCCGGCGCGTCACCGCGGTCGTCCCGGTGGATCTCTTCGGCGCCTGCGCCGACTACGAGTCACTCCAGCAATTGGACGTACCGCTGCTGGAGGACGCGGCCGAAGCCCTCGGCGCGACCCGGGACGGGCGGCCGGCGGGGTCCTTCGGGCGGGCCGCGGCGCTGTCGTTCAACGGCAACAAGATCATCACCACGTCCGGCGGCGGGATGCTCGTCACCGACGACGCGGCGCTCGCCGAGCGCTGCCGCTACCTGTCCACCCAGGCCCGGCAGCCGGTGCCGCACTACGAGCACGCCGACGTCGGGTACAACTACCGGCTCAGCAACCTGCTCGCCGCGGTCGGCCGCGCCCAGCTGTCCCGCCTCGACGGGATGCTCGCGCGGCGGCGGCAGCTGCGGGAGCGCTACGCCAAGACCTTCGCCGGCGTGCCCGGGGTGCGGATCGTCGGCGACGGCGAGCACGGATCCAACTGCTGGCTGACCGTCGTCGCGGTCGAGGAGCGCGAGTCCGGCTGGTCCGCCGAGGCGCTCGGCGAGCATCTCGCCGGGCACGACATCGAGACGCGGCCGGTGTGGAAGCCGATGCACCGGCAGCCGGTGTACCGCCAGGCCCGCAGCTGGCTGACCGGCGCCGCCGACCACCTCTTCGCGACCGGCCTGGCGCTGCCCAGCGGCTCGCAGCTCGGCGACGCCGCCCAGCGGCGCGTCTTCGACGCGATCGACGAGTTCCTGTGAACCGCGCCCTGGACCTCGCCGGCGCCGCCGCCGCCACGGTCGTCCTCGCCCCGGTCCTCGCCGCCACCGCCGTCTTCGTCCGCTGCACGATGGGGTCGCCGGTGCTGTTCCGGCAGGAGCGGACCGGCCTGCACGGGCGGCCGTTCACGTTCGTCAAGTTCCGCACGATGCGCCCGTCCCCGCGCGGCTTCGACCCGGGCAGCGACGCGGAGCGGCTCACCGCCGCCGGCCGCTTCCTGCGCGCCACCAGCCTCGACGAGCTGCCCGCGCTGTGGAACGTCCTGCGCGGCGACATGAGCCTCGTCGGCCCGCGCCCGCTGCCGGTGGCGTACCTCGGCCGGTACACCGAACAGGAGGCGCACCGGCACGACGTGCGGCCCGGCATCACCGGCCTGGCCCAGGTCCTCGGCCGCAACAACCTCACGTGGGAGCAGAAGTTCGCCCACGACCTGCACTACGTGCGGGCCCGGTCGCTGCGGATGGACCTGCGGATCCTGGCCGCGACGGTCCGCACGGTCGTGCGCCGCGACGGCGTCACCGCGGCCGGCTCCGCGACCAACCACGAGCTGCGCGCCGTGCCGGAAGGGCGGCAGGCATGAGGAACGGTCTCGTCATCGTCGGCATCGGCGGCCACGGCCGGGAGATCCTGACCATCGCCCGGGCCGCCGGCATGCCCGTGCGCGGGTTCGTCGACGACAGCCCCACCCAGCGCAACCTCGACCGGGTGACCGCGCTCGGCGTGCCGTTCCTCGGCCCCAGCACCCGGCTCGGCGACGAGCGCCCCTCGATCGGCTACGTGATCGGCATCGGCGACCCGCGGATCCGGGCCCGCCTCGACGAGCAGCTGCAACTGCACGGCCTCGCCGCTGCCACCCTGATCCACCCGGCCGCGACGATCGGGCCGGACGCGTGCCTCGGCGAGGGGTTCGTCGCGTTCGCCGGCGCCCGCGTCACCACCGACGTGCGCATCGGCCGGCACGTGCACCTCAACCAGAACTGCACCGTCGGCCACGACACCGAGCTCGCCGACTTCGTCCAGGTCAACCCCCTGGCCGCGATCTCCGGCGACTGCCGGATCGGGTCCAAGGTGCTGATCGGCACGACCGCCTGCGTGCTGCAGGGGCTGCGGGTCGGCGAGGGCGCCACCGTCGGCGCGGGCGCGTGCGTCACCCGCGACGTCGGGCCGAAGGCGATCGTGAAGGGGGTTCCGGCGCGGTGAAGGTCGCGATGATCATCAAGACGGACGACGGCGGCCGGTGGACCGTGCCGCAGCTCGACGAGCTGCGCCGGCGCGGCCACGAGGTCGTCGCCGTGCTGCCGCCCGGCAGCGAGGGGCAGCTGCGCAAGGCGCTGCACGACCGGGGGATCGACGTCGTGCAGTCCGCGTTCGACTTCCGGTTCCGCCCCACGCCGGCCACCGCCGCCGGGCTGCTGCGGCTGCGCGGGCAGCTCCGCGCGCTCGCCCCGGACGTGCTGCACTACCACCTGTACGCGTCCGCGCTCGCCGCCCGGATCGCCAGCCTCGGCCTGCCCGCCCGGCGCGTGCACATGGTGCCCGGCCCGCTCTTCCTCGAGTCGCCGCTGATCCGCACCGTCGAGCGGGTCCTGTGCCGCCGCGACGAGGTCGTCATCAGCGGCAGCCGGCACACCGCGACCCTCTACCGCGCCATCGGCATGCCGGACTCGCGGGTCGTGCCGGTCCACTACGGCACCGACGTCGAGCACTTCTCGCCGCCGTCGGCCGCCTACCGGGCCGCGTGCCGGGACGCGTTCGGCCTCGCCGGCACGACGTTCACCGCCTGCATGGTCGCCTACGTGTACCCGCCGAAGCGGCTCACCCACCGCGGCCGCGGCATCAAGGGCCACGACATCCTGCTCACCGCGTGGCGGCGCTTCCGCCGCGACGTCCCCGACGCCAGGCTGATCCTGCTCGGCGGCGGGTTCGACGCCGCCGGCGAGGCCTACCGGCAGCAGCTCATGCGCCGCTTCGGCGTCACCGGGGAGCGGGGCCGCGGCGGCGTCGACTGGCACGAGTCCACGCTCGACGTCCGCGACTGCTACGCCGCCGCCGACGTCAGCGTCAGCCCATCGCTGTCGGAGAACCACGGCGCCGCCCGCGAGGCCGGCGCGATGGGCGTGCCGAGCATCGTGTCCGACGCCGGTGCCCTGCCCGAGACCGTCGACCCGTCGTCCGGCTGGCTGGTGCCCCGCGACGACGTCGACGCGCTCGTCGCCGCGCTGCACGAGGCGCACGCGGAGTTCCGCGCCGGCACCCTGCGCCACCGCGGGGCGCTGAGCCGGGAGCTGGTGGTCGACCGGTTCGCCGAGGGGCCGGCCGCCGCGGCCGTCGCCGACGTGCTGGAACGGGTCGTCCGAAGATGACACAGCTGCGGTCACCGAAGACGCCCGTCCGCCATGCCGCCCCGTCGAAGCGCCGGCCGTCCTTCGCCGGCAACGTCGGCTGGGGGGTGGTCGGCAACGCCGGCTACGCCCTGTGCCAGTGGCTGGTCCTGGTCGTCGTCGCCCGGCTCGGCACCGAGTCCATGGTCGGCGACTACGCCCTCGGCCTCGCCGTCGGCGCCCCGGTGGTGCTGCTGGCGAACCTGTCGCTGCGCACCGTCCTGGTCACCGACACCTTCCACGAGCACCCGTTCCGCCGGTACCTGCGGGTCCGGCTCGCCGGGATGGCCGCCGCGACGGCCGCGATCGGCGTCGCCGTGTGGGCCTTCGACCTGCCGCCGGCGGTCGTCGTCCTCGTCGGCCTGGCCAAGGCATTCGACGGCGTCGGCGACATCTACCTCGGCCTGCTGCAGCGCCACCACGACCAGCGGGGCATCGCCGTCGCGCAGCTCGCCAACGGCGCGCTCACCATCGCGCTCACCGGCGTCCTGCTCGCCGCGACCGGCAGCGTCGCCTGGGCCGCCGCCGGCTCCGCGATGGGCTCGCTGATCGCCTGGCTCGGCTTCTGCGCGCCGCTCGCCTCCCGGCTGCTGGACGCCACGGCCAAAGCGAACCTGAAGGCCGGCCCGCCGAAGCGGCACACGCACCGGTCCAGCCCGCCCGGGCCGGGGGCGCTCGTGTGGACGGCGCTGCCGCTCGGCCTCGCCTCCGGGATCACCTCCCTGACCGCCAACGTCCCCCGGTACGCGCTGCAGGACCGCCTCGGCGCGGCCGCCCTCGGCGCGTTCGCCGCCGCCGGCTACCTCGTCCTCACCGGCAACCTGCTCGTCTCCGCCGTCGCGCAGACCCTCCTGCCGCGCCTCGTCGAGCTGCGCGCCGCCGGCGCCCGGGAGCGGTTCGCCGCGCTCGTGCGGCAGTCGCTCATCGGCATCACCGTCGCCGGGGTCGCCGCCGTCTGGGCCGCGGAGCTCTTCGGCGCCAAGGTGCTGCGCGCCGTCTACGGCGAGGAGTACGCCGACGAGGCCGGCACCCTCACCGTCCTCACCATCGCCACCGCCGTCGCCGCGAGCTGCTTCGTGCTCGACGCGGCCCTGTCCGCGGTGCGCCGCTTCACCGGTCAGCTCGCCGTGAACGCCGCCGTCCTCGCCGCCACGGTCCTCGCCGCGTTCGTGCTCGTGCCCCGCTACGGCATCGCCGGCGCGGCCTGGGCGACCGTCGCGGCCGCCGCCGTTCACGCCGGCCTCAAGTGGGAGCTGCTGCGGCGTGACCTTTGATCCCTGGTACGCGGTGCTGCTCGCCGGGCTGGTGATCCCGGTGCTGCTGCTCGTCGGCGGGGTCCGCGACATCCTCGCCTACGTCGCCGCGTACTTCTTCCTCTTCGGCTTCGGGCCCGTCGTCAGCTACCTGCTCGGCGGGGCGATCTACTTCGGCACCAACACCGCCCTGATCGGCCGGGCGGCGCTGGGCCTGCTGCTCGCGTTCGCCGGGGTCCTGGCCGCCGGCCTGCTGGTGCGCCAGCGTGCCGACATCGCCGCGCCCGCGACCACCCACCGCTTCCCGCTGCTGCCCGTCGTCCTCGCCCTGCTCACGCTCTACGCGACGACCGTCCTCGTGCTCGGCGGCACCAGCTTCCTCGCCGGCACCAAGCTCGACCGCATCGACGTCGCCGGGCCCGGCCACTACGACTACCTGCTGTTCGAGATGTTCGCCTGCGCGCTGTACTACATGGCCGACGGCAGCGGCGCCGGGCGCTTCACGTACCGGCTGAACTTCGCCGTCTACGTCCTCTACTGCCTCAGCACCGGCGAGCGCGACTTCGTCTTCGTGATCTTCAGCCTGATCCTGCACCGCGAGCTGACCCGCGGCAGCTCGTTCGCCCGGCCGGTCGGCTACGGCGCGCTGCTGCTGGCCGGCGCGACCATGATCTTCAGCCTCCGCGGCGACGGCCCCGCCGGCACCAGCCAGGTGCTCAACCAGGGCTCGGTGCTCTTCGTCGACACGTGGGTGATGACGCACGTGCCGTCGGTCGAGCCGTTCGCGCGCGGCGCCACCTACCTGCACGCGCTCGTCAACCTGCTGCCCGGGCACGCGCAGCCGGCGCTGTCGCAGTGGCTCGTCGACCGGTACGCGCCCGGCAGCGCCTCCGGGTACGGCTTCTCCCTCACCGGCGAGGCGTACCTCAACTTCGGGCTGTGGGGGATCCCGGCGCTGTTCGCCGGGCTCACCGCCGTGCACCGGCTGCTGATCAACCGGCTCGACCGGGCGCCGGTCTACGCGTACGCCAGCGTCCTCTTCAACGTCGCGTGGATGTACGGCTTCCGCGGCGAGAGCGGCAGCCTGCTCAAGACCTGCGTGTACGGGCTGCTGTTCTACGGCGCGCTCCGCCTGGTCTCGGTCCGGGTGGAAGAACCGACCAGTGAGGAACCGGAGGCGGTGCCCGCATGCGTCTCGTCGTGAGCTGTGAGCAGCGGTACGCCCGCACCCCCGACGGGCGGGTGTGGAGCACGACCGGTGCCGCGTACGACTTCTGGCAGCGCTACCTCGACGTCTTCGACGAGGTCCGGATCGTGGCCCGGGTCGCCGAGCGCGGCGGGCGCCCGCCGGACGCCGAGCGCGTCGACGGCGACCACGTCACCGTGCACCCGGTGCCCTACTACGTCGGCCCGCTGCAGTACCTGCGGCGCCTGCGCGCGGTGCGGGCCGCCGTCAGCAACGCCGTCGAGCCCGGCGACGCCGTCCTGCTGCGGGTGCCGTCCGCGATCGGGACGCTGCTGCACCGCGCGCTGCGCCGTTCGAGCCGGCCGTTCGGGCTCGAGGTCGTCGGCGACCCTTACGACGTGTTCGCGCCTGGCGCGATCCGCCACCCGCTGCGCCCGCTGCTGCGCGCCTGGTTCACCGCCCGGCTGCGGGCGCAGTGCCGCAGCGCCGTCGCCGTCGCCTACGTCACCGAGCGGGCGCTGCAGTCGCGGTACCCGGCCGCGGCCGGCGCGGTGACCGCCGCGTACTCCAGCATCCAGCTCGACGAGGCCGCGTTCGTCGACAAGCCCCGGGTGGAGGGCTCGCCCAAGGTCGCGGTCCGGCTGGTCTCCGTCGGCTCGCTCGAGCAGCCGTACAAGGGGATCGACACCCTCATCGAGGCGCTGCCGCTGCTGGTGAAGGCCGGCCTGGAGGCGCACCTGGTGCACCTCGGCGACGGCCGCTGCCGCCGCGACCTGGAGCGGCTCGTGCGGGAGCGGCGCCTCGGCGGGCGGGTCGCGTTCGCCGGCGCGGTCCCGCCCGGCGCGGCGGTGCGGCTGTTCCTCGACGACGCCGACCTCTTCGTGCTGCCGTCGCGCACCGAGGGGCTGCCCCGGGCGCTGATCGAGGCGATGGCCCGGGCGCTGCCCGCCGTCGGCACCACCGTCGGCGGCACCCCCGAGCTGCTCGAGCGCACGCACCTGGTGCCGCCCGACGACCCCGTCGCCCTCGCCTACGCGATCACCGCGCTGGTCGCCGACCCGGGGGCGCTCGCCGCCGCGTCGGCGCGCAACCTCGCCCGGGCACGCAACTACGCCGCCGACACCCTCGGCCGGCGCCGCGCCGACTTCTACCGCGCGCTGCGCGTCATCACCCAGCCAGAGAAGGTCAAGGAGGTCGTCGGCGGTGCACGGCAGCTCGACTGAGATCACCGGTGCTTCTGCCCACCTGCGTTCGCTGTTGCGGACCCGGCGGCGCAAGGTGGTGCTCGCCGTCGCCGTCGTGCTGCTGCTCCTCGCCGGCGCCGGGGTGCGGCTGTTGGTCGTCGCCGAGTCCGCCGCCGGGCACCTGCAGCGCGCCGCCACCCTGGTCGGCTCGCTGGAGACCGCGCTGCGCGCCGGTGACCTCGCCGCCGCCCGGCGCACCACCGCCGACCTGCGCCGCCAGACGGCGGAGGCCCGGTCCGACACCTCTGGCCTGACGTGGGGCGTGGGCCGGTCGGCGCCGATGGCCGGCGACGACCTGACGGCGGTCGCGGCCGTCGCCCGGATCGTCGACGACCTCGCCACCCGCGTGCTCCCGCCGATGCTGGACGTCGCGGGCGGGCTGCAGTCGACGCTCGCCGGCCGGGACGGCCTCGCGGCGGTGACCGGTGCCGCGCCCCGGCTCGCGGCGGCGGATTCGCTGGTACGGGCCGCGCAGGCCCGGCTCGCCGGGCTCGACCGTGGCGGGCTGGACGCGCGGGTCCGCACCGCCGTGCAGCGCCTCGACGACGCGCTGCGCCGGGTGGCGCCGCTGCTCGCGCCGGCCGCCCGCGCCGCGAAGCTGCTGCCCGCGATGCTCGGCGCCACCGCGCCCCGGACCTACCTGGTGCTCTTCCAGAACCTCGCCGAGGTGCGGGCCACCGGCGGGATGCCGGGCGCGTTCGTGGTGCTGCGGGTCGACCAGGGCGCGATCACCATCGCGCGGCAGGGCGCCGCCGCCACCGACATCCGCGAGTTCCCCGCGCCCGTCCTGGCGCTGGACGCCGACCAGGAGGACCTGCACACCGACCGGCTCGGCCGGTTCCCCGCCGACGTGAACCTCACCCCGGACTTCCCGACCGCGGCGGCCCTGTACCGCGAGATGTACCGGCTGCGCTCCGGCCAGACCGTCGACGGTGTCCTCGCGACGGACCCGGTCGCGCTCGCCTACCTGCTGCAGGCGACGGGACCGGTCGACGTCGCCGGCGGCCCCCCGCTCACCGCGCCGACCGCGGTCCGGCGGCTGCTGTCGGAGGTGTACCTGACGATCGCGGACCAGAAGTCGCAGGACGCCTTCTTCGCCGACGCCGCCAAGGCGGTCTTCGACAAGCTGACGGGCGCCCTGACGGACCCCTCGAAGCTGGTGCCGGCCCTGCGGAAGGCCGCGGACGAGCGGCGGCTCCTCGCGTGGAGCGCGCACCCCGAGGAGCAGGCCGAGATCGCCGCGACCGTCTTCGCCGGCACGCTGCCCGCCGACGACGGCGCCCGGCCGACGGTCGGGGTGTTCCTCAACGACGGCACCGGCGCGAAGCTCGGCTACTACCTGACCCGCGAGGCGGAGCTGAGCGCCGGGGAGTGCCTGGAGGACGGCTCGCGGCACCTGCGGCTCACCGTGAAGCTCGGCTCGACGGCGCCGGGGAGCGGGCTGCCGCGCAGCGTGCTGGGGCTCGGGCTGGCCGGCGACTACACGGTCCGCACCAACGTCATGGTGTACCTGCCGACCGGCGGCGCGCCCGTGGACGCCACGCAGGACGGCGCGCCCGTCGACTACGGCAGCGGCTTCGAGCTGGGCCGGACCGTGGCGGTCTTCACCGTCGACCTGAAGCCCGGGCAGAGCAGCACGCTCGCGCTGAACCTCATCACGGGCCCGCTGCCGTCGCCGTCGGCCGCGTTCACGCCGCGGCTCGTCACGACCCCGGGCATCGCCCCGTGGACGCTTCGGTTGCAATCCGCGCCGAGATGCGGCAAATGATGAAAAATGCCCATATCGGGGTGATGTGAAGTCTACGGTGAAATTTATGCGACCCCGAACAAGATCCGCACTGACCGCCCTCGCGGGGGCAATCGTCGCGGCGGCAGTGCTGGGAGCACCGACCGCCGCCCACGCCGAACCCGGCGGTGGAGCAGCGGCCGCTGCTGCCTATCCGGCTCCCGAGCCGGTCCTCAGGGTGAGCTCGGCCTCTGTGAGCACCGGTGGCGTGGTCCGCATCGCGGGGAAGCGGTTCCTTCCCGGCGAGCCGATCTCGATCCGCGTCCAGTACCGCGTCACCCGGCACTCCGGCGGCTTCGACGGCCCGTTCCCGGCCCGGGTGAGCGGCGACCGCCGCACGGACGACGACGGCAGGTTCGAGGCGAACGTCCGGCTCACCTCGCCGGGCTACGCCACCATCAAGGTCACCGGCAAGAAGTCCAAGCAGACGGCGACCGTGACCGTGCGGGTGCTCGCCTGGCGCGGCAACTACAGCTTCGGTGGCGACGACTTCTTCGCCGGCACGCCGCTCGGCAACGGCGTGCGCAACAACGGCGGGGGCGACAAGTGGGACGGCGGCGACCGGCCGGCCGGCTTCTTCGGCCCGTTCTTCGGCGGCTGGAGCCCGTTCCGGCTGTCGGCCAACGAGACCAGCCTGACCGACTCGTCCTCGACGGCCTCGTCGACCGGCGCGGCCACCGAGTCCGCCGACCTCGCCGCCGGCGACACGCAGCATCGCGGCGCCCCGGGCGCCGACCTGCTGGTGGGCCTGCTCGGCCTCACCGCACTGGCCGGCAGCGGCCTCATCATGCGCCGCCGGCGCGCCTCCTGACACCGACACCAACCAACACCACCAACTCGCATCTGCGTTCGACCCGTCGGCCTGGTTTCGGCCGGCGGGTCGAGTGTTCCCACCCTTAGGATGATCATGGGCAAAACAGTCATCATCGGGCAGGGCTACGTCGGCCTGCCGCTCGCCATCCGAGCGGTCGAGGCGGGCGACGACGTCGTCGGGCTCGACGTCGACACCGACCGGGTCAAGTCCCTCGGTGCCGGCATCTCCTTCGTCGAGGACGTCCCGGACGACCTGCTCACGTGGGCGCTGGAGACCGGCCGGTACCACCCGACCGAGGACTACGCGGACGCCGCCGGCTTCGACACGTGCGCGATCACCGTGCCGACCCCCCTCACCGACGGCGTGCCCGACATCAGCCACATCGAACAGGCCGCGCTGCAGCTCGCCCCGCACCTGCGGCCCGGCTGCACGGTCATCCTCGAGTCCACCACCTACCCCGGCACCACCGAGACCGTCCTGCGGCCGCTGCTGGAGCACGCCTCCGGGCTCAGCGCGCCCGACGACTTCTTCCTCGGCTACAGCCCCGAACGCATCGACCCGGGCAACCCCACCTGGCACCTGGACAACACCCCGAAGCTCGTGTCCGGCATCGACGAGGCGTCCCTGGCCGCCACGGCGCGCTTCTACCAGCGCTTCGTGCAGCGGCTCGTGCCCGTCTCCGCGCCGCGGACGGCCGAGCTGACGAAGCTCTTCGAGAACACCTTCCGCCACATCAACATCGCGCTGGTCAACGAGCTCGCCATCGTCGCCAACCAGCTCGGCGTCGACGTCCGCGAGGCGATCGGCGCGGCCGCGACCAAACCGTTCGGGTTCATGGCGTTCGACCCCGGCCCCGGCGTCGGCGGGCACTGCCTGCCGATCGACCCGTCGTACCTGTCGTGGCAGGTCAAGCGCGAGGTCGGGCAGCGCTTCCGGTTCATCGAGCTGGCCAACGACGTCAACGAGGGCATGCCCCGCTACGTCGTGCAGCGCCTCGCCGCCGGCCTCAACGACCGGTACAAGCCGATCAGGGGCAGCCGGATCCTGTTGCTGGGCCTGGCGTACAAGAGCAACGTCGGCGACCTGCGCGAGTCACCGGCCCGCGCCGTCGCCGAGCTGCTCGTCGCGCAGGGCGCCGAGGTGCACGCCGTCGAGCCGCACGCGGCGCAGCGCGACACCGGCAACGTCAGCGGCGTGACGCTGGTCGACCTGACCCCGGCCGAGCTGGCCGCCGCCGACGCCGTCGTGCTGCTCACCGACCACGACGACTTCGACTACGACATGGTCGAGCGGCACGCGAGCTACATCTTCGACACCCGGGCCCGCTGCCACGGCGCGGCGGTCGAACGCCTCTAGGTTTCTCACCCTGCGGCGGCGCCGCGGTCGTCGGGTAGCTTGGCCCGGTGATCGTGGTGCCGCTGCTCACATTCGTGGCCGTCGCGTACCTGTGCCTGCGGCTCGGGGGCGGCGTGCGGCTCGCGCTGCTGCGGGCCGCCGTCCTCACCGGCGGCGCCGCCTGCCTGGCCGTCGAGGCGCTGTCGTCGTTGCACGCCCTGCACCGGCCCGCTGTCATCGTGGCCTGGCTGCTCGCCCTCACGGTGCTGTCCGCCTGCTGCTTCTGGCTTGTCCGCCGCTCCGGGTCTTTTGGTCTCCCCGGGTTTGTCGGGCGCTCCGGGCCGGCTGGTTTCTTCCGGTTTATCAGGCGCTCCGCGCCCGCTAAACCGGAAATATCAGCATTCGCCACTTCGTGGCGCTCCGTCCGGGGCCGGTGGGCCGGTCTCGCGCGGGTCGAGCGGCTCATCGTCGGCGTGCTCGGCGGGCTCTTCCTGCTCGACCTGGTCGTCGCGCTCGTCGCTCCACCCAACAACTTCGACTCGCAGACCTACCACCTGCCGAAGATCGAGCACTGGGTGCAGCAGGGCGACGTCGGCTTCTACCCGACGATCATCGACCGGCAGCTCGCGATGGCGCCGGGCGCGGAGTACCTGCTGCTGCACCTGCGCCTGCTCACCGGCGGCGACGGCTACTACAACCTGGTCCAGCTCGCCGCCGGGGTCGGCGTCGTCCTCGCCGCGTCCCGCATCGCCGGCCAGCTCGGCGGCGGCACCCGGGCACAGCTGATCACCGCGCTCATCGTCGGCACCACCCCGATGGTCGTGCTGGAGGCGACCAGCACCCAGACCGACCTCGTGGTCGCGCTGTGGGTCTCCTGCGTCGCCACCTTCACCCTCGACGGCCTGCGGGCCCGCACCGGCGCGCTCGACACCCTGCTCATCGGCACCGCCGCCGGGCTGACCCTGCTGACGAAGGCGACCGGCCTGCTCGGCGCCGGGCTGCTGCTCCTCGTCTGGGTCGGCGCGCAGCTGCGCCTGCGGTGGTGGCGCGGCCTCGTCGCGGCCCTGGCCACGGGCGCGCTGATGCTGCTGCTCGCGGGTCCGTCGCTGCTACGGGTACAGCAGACCTACGACAACCCGCTCGGCCCGGCGCACCTGCGCGAGTCGATCTCCATGCAGCGGCACGACCCGGCCTCGGTCCTCGTGAACGGCCTGCGCATCGCGGAGACCGCGCTCCAGACCCCGATCGGCCCGCTCAACGACGCGTTGGCCGCCGGCATCATCGGGATCGCCGGCATCCTCGGCGTCGACCCGCAGGCCCGGGACATCACGTACTGGAACGAGAAATATCCGTACATGTCGTGGCCGCCGGACGAGGACCGCGTGTCGCTGCCGGCCCAGGGCGCACTGATCCTGCTCGGCGCGCTGCTCCTGGCCTTCCGCAAGGGAACCAGGCTCTACGCGGCGGTCTTCTGGCTGGCGCTGCTCGCGTACGTCGTCACCGTGAAATGGCAGCCGTGGGGCAACCGGCTCATCGTCTTCCTGCTCGTCCTCGGCGCCCCGCTCGCCGGCCTCTGGATCGCGAGCCTCACCAGCCGCGCGGAGCTTTCCGGCCGCTCGGAGCTTGCTGGCCGCGCCGGGCTTGCTGCCCGCGCGGGGCTTTCCGGCCGCCGGCTCGCGACCTGGGCGACGACCGGCGCGCTCGCGGCCGGGGTCGCGGCGGCCGGGTTCGCGGTCGCGTACGGCTGGCCCCGCCGCCTCGTCGGTGACGGATCGATCTTCACAACCTCCCAGATGGACCAGCGCTTCATCCGCGAGCCGCAGTGGCAGCGCGACTACGAGTGGGCCGCCGCCGCGGTCCGCGCGTCGGGCGCCCGCCGGGTCGGCCTCGCACAGGGCTACAACTCCTGGGAGTACCCCTGGTGGATCCTGCTCCCCGGCGTCGAGCTCGTGTCCGTGCAGTCTCTCCAGCCGAACCTCCCCGCCGCCCCGAACACCACCATCGACGCCATGCTCTGCGTCAAACCAGTCCGTCCCTGCGAGTTCTACACCTCACCCACCTGGCAAAACACCGAGGTCCACCACCAGGGCGACGTCGCCTACGTCATCGTCCGCCACCAATAAGCCCACCGTCCCCAGCCACCTCGATCGAAGTCCATCCCCGGCCACCATGACAACCAGACGGATCCTTGGATCACCCATGCTGCTGAACACCGGGCCGGTGGAGGCGGCAGCGGTGGATGCGGTCTTCGGCCCAGGACGTCCCCTCACGGGCAACGCGGACCTCCGACCGGCTTGATCGAAGGACAGTTCTGGCGGTCAGGACGACCGGTTCCGTCCTTGGATCACCACGCTGACGGGCACCAGGCCGAGCGGGGTGGCCCACCCGCCGGTCGGCGCGGGGCTGCACGGGCGCGGGTCGGCCGGCCCTGGGCCTCCGCTGCGGTGCAACCGCTGGCGCCTGGTCTCGTTCGGTCGGTGCCGGGCTGGCGTGATCCAAGGACGGTTCCGGTCGTCATGACGACCAGTTCGGTCCTTGGATCACCATGCTGCTGGAACCCGGGACGGTGGATGGCGGAGCTGCGGCAGCGGTGGCGCTGTCCGCCTCAACCGGATCGGCGGCGCTGCCCGCCTCAAGACCGGAGTGGCGGTGTTGGCCGTCTCAAACCGGGTCGGCCGTGGACGGTCCGGTGAGGGAGTGAGCGTCAGCTGCTGGAGCTGACGATGCTCGGGTTGGCGGCGACGAACGTCGGCACGGTCTTGGTGCGTACGGCGCTCAGCAGGTCCAAGGTGGTCTGGTCGAGGGCCTCGGCGCCGGGGTTCTCCGGGGAGGCGTGGAAGCCGCCGTCGTTGGTCTTCAACGTCAGCATGCGGTCGCCGTCGATGTTGCGCATCGCGAAGATCCAGTCGTCGAGGCCGATGCTGCCGGTGTCGATGGTCATGGCGCGGCCGATGACCTCGAGGACCTTGTTGAGGGTGCCCGGGTTGCCGATGACCTCTTTGCTGGCGATCTTCTTCAGCAGGGCCTTGATGAACTGCTGCTGGTGGCGCTGGCGGTCGTAGTCGCTCTTCGGGAGGGTCTCGCGCTGGCGGACGAAGTCGAGCGCCTCCCAGGCGGCCAGGTGCTGGTAGCCCACCTCGTACACCTTCGGCGTGACGCCCTTGATCGGGATCAGGATGGTGCCGCCGTTGGGGTCGTCCTTCTGCTCGAACGGGACCTTCGTGTTGCCCTTGGCGTCGTGGCCGATGTGGACGGAGACGGTGCGCTGGTCGACGTACATGTCGACGCCGCCGAGGACCCGCACGACGTCCTGGAAGCCGACGAAGTCGACGATCGCCGCCGCGTCGAACGTGACGCCCCAGTTCTGCTTGATCGTGGCGGCGAGCAGCGTCGTGCCGTGCTTGCGCGCGTCCTTGCCGGTGAGGCCGTAGCCGCCCTCGGCGAACGCGCCGTTGATCTTCGACTTGCCGCCGTTGTAGGTGCGCTTGCCGTTGCTGTACCTCGGGATCGCGACCCACGTGTCACGCGGGATGGAGATCAGGAACGCCATGTCGTGGCTGGCCGGGATGTGCAGGATCAGGATCGAGTCGGAGCGGATCGGCTCCGTCGGGTCCTGGTTGGGCCGCGGGTCGATGCCGATCAGCAGGATGTTCTTCGCGCCGTTGACCGACGCGTGCTTGCCCTGGTCCGACGGCAGCAGGTCTTCCTTGTTGACGCTGCGGGTCGCGTAACCGAAGACGGCGTCCTTGAGCACGAACGTCGTCCCAGAGACGATCATCAGTAGCGCACCGGCGATCACGAGGATCCGAGCCCACAGTGGATCCCGCCGGCCGCGACCCTTCCGCCGCGCCACGCCTTTCGCCAACTCCCGCCACTCCCCGTATTCGGCAATCACCTTCCGTCATGAAGGCCGGCCCCGGAAGCCTTCTGCACCGTACCTGGACAACGCGATATCGTCACCTCCCGTCGGCGACGTTGCATCGCCGGTGCCCCCGATCGATACGGAGCGTGTTGGTGATCCGCAAAACGGTGGTGGCGCTGGCGCTCGCCTGGCTCGTCCCGCTCGCGACCCACCAGCTGCATCTGGACATCGTGCTTCCGGTGCTGGTCCTGGCGGGCGCCGTGGCGATCCAGCGGGGCACCGCGAGCCTGCTGGACCGGGTCGTGACGGCCGGGAGCCAGCTGTTCGGCGCGGCCTGTGTCTTCGGGATCGCGATCACGCTGTGGCCCGGCCACCTGCACCCGACATTGATCGCCGGCACAGCGTTGTCGGTGCTGGTACTGATCGCGGCGGCCACGGGCCGGGTGCCCGAAATGCCCCCGATGCGTAAAGACGCGCTCCTCGCCGCGGCCGTCGCCGTGGTGTCGCTGGTCGCCCTCGTCCCGTACGTCGTCCGCGACCTCGGCGGCCGCCTCGGCCTCCCGCTCGCCGGCGAGGACATCGCCCGCCACTACCTGCTGTTCGACGTCATCGGCCGCACCGGCGGCTACCTGTTCATGCGACCGGAGGCGCTGCGCCCGTTCGTGCCCGACGCCGAGCTGACCGGCATCGCCAACTACCCCCAGGGCCTGCACTTCAGCTACGCCGTCCTGGACCGCTTCGTGCGCTCGTCGGGCCACAACGCCGCGCCCGCCACCGCCGTCGACGTCATGGTGTGGCTGCTCGTCGGCACGTACCTGCTGCTCGCCCTCGCCGTGCTGTGGGCCGCCCGCCGGATCGCCGGCCCGGGCGCGAGCCCCGCCAGCCTGCTGCCGGTCCTCGCGCTCGCCGCCGCCTGGCTGGTCCTCGGCGACCCGGTGACCGTGCTGTCCCGCGGCTACCCCAACGAGCTCGCCGGCCTCACCTGCGCCGCCGTCCTCACCGCGGTCGTCGCCCGCCCCCTGACCCGCCGCGGCGAGCAGACCGCGACGGTCGCCCTGCTGCTGGTCGGCGTCTCGTTCACGTACTCGCTGTTCCTGCCCTACGCGGGGATCGTCGCCGCCCTGTGGGCCGTCCGCGCCCGGCTGTGGCGGTTCTGGTGGGCGTGGCTGGTCGCCGTCGCCGTCGCCGGGCTCGCCGCGATCGGCCCGCTGACCGCGGCGCGCGCCTCCAGCGGCGGCCAGCTGCTGCTCAACGGCACCGCCCGGATCGTCGACCGGCCCGCCACGGCGCTGCTCGTGGTGCTCGCGGCGGTCGGCGTCCTGGCGCTGCGCAGCCCGCGCCTGCGCGCCGCCGGGTTCGCGCTCGCCACCGCCGGGCTGATGGCGGCCGGGCTCGGTGCGTACCAGCTGGCCACCCTCGGCAGGACGGTCTACTACTTCGACAAGCTCCTGCACCTGCTGATCGTCGTCGCGCTGTGCACCCTCGGCGGGCTCGCCAGGCTCCGCTTCAAGGCCACCGCCGCCGTCGCCGTGCCCGTCGTGCTGCTCATGGTGGTCGCCGGCGGCCAGTGGCACACGACGCCGGTCGCGCCGGGCGTGAAGCTGGCGCTCGGCAAGGACCGTGGCGCCCCGGACGCGGCCCGCGACGCGCTGCTGATCGCCAGGATGTTCCCCGACGGCGGCGGCGCGATGAACGTCAACCTCATGAGCACGCCCTGGCGTAACTGGTCCGGCACGCTCGGTGCCGCCGCCCTGCAGGGCCAGTACCGGAACTTCCCCGGATGGTCCGGACTGCTGTACCCCGGCGGCAAAGGCGGCACGATGGCCGACCTCGACCGTCTCGTCGCCGACAGCCCGGTGCCGGTCCGGTTCTTCCTGCACGACCCGGCGGCCAGCCTGCTCGTTGTGGATACGGATCACCCGAGCCGCCCCGCGGTGCGGGCCGGACAGCCGTTGCCGGTAGCCTTCGGTGATCCGGCGGCACCGTCGAACTTCGAGGCAGCGCGCGCGCTCGCCGCGAAGTATCCGACAAAAGTGCAGCTCGTGTACGCTACGCCAGCGAACCCTTAAGGATCGCCGAGACGGATTGGTCATCGTGCAAACACCCGTGGTGAGCGTCGTCATTCCGACGCGCAACAGGCCCGAGCTGGTGGTCCGGGCCGTGCGCAGCGCACTGGACCAGACGCTGCGGGAGGTCGAGGTCGTCGTCATCATTGACGGACCCGACGCCGCGACGGTTGCGGCCCTTCGCGAGATCGGCGACGAGCGGGTCCGCTGGGTCGAGCGGGAGACGTCCGGTGGGGCGCCCGCAGCGCGCAACCACGGCGTCGACGTCGCCGCCGCCGAGTGGGTCGCGTTCCTCGACGACGACGACGAGTGGCTCCCGGAGAAACTGGAAACCCAGCTGTCCCGGGCGAAGGCGTCCGGGGTGCCGCTGCCGATCGTGGGCAGCCGCCTCTACATGCGCACCCCGCGCGCCGAGCTGATCATGCCGCGCCGCGTCCCGGCGCCCGGCGAGCCGATCAGCGAATACCTGGCCGTCCGGCACGGGCTCTTCCACGGCGACGGGTTCATCCAGACCTCCACGATCATGGCGCCGACGGCGCTGCTGCGGAAGGTGCCGTTCGCCGACGGGCTGCGCCGCCTGCAGGAGCTCGACTGGACGCTGCGCAGCCTGCAGGAGGAAGGCGTCGACCTGATCTACGCCGAGGAGCCTCTCGTCATCTGGTACGCCGACGAGAACCGCCCCAGGATCAGCTTCGACGCGCCGTGGAAGCAGTCGCTGGTCTGGCTGCGCGAGACCCGCCCGCGGGTCACGCCCCGCGCCTACGCGGCGCTCGCGATGAGCGTCGTCGGCTCGATGGCCGCCGCCAGCCGCAGCCCCCGGGTCTTCTTCGACCTGCTCGGCGAGGCCCGCCGGCACGGCAAGCCCAGCATGACCGACTACGTGACCTTCCTGCAGGTCTGGCTGGTCCCCGCCGGGCCGCGGCGGGTCGTGCGCGACTTCTTCCTGAGCCGCAGCCGGCGCAAGGGCAAGAAGCAGCTGCAGGCCAGCGCCCGATGAGCAGGCGCACCGCGATCCCCGCGGGCGCCGTCGCCGTCGTCCTGGCGGTCCTCGCGGCGATCCTGGAGCACGGCCGCACCGGCAGCGTCAGCGAGTCGGCGGAGGCCTTCGCCGCCGCGGTCATCGCGCTCGGCGTCGTCGGCCTCGCGGCCAGCCTGCGCGGCATCACGCTGCGCGGCGCGGTCACCGGCGGGCTCTTCACCCTCGCCGGCATCCTCACCTGGACCGCCACCCAGCACCCGATCGTCATCTGGGCCGTGCTGTTCGTCGAGGTCGTCGTCTTCGCCGTCTGGGGCCGGCCGTGGCTGCGCACCCTGCGGGAGCTGCCGGGCCTCGGCGGCGCCTGGCTCGGCCTGTCCTACTGGGTCTTCGGTGTGCTGGGCGCCCTGTTCGTCCTGCGCGCCGGCCACCTGACCGTGGCGGCGCAGCGGCTGGCGTACCTCGGCGTCTTCACCCTTGCGGTCCTGGCCGTCGTCGCCACGACCCGGCGGGACCGCGACGGCGACCGTGACCCCGCCGGCGACCGGCACCGCGACCTCAGCGTCGGCATGGCCGCGGCGATCCTCGTCGGCATCGGCGCGCTGCTCTACTTCGGCGCCGGCAGTCTCTTCGACGAGCTGCACGCCATCCCCGACAGCGCCTCGGCCCGCATCATGCGCAACCGCTTCTGGGGCGGCCCCGGCCTCTTCTACCACCCGAACTCCCTCGCCGGCCTCGTGGTGATCGCCGCCGTGCGGGTCGGATTCGACCGGGCGTTCGCCGCCTGGCAGCGCGTCGGCGTCGCGGCCGTCGCCGCCCTGGTCCTCTCGATCAGTGACTCCCGCACCGGATTCGTGTTCGCCACAGCCGCTGCGTTTGCGTTCGCGGCGGTTGTACTGCTCCGCCACTGGACGGGCCGGAAGAGCCGTGGTGGCCGGACCGGCCACGCCACCGATTCCCAGCCTTCTGAGCAGCGCCGGAGCGAGACCACGGTCGGCGGGCAGGACGGCGACCTCGACCGCTGGGGGCGGCCCGCGCTGGTGGCGGTCGCGATGCCGTTCCTGGTGCTGGTGGCCGTCTTCACCATCGGCGGCGGCAGCGACTTCCTGTTCCGCGACCGGTTCACCGCCGGCGGCAACGACGTCACCAGCGGGCGCACCGACACGTGGCGCCAGGTCTGGGTCGACTGGAAGCACGCCGGCTGGGCCGAGAAGACGTTCGGCGACGCCCGCACCTCGCGGGCCGTCGTGCACCGGGACGACGACGGCGCACCCAAGGAAGGCCCGCGCCGCGACCTGAACACCGACAACGCCGCGGTCGGCGCCTTCCGCCGTGGCGGCGTCCTCGGCGCGATCGGCTTCCTCATCGGCGTGGCGCTGCTGCTCTGGCACGCCCTGCGCGGGCTCTGGCAGGCGGTCGTCCTGCGCCGCCCCGGCGTCCGCCACCCCGCGACCTGGTTCACCGTGGCCGCGGCCGCCGCCGTACCGACGATCATGACCGAGGACTGGGTCATCGGCGGCACCAACGGCGCGATCTGGCTCGTCCTGCTCGCCGGCGAGGTCCGCTCCAAGCACCTCGCCGAGCCCTCCGCGGTCGTCCCGGTCCAGACCCCGTCATCCGCCCCTGCCGAGACTGCGCCGTCGGCCGACAGCGGTCGCGACACGTCCCGGGCCTGATCCGTTCCCGACGGACCGCATCAGCGCGCCGGGACTCTTCATCGCGGTCGTCCCGGCCCGGAACGTTGCAGTCCGCGGACCCGCCGGGTCAGGGGGAACGGTCGCGGCGCATTCAGCGTCCGATCCCGTTTTTCGGTCCAATCCCGGCATTGTGGGGCATTGACCGGCGTCTGTGCAGTGTGAGCGGCCCGGAGGATGCGACATTGCATTCCTCCGGGCCGCAGACGCTTGCGGACGGTGACGGTTACTCGGCGAGCGCGGTCAGCTCGGACCGGAGGGTGCGCAGCGCGCCCGCGAGAAGGCGGGACACGTGCATCTGGGAGATTCCGAGCTGGGCGGCGATCTGCGACTGGGTCAGATTGCCGTGGAACCGCATCGCGATGATCTTCTGCTCGCGCTCGGGCAGCTTGGCCAGGATGGGGCGCAGGGCCTCGCGGTTCTCGACGTTGACCATGTCGGGGTCCTCGCCGCCGAGCAGGTCGCCGAGGCCGTTGGCGCCGGCGTCCGTGTTGTCGCCGGCGGGGGCGTCCAGCGACAGCGCGCGGTACGCCTGCCCGCAGTCCAGGCCCTCGATGATCTCCTCTTCGCTGACGTTGAGGCGGGCGGCGAGGTCAGCGACCGTGGGGGAGCGGCCCAGGTCCTGGGCGAGGTCGCCGGAGACCTTCGAGATCTCCAGGCGCAGCTCCTGCAGGCGGCGGGGCACGCGGACGTCCCAACCCTTGTCCCGGAAGTGGCGCTTGAGCTCGCCGACGATCATCGGGATGGCGTAGCTGGTGAACGCGGCGCCGCGGCCCGGGTCGTAACCGTCGACCGACTTGATCAGGCCCAGGTTGGCGACCTGGACGAGGTCGTCGAACTGCTCGCCACGGTTGCGGAAGCGCCGGGCCAGGTACTCGGCGAGGGGGATGTACAGCTCGATGAGGCGGGCCCGGACGCGGTCGCGGTCGGCGCCGGCCGGCAGGTCGCCGAGCAGGGACAGCAGGGCCTTGGCCTGGGCGTCGTTGGCCCGCGTGCTGCTGCTCTCGGTCGGGGTCTCGTGGCTCTGGGCGATGGCGCGGCTGACGTCCCGGGAGGCGGGGACGGACGGCGCGGACACGGCGGCGGTGCTGGAGACAGAGATCGTCATCGGGATGACCTTTCGGGGCGTTTGACCGGAGCAACGGTGACGGCACGGTCGTCAGAGCCGTGCGGGAAGGGGTTGCGTCACCGTGCCGGGCAGGCGCTGAGCGCACTGAAGCCGGCGCCGGTCGGGAATCGCTCTCGACACCCGTTGTTTGAGTGCCGGTGCAAGACCTGCGAGGTCAGCCGAAGGACCGGCCCGCCGCTGCTGGACGGGAGCCCTAAATCGTCCGTTCGGACGAGGTGACCGAGCCCGACTGTACTAGAGCGATGCGCCAAATGCGAGATGAGCGCTCCCACGGGGGGCGGATAGGGCACATTGTCACTGAATGTGGAGTCTGTCAATACTCTGTGTGTACATTTGGAATGGTTGTGCATTTCAATTCGGTAGTCGATCGGGTCCGTATGCCGATACCGGGGCTGCGTTTTTGCAGCGCGCAAGCTACCGTCTCACCCGTGGCGTGCACCTGATTCAACATTGATCCGTGAGGTGCGGGTCGGGGTGTCGTCGCTAAGGAGTTACACGTGGCATCAGGCACGGTGAAGTGGTTCAACTCGGAGAAGGGCTACGGCTTCATCTCGCAGGACAACGGTGGACCCGATGTGTTCGCGCACTACTCGGCGATCCAGGCCACCGGCTACCGCGAGCTGACCGAGGGTCAGAAGGTCGAGTTCGAGATCACTCAGGGCCAGAAGGGTCCGCAGGCCGACAACATCCGTCCGGTCTGACACACCCTTAGTCGTAGGCCGAGACCCGCTTCACGGCCGAAGGAGTATGCAAGCCCCCGTCCGGTGCGTCCGGCGGGGGCTTTGCGGTTCCTGGACAGGATCGCGGCGGTTCGTGGACACCTGCGGCGGGCGGTTCGTGCGCGGCTGCGGCGGTTCCTGGACGCCGCTGGGTGGTCCGTAGACGCCGCTGGGGCGGTTCCTGGAGGCCGCCGCGGCGCTCCTCGGGCGCCGCGGCGGAAGAAAATTTCAGGCCAGCGCGGTCGGGCGGGCGAAGACCTCGGGAGTGCACGAGTGGGCGTACGCCTGCCGGATCATCCGCAGCGCCCAGTTCATCCTGGGCGAGGCGGTCTCCGGGTGATCACCGAACTCCGTGGCGACCGTCGCGACGCAGCCCTGCACACCGATCTGCCGGAGCGTGGTCGTCACCGCTGCGCGCACGTCAGCCTCCGCCGGAACCTGGGATATCTGCAGCGTGGAGGCGAAGAGTGCTTCAGCGCGGACCGCTTCGAACGTCGACTCCATGGTGGTGACCTCCTGCTCTGTGCTCCCCTGCTGTGGTCCAGCTAACTCCTGACCGGGTGCCGGGATGCTTCGAGTTCGGTTGCTAAACGGTTAGGCCGAACGTCTCCAGCAGCCCGGTGAGCTCTAGCAGCCTGTGGACGGCGGGGCTGGTGCCGATGATGCGCAGATCGCCGTCGACGTCCGACTGGGCGGCGACGAGGACCTGAATACCGGTCGAGTCCATGAACGGCACGCCGGTGAGGTCGAGATCGACCCGGGAGGGCGCGTACGCACGGATGGCGTCGCGCAGCGACTCGATGAGGGTGGGGGCGCTCGTCATGTCGAGCTCGCCGGTGGCGGTCACGAGGACCGCGCCGTCGCCGGCGGGAGAGACCAGTGCGGCGAATGCGGTCACAGTTGCTTCACCACCCTGAGCAGCAGGCCGTCGCCGCCGACGTCGACCGTGTCGGCCAGGCTCGAGACGACCTGGAGGGACGGTTGCGATGGCAAAAGCGCGTCAGGGGCATCCGGCGGAGACGTGACTTCGATCACGCACGCCTTCTCATTGACAGTAGCGCGGACCTGGAAGGCGACGCCCACCCGTACGTGACTGATCACGTTGGCCCAGGTCTCGGAGACGATCAGGCCGATGTCGGCGCGTGCCTGCTCGCCGACGCCCAGGCCGGAGAGCGCGCCGTCCAGCACATGCCTGAGAGTGTTCATACGATCAAGATCGCGTGGCAGGTCGACGGTCAGGCGCAGGTCCACAATCGCAGTGTTACCGCACAGCGGAGATCGGAAACGCGCCGCAGGTCAGCCGGCGTATGCGAACTCGCGGGCGGCCAGCTCCTGGTAGGCGGCGCCGACCATGCCCAGCGCCCAGCTCATGCGGGCGGCGGCGGTCTCCGGGTGCTCACCGAACTCGCCGGCGACGCGGGCGGCGCAGCCCTTGATGCCGAACCGCCGCAGCGTGGAGGTGACCGCGGACCGGATCTGGACCGGCGACGGCTCCTGCGAGGCCTGCAGGGCGGAGGCGAAGAGGGCCTCGGCGCGGACCGTGTCAAACGTGCTGTTCATGTCAACCCCCCGGCTGCTGTGCTTCCCGACTGCAAACAGCGTTTCGCCGGGATGGTGCGGCTTGGTCCGCCGTACGGTTGCCGGAAGGTAGCGTGTCGACTACGGACAGATACTTGCCCTGGAGGGCTTGACGAGCTACGGTCAAGCCAGTCCCGCGGAAGTCGGCAGTCTGTCGCCCGGGGACCACCTTTCTCAGACGCGTGTCACGCCCTCTCGCAGGAAGCCAAGGTCACACGCGTTTCGGCCAGTGTTCTCAGGGACACAAGCCACCTCACACGCCAGTCCCGAGGAGGACGCCCATGGCCCCAACCGAAGTGTTGGATCGATCCGCCAAGCAAAGTCACGCAACGAAGCCTCGCCGTGCCAGAGCGGCGCAGCGCAACCGGGACCACAGCCGGCCCGGAGGTCAGCCCCAGCCGCCCGAGTCGGGTGAGGCCCGGGACGTCGCCGGCATCGCCGACATCGTCCGCGACAAGATGATCCTGAGGGTCGACAGCTACAGCCCCGGCCCCGACGACGTCGCCATCCCGGCGGCGATGGTCCGGCGGTACGGGCTGCGCCACGGCGACGCGATCACCGGCAGCGCCAACGGCTCGACGCTCACCAGGCTCGACACCGTGCACGGCAACGACCCCGAATGGGCCCGCGGCCGGCCCGAGTTCAGCAAGCTGACCGCGCTCTTCCCGCAGGAGCGGCTGCGGCTGGAGACCGGCCCCCGGCAGCTCACCAACCGGCTCATCGACCTGGTCATGCCGATCGGCAAGGGCCAGCGCGCGCTCATCGTGTCGCCGCCCAAGGCCGGCAAGACGATGGTCCTGCAGTCGATCGCCAACGCGATCGCGCACAACAACCCCGAGGTCCACCTCATGGTCCTGCTCATCGACGAGCGGCCCGAAGAGGTCACCGAGATGCAGCGGTCCGTGCAGGGCGAGGTCATCGCCTCGACGTTCGACCGGCCGCCGTCGGAGCACACCGGCATCGCCGAGCTCGCCGCCGAGCGCGCCAAGCGCCTCGTCGAGCTGGGCCACGACGTGGTCCTCCTGCTCGACTCGATCACCCGGCTCGGGCGCGCCTACAACAACTCCGCCCCCGCCTCCGGCCGCATCCTCACCGGCGGCATCGACGCCAACGCGCTCTACCCGCCGAAGCGCCTGCTGGGCGCCGCCCGCAACATCGAGAACGGCGGGTCCCTCACGATCATCGCGTCCGCGCTGGTCGAGACCGGTTCGACCGGCGACACGGTCATCTTCGAGGAGTTCAAGGGCACCGGCAACGCCGAGCTCAAGCTCGACCGCAAGCTCGCCGACCGCCGCGTCTTCCCCGCGATCGACATCGACGCCTCCAGCACCCGCCGCGACGACGTCATCCTGCACCCCGACGAGCTGCTGGCCGTCTCCCGCCTGCGCAAGGCCCTGGCCGCAGCCAACGGCGGCGCGACCGAGCAGCTGCTGGACCGCCTCTCCAAGACCCAGTCCAACGCCGAGTTCCTGACCATGCTCCTGCGCGGCAACGCCACCTGACCCCCACCCGCCGCTACAGAAGGTGACGGCGCGCCCACGATCCAAAGATCAATTTTTCCGTGCGGTGTAGCGTTAGGTATGCAGGACGCCGCCGCCGGTGCCTTCACGATCTGCCAGCGGTGGGGCCGCGCTCGAGAACCCCTCAGCCGTGGCACCGTCCGCCACGCCACCAGCACGACCCGCCGCTCCACGCCGCCCGCGCGAGGGTGGGGTTGGTGAGGGGTAGGACGTTCGCGCCGCCAGCGCGAGGGCCGTTCGGGAGGACGTGCGGGACTTCGCGCCCAGCCAGCGCGAGCGGGGACTCTGGGCGAGAGCGGGCTCCGCAGCGGGCTCTGTCTGGGTGAGGCGAGCGGGCTCCGGGCTTCCGGGTGGAAGCCGGTGGCCCTGGGGCGCGAGAGCGGGTCTCCGGGGCGACAGCGGGCCTCGGGGTGGACGACAGCGGGTCTCCGGGGCGACAGCGCGGGTGCACAGGCGTGAAGGGAGCGGGACGTGCTGTCCACGGGCCGCTGGTCACGTCGCCAGCGCGGCCGTCTGTGAGAGTGCAGCGCGCCGCGTCCACGGGTCGCTGTTTCGCGTCGCTGGCGCGAGGACGTCCGTGAGGCATCGCGCCTGGTCGGCGCGAGTGGCTGGATTCGCACCTGGTTGGCGCCGGCGGCTGCTCCGGGTGTCAGCGCGAGCGGGCTCCGCGCGAGCGGGCTCCGCGCGAGCGGGCTCCGGGTGCCAGTGGGGCTCCGGGTGCCAGCGCGAGCGGGGCGGCACCGAGAGCCTCGGGCCTGCCGAGATCCACGGGCCTGCCGAGATCCACGGGCCTGCCGAGATCCACGGGCCTGCCGAGATCCACGGGCTTGCCGAGATCCAGGGCAACGCGGTGCGGGACCTCCGGGGTGAACAGGGCGGGCGCCACGTCCCAGGGCGTTGGTCGCGTTGTCGATGCGGCAATCAGTGGTTGCCAGCGCGACACCCGCGAAGTGGGCAAGATGACCCCGCGAAGTGGGCAAGCAACCCCGCGAAGGGGCAAGACGCCGCGGCCAATGTTTTGCGGTGCCGGTGTGGGGACGTCCGTGACGACGGCGGGATGCCGCGTCTTCGCGCCCCGCTGGGGCGACGCCGCGTCTTCGCGCTGCCAGTCGATGCCTCGTGCCGATGATCACCGGCTCCGGCGCTGGGGCGTCCGTGAGGGGCAACCTGATCGCGCTCGGTCAGCGCGAGCGTGCTCCGGGCTCAGCCGGGTTCCGGGAGGGTCGGCGTGAGCGAGTGCCCGGGATCAGTCGGGTTCCCGAGGAGCCAGCGGGTGCCAGGGATCAGTTGGGCTCCCGGAAGGGGTCAGCGTGAGCGGGCGCCGGGGGTGAGGCGGACCAGGGCGTCGTCTGCGGACAGGATGCCCAGGGCTGAGGCGTACGCCATCTCGCGGCCCCAGGAAGCGACGTCCGCCGGGGCCAGGTCGGCCACGCCCTCGACGGTTGTCAGGTGTTCGCGCAGGCCCAGCCAGCTCTCCGTCGCGGCCACGCCCTCGGGGGTGGTCTGGTCGGCCCAGTTGAAGTCGACCACGAAGTACTGCGCCAGGTAGACCGCGGCGGCGCCGATGATCGCGCCGGTGACCTGGTCGGGGACCTTGGCGCTGAGTTCGCTGTCGACCCACCACCAGGTGACGAACATGAGCAGCGCGGGCAGGATCGCGCCGAGGAGCAGGGCGCGGCGGGTCTTCGGGGTCAGGCGGGGGGTGGAGAGGCCGCGCGTGCGGGCCTCGGCGACCACGGCGCGGTAGAAGGTGCGGCGCCACCTGCGGGCCTCTGTCCAGCTGTCGAACGCCAGGCTGGTCAGGGTCGTCTCCCCGTTGACCGACAGGTGGTGGACCCGGTCGAGGATCTGCTGCTCGTACGGCGTCAGGCTCCGGCCGTCGCCCTTGCGCAGGCGGGCCGTCGTCTGCACCGGGTCGTCGCCGGTCTCGCGCAGCTCCAGGAAGCCCCGCGCGGCCAGGTCGAGCAGCGTGCTGTCGATCGCGTCCTCGTCGGAACGCCACCGGTTGACCATCAGGCTGACCACCGCCGGCGGCTTCTGCCCCGGCAGGTCGGTGCGCGCCGGCCCGGGCTCGGGCAGCCGGGGACGGGAGCGCCAAAGGGTCACCGCCACCGCGGCGACCCAGATCGCCAGCGCGGCGGGCACGCTGAACTCAAGGAACGGTGGCCAGTCCACGATGATCCTTCCCACGGGGGATGGGGAGATGCCCTCACTCTAGCGGCTCAGCCACCACGACCTTGCCGACCATATGTCCGGATTCCACCATTTCGTGAGCACGTGTGAGCGACGCCGCGTTCAGGCCGTCCAGCCGGGTCGTCAGCGTGGAGCGGATGGTGCCGGCGTCCACGAGTGTGGCGACCCGGTCCAGCAGCTCGTGCTGGGCGATCATGTCCGGGGTCTGGAACAGCGGCCGGGTGAACATCAGCTCCCAGTGGAAGCTGATGCTCTTCGTCTTGAGCGGCAGCAGGTCCAGTCCCTCGGGCTCGTCGATCGCGGTGATCGCCCCGCCGGGCCGGAGGATCTCGGCGAAGCGCTCGATCAGGCCGGGCCGGCCCGTGCTCGGCGAGAAGATGTAGTCCACCTCCGTCGGGAGGTCGTCATGGTGTACGACGTCGTGCGCGCCGAGCGAAAGCGCCCAGTCGCGCGACTCGGCACGGGACGCGGTGCCGATCACGGTCAGGCCGGTCAGGGCCCGCGCCAGCTGGATCATCATCGAGCCGACCCCGCCCGCGGCGCCGAGCACCAGCAGCGTGCCCGTCGACTGTTCCGAGAGGCGGAACCGGTCGAACAGCGTCTCCCACGCCGTGATCGTCGTCAGCGGCAGCGCGGCCGCCGACGCGAAGTCCAGCGAGCGCGGCTTGCGCCCCACGATCCGCTCGTCGACCAGGTGCAGCGCCGAGTTGGTGCCGGGGCGGTCGATGCTGCCCGCGTAGTACACCTCGTCGCCCGGCGCGAAGAGCGTCACCTCGCCGCCCACGGCCACGACCACCCCGGCCGCGTCCCAGCCGAGCACCCGGTCCCCGCCGCCCTTGCGGACCTTGTGGTCCACCGGGTTGACCGAGACCGCCTGCACCCGCACGAGCAGGTCCCGCGGGCCGGGTTCGGGCACTGGCAGCTCGACGTCCCTGAGGCCGTCCGCCGTGCTGATCACGGCCGGCATGTTCGTACTCATGCCGCCGACGCTATCCAGAGCGCCCTAGTTACCCGCAAGGGTGATGAGTTTCCATTGGGTACTGTTGGCCGCGTGCCCGACGACGTCTACGCGGCCTGCTGCCCGTGCCGCGACATGCTCGACCTGCTCGCCAACAAGTGGAGCGCGCTCGCCCTCGGCGCGCTGGAAGACGGGCCGCGGCGCTTCGGTAGCCTACGGACCCGACTGCAGGGCATCAGCCCGAAGGTCCTCACCGTCACCCTGCGCAAGTTGGAGGAGCACGGGTTGATCACCCGGAAGGTGTTCGCCGAGGTGCCGCTGCGGGTCGAGTACGAGCTGACCCCGCTCGGCCGGGACGCGTGCGCGCCGCTCGCGCACCTGCGGACCTGGGTCGAGTCCAACATCCACCGCTTCCCGGCAGCGGCGGCATGATCCTTCCGCTGCTGCCCGAGCTCACCCTCGACCTCGCCGCCGAGGACGCGGGCCTGTTCGACGCCACCGGGGGTGCGTACCGCAGCGACGAGCCCCCGCCGTTCTGGTCGTTCGCGTGGCCCGGCGGGATGGCGCTCGGTCGCTTCCTGCTGGATCAGCCGCTGTACGTGGCCGGCCGCAGCGTCATGGACCTGGGCGCCGGGTCGGGGCTGGTCGGCATCGCCGCGGCCCGAGCCGGCGCCTGCACGGTCACCGCCGTCGACACCGACCCGGCGGCCCTGGCGGCGTGCGCCCGCAACGCCCGGGCCAACGGCGTCGACATCGTCACCTCGTCGGTCCCGGTCGACGCCGAGGTCATCGTCGCCGGCGACGTCTTCTACAGCGGCCCCGTGGCCGAGCGGGTCCTCGGCTACCTGCGCCGCAGCGGCGCGGAGGTCCTGGTCGGCGACCCCGGCCGCGGCTACCTGCCCACCCGCCTGTTCGAGGCGCTCGCCACGTACGAGGTCCCGGTCCGCGTCAAGCTCGAAGACCAGTGCGCGATGCGCACCACCATCTGGCGCCTCCGCTGACCAGCGCGGCGGGCGCTCGGCGGTGGCGAGTGGCTGCACAACGGCCCGGGAGCAGGGAAATCATGCTCCCGGGCCGTTGTAGGCGGGCTACTTCTTGTTGAGGCCGTCGAGGCCCTTGTCGAGGCCTGCCCGGCGGAGTGCGTCGGCGAGGGCGCTGTTCTGCAGGCCACCGCTGTCGCGCTGACGGCCGCCACCGCGGGAGTCGCCGCCGCGGCCGCCCGAGCCGCCGCGCTGGCCTCCGGACCCACCGGACCCACCAGCGCCACCCGAGCCGCCGCCGCGCTGACCGCCGCCGCCCGCGCCACCCGAGCCACCCGAGCCGCGGCCGCCCGAGCTGCGGGGACCGCCGCCCTGGCCGCCGCGGCCGCCGGACGAGCCCGCGCCGCCGGGGCCGCGCTGGCCGCCGGAGGGGCCGCCGCCGGGGGCGCCGGACTGCTGGGCCTCGTCGTCGAGGCGCAGGGTGAGGGAGATGCGCTTGCGGGGGATGTCGACGTCGAGGACCTTGACGCGCACGATGTCGCCGGGCTTGACGACCTCGCGGGGGTCCTTCACGAACGTGTAGGACAGGGCCGACACGTGGACCAGGCCGTCCTGGTGCACGCCGACGTCGACGAAGGCGCCGAACGCCGCCACGTTGGTGACCACGCCTTCCAGCAGCATGCCGGGGGTGAGGTCGGAGATCTTCTCGACGCCGTCGGCGAAGGTGGCGGTCTTGAAGGCTGGGCGGGGGTCGCGGCCCGGCTTCTCCAGCTCCTTGAGGATGTCGGTGACGGTCGGCAGACCGAAGGTGTCGTCGACGAAGTCGGCCGGCTTCAACCGGGCCAGGGCCGTGCCGTTGCCGATGAGGGCCTTCATGTCGGTGCCGGTCGCGGCCAGGATGCGGCGGACCACCGGATACGCCTCGGGGTGGACGCTGGAGGAGTCCAGGGGGTCGTCGCCGTCGGGGATGCGCAGGAAGCCCGCGCACTGCTCGAACGCCTTCGGGCCGAGCCGGGCCACGTCCTTCAGCGCCCGGCGGGAGCGGAAGGGCCCGTTCGCGTCGCGGTGCGCGACGATCGCGTCGGCCAGGCTGCCGCCGATGCCCGAGACGCGGGTCAGCAGGGGCGCGGATGCCGTGTTGACGTCGACGCCGACGCCGTTGACGCAGTCCTCGACCACCGCGTCGAGGGAGCGGGACAGCTTCGACTCGGACAGGTCGTGCTGGTACTGCCCGACGCCGATGGACTTGGGGTCGATCTTCACCAGCTCGGCGAGGGGGTCCTGCAGGCGGCGGGCGATGGAGACGGCGCCGCGCAGCGACACGTCCATGCCGGGGAGCTCCTGCGCGGCGAAGGCCGACGCCGAATACACCGACGCGCCGGCCTCGGAGACCATCACCTTGGTGACGTTGAGCTGCGGGAACTGCTTGACCAGGTCGGCGGCGAGCTTGTCGGTCTCGCGGGAGGCGGTGCCGTTGCCGATCGAGATCAGCTGGACGTCGTGCTTCTGGCAGAGGGCGGCGAGGATCGCGAGCGACTCGTTCCACTTGTTCTGCGGCACGTGCGGGTAGATCGTGTGCGTGTCGACGACCTTGCCGGTGGCGTCGACGACGGCGACCTTCACGCCGGTGCGGAAGCCCGGGTCGAGGCCCATCGTGGCGCGGGTGCCGGCCGGCGCGGCGAGCAGCAGGTCACGGAGGTTGGCGGCGAAGACCCGGACCGCCTCCTCCTCGGCCGCCTGCCACAGGCGCATCCGCAGGTCGATCCCGAGGTGGACGAGGATGCGGGTGCGCCAGGCCCAGCGGACCGTGTCGTTGAGCCACTTGTCGGCGGCCCGGCCCTCGTCGCGGATGCCGAACTTCGAGGCGATCGTCGGCTCGTACAGCGACGGGAGATCGGGATCCTGGGTGGGCTCCAGCACCAGGTCCAGCATCTCCTCCTTCTCGCCGCGGAACATGGCGAGGATGCGGTGCGAGGGCAGCTTGGTGAAGGGCTCGCTGAAGTCGAAGTAGTCGGAGAACTTCGCCCCGTCGGCCTCCTTGCCGTCGCGCATCCTCGACACGAGGCGGCCCTGCCCCCACATCGTCTCGCGCAGCGAGCCGATGAGGTCGGCGTCCTCGGAGAAGCGCTCGACCAGGATCGCCCGCGCCCCGTCGAGGGCCGCGGCGGCGTCGGCGACGCCCTTGTCGGCGTCGACGAAGACCGCGGCGGCGGCGAGCGGGTCGACGGTGGGGTCGGCGAGCAGCCCGTCGGCGAGCGGCTCCAGGCCCGCCTCGCGGGCGATCATCGCCTTGGTCCGCCGCTTCGGCTTGTACGGCAGGTAGATGTCCTCGAGCCGGGCCTTGGAGTCCGCGGCCATGATCTGCGCCAGCAGGGCGTCGTCGAGCTTGCCCTGGGTGCGGATCGACTCGATGATCGCCGTCCGGCGCTCCTCCATCTCCCGGAGGTAGCGCAGCCGCTCCTCCAGGGTGCGCAGCTGGGTGTCGTCGAGCATCTCGGTCGCTTCTTTGCGATACCGGGCGATGAAGGGCACGGTCGCGCCGCCGTCGAGCAGCTCGACCGCGGCGGCCACCTGCCGCTCCCTGACACCGAGCTCTTCGGCGATCCGCGCCTGAATGGAGGTCGTCACGATTCTGCATTCTGCCCCACCCGCCACGCCCGTCGCGAAGGCAGCGCGCCGGTGAAGCCGAACGGGGACCGAGCGTAGCGAGAACAGAGCCCAACGTGACCTGGAAAAAGTCGAAGAGAAAGCGTTATTGACCCTGAGCTGCTTCGTCTCCTGAATAGTTCGACAGGAGGATGCGGATGGGCACGGCCACGGTGATCGCGGCGCGGGACGGTGACCAGCGGGCGCTTGACGCCCTGGTCGCCGAGTACCTGCCGCTGATCTACAACATCGTCGGGCGGGCGTTGCAGGGGCACGCCGACGTCGACGACGTGGTGCAGGAGACCATGCTCCGGATCGTCGACGGGCTGCCGCGGCTGCGCGAGCCGGAGAGCTTCCGGTCGTGGGCCGTCGCCATCGCGATGCACCAGGTCAGGGACCGGCACCGCAGGCAGACCCAGGCGCCGCTGGTCGGTGACTGGGCGGACCCGACCGACACCGCGGACCCGGGCGCAGACTTCGCCGACCTCGCGATCACCAGGCTGCGGCTGTCGGGGCAGCGCCAGGAGGTCGCGGAGGCGACCCGGTGGCTCGACCACGACGACCGGGAGCTGCTGTCGCTGTGGTGGCTGGAGGCCGCCGGGCAGCTGGAGCGCGACGAGGTCGTCGAGGCGCTGCACATCACGAGGCAGCACGCGGCGGTGCGGATCCAGCGGATGAAGGCGCAGCTCGACGCGGCCCGCGCGGTCGTGCGGGCGCTGGCCGTGCGGCCCCGCTGCCCGGAGCTGCAGGCGATCGTGACCAGCTGGGACGGGCGGCCGAGCGCGCTGTGGCGCAAGCGGCTGGCCCGCCACACCCGCGAGTGCCAGCGGTGCGACCGGGCGTGGGCCGACATGGTCGCCGCGGAGCGCCTCCTCGCCGGGATCTCGCTGGTGCCGGTCCCGTTCGTGTTCAGCGCGGCGGCCACGAAGACCGGCGCCCTGGCGACCGGGGCGATCGGCGTCAAGGGGCTCAAGGGGCTGATCCTGGGCTGGTTCGGCGCCGCGAAGCCGGCCCTGGCCGGCGTCGCCGCGACCGTCGCGATCGCGGGGGCGGCCGGCGCCGTCTACGTGGCCACCAGCGGCGAGCAGAAGCCCGCGGTCGTGTCCCAGCCGGGGGAGTCGCCGTCCGCACAGCAGAGCCAGAGCGCCGCCGCGCCGAGCAGCGTGCCACCGTCCAGCGCGGCGCCGAGCAGGAGCGCGAGCGCACCAGCGGCGCTGCCGCCGGCGGTGAAGAGCCCGAAGAAGGGCGTCAGCACCAACGGCAAGGTCAACTTCAACCAGGCGGCCGTCAAGGACATGAAGGCCGGCTGGTACTACAACTGGTCGCCGGCGCCGAGCTTCGGCGCGACCAGCGGCGTCGAGTTCGTGCCGATGGTGTGGGGCACCGCGAACGTCGACGCCGACGTCGCCAAGGCCAAGCAGAACGGCAAGGTGCTGCTCGGGTTCAACGAGCCCGACCTCAAAGAGCAGTCGAACATGAGCCCGGAGCAGGTCCTCGACCTGTGGCCGAAGCTGCAGGCGTCCGGCCTGCGGCTCGGCAGCCCGTCCGTCGCGTACGGCGGCGACACCCCCGGCGGCTGGCTCGACCGCTTCATGAGCGGGGCGAAGCAGCGCGGCTACCGGGTCGACTTCATCACGCTGCACTGGTACGGCGGCGACTTCGGACCGGACGCGCCGAACCAGCTCAAGCGCTACCTGCAGAACGTGTACAACCGGTACAAGCTGCCCATCTGGCTGACCGAGTACGCGCTGATGCGGTTCGAGAACGGCACCGTCTACCCGACCGTTGACCAGCAGGTCAGCTTCGTGAAGAGCTCCACGGCGATGCTCGAGGGACTGTCGTTCGTCGAACGGTATGCCTGGTTCATCCTGTACAGCTCGAAAGCGGGCGACACCGGTCTCTACAGCAACGGCACCACTCCGACCGGGGTGGGCGCCGCCTATCGCGCAGCAGGAGGATGATCATGGACGCGAGATCGGGTGGCGCCGCCACACTGCTCGGTGCGCTCAACGACGCCTGTGAGGATTTCCAGCGGTACGGGCAGCAGGTCGCCGCCACGCACGGCCCCATGCACTGGGAGCTGATCGGTCGCATCGGACCCGGTGAGGCGCCGTTCGCCCTGGTCGGCGTGGTGCTGCGGTACGACCGGACCACCGTCGACCTCGGCGTCGACCTATGGGTGCGGGAGGGCGCGTTCGAGGTCAGCGGCTACGGCACGGTCGACGGCCGGCGGCTGCTCATCGACCTGCCCGACGTGCTGACCGAGGACCTCGACGAGGCGATCGACGTGCTCCGCGAGTACACCCGGCGGCTGTGCTCCTACCGCAACGTGCTGGACGACGTCGCGTAACCGCCGCCGCTCCCGCAGCAGCGTGGCGAGCGCGAACAGGCCCACCGCCGTGGTCGCCGCGCCGCAGGCGGCGAACGTGGCCGGCGCCCCGACGGCCTGCACCAGCGGGGCGCCCAGCAGCGTGCCCAGGGGGGTGGCCACGACGAGCACCGCCCCGCGGGCCGCCAGCACCGGCGGCAGCCGCCCGGGCGGCACCGTGCGCTGGACCAGGGACATGCTGGTCGTCGGGTACGGCGCCCACACGAGCCCGGCCAGCCCGAGCGCGATCATGTGTCCCCACAACGGGAGCGGGAGGCCGAGCGGCATGAGCAGCAGGCCGAAGGCGATCACCACGCCGATCATGACCGGCCACAGTGCCAGCCGCCGCAGGTGGCCGGTGACGACGGCGCCGATGACCGCGCCGACGCCGAACGCCATGTACACCAGCCCGATCTCGTCCACGGAGGACACGAACAGCGGCATCGCGACCGGCAGCGGGCCGAACAGCAGGAAGAACCAGAACGTCAGCACCATCGGCCCGCGCAGGCGCGGATCCCGGCGGATCGCCGCGAAGCCCTCGCTGCGTCCGTCCGCCGTCCTTCCGGCCGCCCCGGTGCCCGGCGTGTCGGCCTTGATCTGCAGGAACGACACGGCCAGGACGGCGAACGTGGCGGCGTCGACCGCCAGGACCGCCGGCGCGCCGAGGAAGGCGATCAGCAGCCCGGCGATCGCCGGCCCGGCCACCGTCGAGGCCTCCACGATGGCGGTGAGCAGCGCGTTCGCCGGCAGGTGCAGCGGGGCCGGCAGGACCTGCGCGATCACGGTGTACCGCCCGGCCGAGCCCCACGCCGACAGCAGCGCCGACAGGGCGAGCAGTGCCACGTACCGGCCGATCGACAGCCCGCCGCAGGTGGACAGCAGCGCGACGGTGCCCAGCAGCGCCGCCCGCAGGGCGCCGTCCCACGCGACGAGCAGCGCGGCGCCGCGGTTGCGCAGCAGCGGCGCGAACACGACCGTGCCGACGGCGCCGGGCAGCGTGAACGCGGCGACGGCGAGCCCGACCCACAGTCCCCGCGCGTCCGCGGGCGCCAGCTGCAGCGCCAGCCACCCGACGGCGACCGCGCTCATGCCGTCACCCAGCGCCGAGAGCACCAGCCCCGGCAGGACCCGGTTGAGCACAGGGTGCCGGATCACCTGTAGATAGGGAGACATCGATTGATTCTCGCCCATGTGCTGGGCATTCTCCAAGAATGATGGTTGGGCGCGTAACGCCCGCCACGCGGGGTATCCGGAGGCCATGGTCAACTTCGGTTACACACTGATGTGTGAGCAGACCGGGCCCAGCGAACTCGTCGACGACGCGGTGCGCGCGGAGGAGGCCGGGTACGACTTCGCGGCCGTCTCGGACCACTTCAACCCGTGGCTCGTCGAGCAGGGACACTCCCCGTTCGCCTGGTCGGTGCTCGGCGCCGCCGCGTACGCCACCCAGAACCTCGAACTGATGACCATGGTGACCTGCCCGACCCGCCGCTACCACCCCGCGGTCGTGGCCCAGCAGGCGGCGACGGTCGGCGCGATGTCACAGGGCCGCTTCACGCTCGGCCTCGGCTCGGGGGAGAACCTCAACGAGCACATCGCCGGCGCGTGGCCGCACCGCACCCAGCGGCACGAGATGCTCGCCGAGGCCATCGAGATCATCAGGCCGCTGCTGGCCGGCGAGACCGTGCACCACGGCGGCACGTACTTCGACGTGCCCGAGGCGCGGCTGTGGGACCGCCCCGACGAGGGCGTGCCGGTCGTCCTGGCCGTCTCCGGCGACGAGTCGATGCACCTGGCGGAGCCGCTCGACGGCACCGTCGCCGTCACGCCCGACGCGTCGCTGCGGCTGCCGGGCCGGCCCGCCTACGGGCAGGTCGCGCTCTGCTACGGGCCCGACGAGTCGGAGTGCCGCAAGCGGGCCCTGGACCAGTGGCGCTGGTTCGGCCTGCAGTGGCCGGTCCTCGCCGAGCTGCCGGACCAGCGCGCGTTCGACGACGCCGCCGCGTTCGTGACGGAGGACGACGTCGCCGCGTCCGTGCCGTGCGGCCCCGACGTGGACCGGCACGTCGCGGCGGTCCGCAAGTACGTCGACGCCGGCTTCACCCACGTCGCGCTGGTCCAGGTCGGCGGCGGCAACCAGGAGGAGTTCCTGACCTGGTCGCGGTCCGAACTCCTCCCGGCGCTGCACGCCGAAGCCGGCACGTAAACCGCCGGCCGCCCCTACACGCCGCCGGGGCGCAGCCGCGGAAGCCTGGAGTCGACGTCCGGCACCGAGTAACCCAACGCGCGCAGGCGGCTCGACACGTCCTCGATCGGCTTGCGGATCTTCTGCGCCGCGGCAAGGAGATGGTTGAGCGGCACCGGCTGGCTCGCGTCCAGCCACGGGCGGGAGCCGTCCAGGTCGGTGCTGGCGAGGAGGAGGTCGTTGGGCTTCACCGAGTCGACCTGGATGCTGCTGAGGTCGACGTCGACGTTGTAGCCCAGCGTCTCCAGCCGCGCCGCGATCTCGTGCACCGGCCGGCGCACCCGGCGGGCCGCCTGCAGCAGGTGCGGCAGCGGCACCTGCTCGTCGAGGTCCAGCCACGGCTGCGAGCCGTCCAGGTCCCGGCTGGTGATCAGCAGGTCGTCGGGCTCCACCTGGTCCAGCGACGGGCCCGCGCCGTGCAGGCTCACCGCGTAGCCGAGGAACGTCAGCCGGGCCGCGATGTCGTGCACGCTGCGCCGGGTCCGCTGCGCCGCCCGCAGGATGCGGATCGTCGGGACCGGCTTCGTCGGGTCCAGCCACGGGTCCGAGCCGTCGAGGTCCTCGCTGGTGATCGTCAGGTCGTCGGGCTCCAGGTGGTCGATGAGGATCGCGTCCGGGTCGACGTCGACGCGGTACCCGACGGCGGCGAGCCTGGTGGCCACGTCGGCGACGTCACGCCCGGTCGCCTCCGTCGCCCGCAGCAGGTGGATCAGCGGCACCGGCCGCGCCGGGTCCAGCCACGGCTGCGAGCTGTCCAGGTCCCGGCTGGCCAGCTGCAGGTCCTCCGGCTCCAGTTTCACGGTCTCCAGGGCGTCGAGGTTGCCCCCGAGCGTGAACCCGAAGGCGCGCAGCCGCGCCACCACCTCCGCCACCGGCCGGCCGGTCCGCTCGGCGGCGCGCAGCACGTGCACCGGCGCCACCTCCTCGTGCAGATCCAGCCACGGTGACGTGCTGTCCAGGTCGCGGGAGATGAGCACCAGGTCGTCGGGCTCGACGGTCAGCGCCTCCCAGCCGGGCTCCAGCGGGTAGCCGAGCAGCGCCAGCCGCGCCGCGGTCTCGTCGGCCGGCAGGTCCACCTTGTGCGCGGCGCGCAGTATGTGCAGCCGCGTCACCGGCTCCCGCGGGTCGAGCCACGGGTGCGAGCCGTCGAGGTCCCGGCTGGCGATCGTCAGGTCCTTCGGGCCGAACTGCTCGATCGGCAGCATGTCCACGTCGACGTCCACGTCGAAGCCCAGCTGCCGCAGCCTCGCCACGATCTCCTGGATGGGGCGGCCCGTCTTGTGTGCCGCCCGCAGCAGATGTACGAGATGCACCGGCTGGTCCGGGTGCATCCAGGGCCGGGTCCCGTCGACGTCGCGGCTGGTGAACACCAGGTCGTCGGGGTCGACGCCCACCTGCGCGGCGCCCACCGACGGCTCGTAGCCCAGCTGGTCGAGCCGGGCCGCGATCTCCGGCGCGCTCCGCCCGGTCTTGCGCGCCGCCCGCACCAGGTGCACCAGCGGCACGATGTCGACCGGGTCCAGCCAGGGGCCGGTGCCGTCGACGTCGACGCTGAGCAGCAGCGCGTCCGACGGCCGGGAGCGCAGCGCCCGCTTCCAGTCCGCACCCGGCTTGAGCACCTTGCGGTAGCGCCCGCCGGCGGCGAGCGCGGTCAGCCGCCACTCGACCAGCTCGTCGGGGCCGCCGACCGGCCCGTCGTTGGCCACGAAGCAGCCGGTGACGGACGCGTCGACGGTCTCGCCGTCCATGTCCCACTTGCCGTGGCCGCGCTCGATCGCCTGCTCGAAGATGAGGTCCGCGACCAGCGGCCGGATCGGCGCCAGGCGGCACAGCCACTCGTAGCCGAGCAGCGTCGTGCCCGGCGCGGTCAGGGCCGGCACCGCCTCCCACAGCAGGCGGTCGACGTCGTCCTCGCGGTACGCCAGGATCTTCGTCCGGTCGACCGACAGCCGCGGCGCGAGGTCCCGGTTCAGGTTGACCACCGCGCCGAAGATCTCCTTGCCGGCGTAGAGGCCGTCGGCGAGCAGCGCGCCGGTGCCCTTGCACCACCACACCCGCGACCCCTCGGCCGCGACCACGCCGATGCCGACGCCCTCCTCGTCCTCGTCCTCGTCGTCGAGGGCGGTCGCCGCCTCCGACAGCTCCCCGGGCGCCCACTGCTGGGTCTCGACGCCGTCGGTCGCGTCGGTGCCGAACTCGGCCACCCACAGCAGCTTGCGCAGCTCCTCCACCGACGCGACGGTCACGCCGTCGCGCAGGTGCAGCCGCACCGTCGTGCCCGAGTCGGTGCCCGGCCCCAGGTCCTGGATGCGGAACAGGCTGCCCGGCCCCGCGATCGACACCCGCAGCCGCTCGCCGGCCTGCCCGTCGCGGCCCATCCGGCAGGTCTCGACGGTCAGCTCGTCGGCGAGCATGAAGTAGCTGAGCACGCCGATGCCGAACCGGCTGTTGGGGAACAGCTGCACCGGCGGGTCGAGCCGGGCCCACTCGGCCTGCTCCTCGAGGAACTCCGGCAGGTCCGCCAGCCGCACGCCGGCCTGCGAGAACACCTCGCTCAGCTCGCGGACGCCCATGCCGATGCCGTTGTCCACGCAGTCCAGGTACGGCCGGCCGGACTCGTCGACGCCCTGCTCGAAGCGGATCCGGCCGCTCCACGCGCCGGGGGCCGCGCCGGTGGTGCGGGCCAGGAACTCGGTGCGCGCCTCCCGGTAGCGGCACGCGTCGAGGGCGTTCTGGTACAGCTCCCGGATCGCCAGGGCGGGGTCGCCGTAGAGCTGCTCGCCCATCAGCAGCTCCCGCACCCGGTCCTCGGCGAGCCGGAACCGCACACCCGCGGACTGGTAGGCCGGGACACCGCCGACGACCGCCGGGCGCACCTCGTCGGTCGCGGCCCGGTTGGGCAGGTGCCGCAGCGCGGCCAGGGAGTCGTCCCGGGCCGCCGCCCGCTGGGCCTCGGCGAGCAGCTGGTTCAGCGTCTCGATGTGGACGCGCAGCGCCACCTCGATCGAGGGGTGGGCGCAGTCGGCGGCGAGCACCAGCGTCGCGCCGCGCAGGTCCCAGCGGGCCGCGTGCACCGTCTCGATCACCTGGCCCGGCGTGACCGGGTCGCCGATGCCGAGGTGCTCGCCGATGACCTCCGGCAGGACCGTCGCCTCGATCGCCAGCCAGCGGGCGATCGTCAGCAGGAACGCGACCAGCCGCTCCCGCGTGCCGTGCCGGTCCTGCGAGACCAGCGCCTCGGGCCGGTCGTGCCGGTTGAGGAACGCCGGGTCGGCGCGGATCGCCCGCAGCAGCTCCGCCAGGCGCTTCTGCGGCTCGTCGTCCAGCGCGCCCGCCAGGTCCTGCGTCTGGCCCTCCGGCCCCCTGATCAGCGCCTCGATCGTCGCCGGCTGATACGCGGCGGGGCGCCGGCCGATCCACCGGTGCAGCAGCCACCAGCCGAGCTCCGCGGCCGCCTCCCGCCGGCCCGCGCGGATCGCGGCGAGGGCGCGGCGGTGCGGCTGCGCGTAGGTCTGGGAGAACCGCTCGAACGCGGCCCGGTCGCTGGACGCGTCCTGGGACGGCTCCAGGTCGCCGGGGTGCACCCCGCGCTCGGCGGCGGCGATGCCGGCCCACAGCGCGTCGTGCAGGAACGGGGTCGTCACCAGCAGGGCCGCCTCGGCGCCGCTGAGCCGCTCGCCCTCCGGCAGGAAGCCGACGAGGCTTTTCACCTGCTCCGACATGCGCAGCGCGAAGTCGCCGTCCTGCCACGGGTCGTCGGGCAGCGCGGCCGCGGACCGTCTGCGCGCCGCGGCGAGCTGGCGCACGAGCGTCACCGCGCGGTCACGGTGGGCCGCGCCGTCGGTCACCCGCCCCCACACCTCGTGCTGTGCAGCAAACGTTTCCCAGCCGTCAGGAGCCATGCGGGAAAACTTACCGGCCAATCGCAACGGACCGCTCCTGTTGGGGCCGAACGGCCGGTCGCGCGTTGTTGCTTTCGCAGGCTACGGTGCAGCGGGCAGTGATGGACGTTGGAAGGAGCACGCCGGGTATGTCCGTTGCTGAAGACGGCAACGAGCAGGAGCAGCCGGGCGGAGCGGCGCAGCGTGCGGACCGGGCGGCGCGGCATCGCGTCCCGCCGACGGCCTCCGCGACCGCGAAGGTCCCCCTCCTGCCGGAGCCGTTCAACCCGGCGAAGCCGACGTTCCCGGCCGGCGCGGCGATCCCCCGCCAGCGGCGCGGCGGCCCCACGGCGATCGCGACCGCCTCGATCCCGGTCACTCCCGTCGAGGACGACCGGCCGGACTTCGACGCCCTCTTCGCGGACGCCCTGGGCGACGAGCCCGAGCCGTCGTCCGAAGCGCCGTCCCCCGACGCCGCCGCTCCTGACACCGTCGATCCTGACACCGTCGATCTTGACGCGGACAGTCCTGACGCGGCCGGTCCGGACACAGATGATCCTGAGCAGGGGGACGACCCGGCGACCGTCGGGACGCTCGCCGGCGAGGTCAGGGCGAGCGCCGCGGAGTCGCTGCCGCCGGTCGACGAAGAACCCCCTGTGCCCCCTGTGCCCGCTGTGCCGGTGGCGCTGGTCAAGCCCGCCGTAGAGGCCCCGGCGCTCGTGGACCCGGCCGCCTTCGATCCGGCCGAGCCCGACCCGGCCGCCGACGAGCCGGAGGATGCCGCTGTACCGGCGGCGCCGCCGGTCGGGGTGGCGCCGGTCCTGCTGGCCGCCGACGACTCGCCGACCGTGGCCGACTACGTGCCGCCGGCCATCGCGATCGTCACCGACGACCCCGCCGACACCGACGACGGCCCCGACTACCGCGGCGCCCGCCGCCGGAACGCCGCCTGGCGCCGGTACCCGGTCGGCGCCGTCGCCGTCGCCGTCCTCATCCTGCTGGTCACCGCCGCCGTCGTCCTGCAGCTGGTCAGCAGCGGCGACCACGGCACCCCGGTCTCCGCCGACGCCAGCCCGCAGCGCTACCCGGGCATCGGCGGCCTGCCGGAGCTGACCCGCGACGCCGGCGCGTCACCGTCCGCGTCACCGTCGGCCGCCCGGTCGTCGGCGAGCCCGACGCCGAGCAGGTCGAAGTCCCTGGCACCCGCCGGCCCGCCGCCGAGCGCCTCGGCGTCCCCGTCGAAGCCGGCCAGCTCCGCCCCGCCGCCACCGCCCCAGGTGACGACGGGCCAGCTCGTCGGCGTCGGCTCGCGCCTGTGCCTGGAGTACCGCTCCGGCCAGAACAACCAGGCCGTCATCGACGCCTGCGACCGGGCCGGCTCGCGCAACACCAACCAGCGCTGGACGATCCGGTCGGACGGCAGCATCCGCGCCGACGGCGGCTGCCTCGACGTCGCCAACGCCGGCAAGGGCAACGGCAACGCCGTCCAGCTCTACTCCTGCAACGGCACCGTCGCCCAGCAGTGGACCTTCCGCGGCGACACGCTGGTCAACCCCAACTCGGGCCGCTGCCTCGACGTCGCCAACGGCGGCACCGGCGCCGGCACGCAGGTCATCATCTGGGACTGCACCGGCGCCGCCAACCAGCGGTGGACCCGCCAGCCCTTCTGACGCGCCTACCGTCACCGGGACGGTCTGGGGATCAGGAGGGTCGCCGCGGTGGCCGCGAGGGCGGCGACGGCGAGGGCCAGGTCGGTGGCCGCGGCCGCCGACGGGGACGGGACCAGGGACAGGTAGACGCTGCCGAAGGTGGCGACGCCCAGGACGGCGGCGAGCTGGGTGACGGTGGCGACGACACCGCTGGCGTCGCCGGCGAGCGCCGGGGGGACGTGGGTCAGGGCGACCCCGATCAAGGGGCTGAAGGCGGCGCCCAGGCACAGGCCGTAGAGGGCGCTCACCGAGAGGTAGGCGACGCCCAGCGGGCGCTCGTCGCGGATGGTCCAGGCCATCCAGGCGTACGTGACGGCGACGACGACCAGGGCCACGGTGATCGCGGGGCGGTGCCAGGACGCCGGGAGGCGGCGCCAGTTCAGGCTGCTGAGACCGAAGGCCAGGGCGGCGGGGACCAGGACCAGGCCGGCCTTCGCGGGACCGTAGCCCAGGTCCGACTGGGTGTGCAGGCCGAGCGTGAAGAGGAAGCCGGCGTAGGAGGCCATCACGGCCAGGATCGCCAGGGCCGCCGGCACCAGGCCCGGTGAGCGCAGGACCACGCCCGAGATGAGCGGCGCCGGGCTGCGGCGCTGGACCAGCGCGAACGCGGCGAAGAGGGCGGCGCTCAGGGCGAGACTGGCCCAGGTCCACGCGGGCCAGCCGGATTCGTGGCCCAGGACGAGCGGCAGGACCAGGGTGAACACCGCGGCGGCGAGGGTCAGCACGCCGAGCGGGTCCAGCCGGCGGGTGTCGGTGCCGGGGTCGGTGGGCAGGTGGCGGCGGCCGAGCAGGAGCAGGGTCACGCCGATGGGGACGTTGACCAGGAAGACGGGGCGCCAGGCGGTGCCGAAGAGGTCGGCGCCGGTGAGGAAGCCGCCGGCGGACTGGCCGACGACGGCCGCCCCGGCGAGGACGGCGCCGTAGAGGCCGAGGGCGCGGGTGCGGGCGGGGCCGGCGAAGGTGCGCTGGATGATGCTGAACACCTGCGGCACCATCAGGGCGGCCGCCATCCCCTGCAGCAGGCGGCAGGCGATCAGCGCGCCGGTCGACGGGGCGAGGCCGCACAGCAGCGACGCGGCGGTGAAGCCGGCCAGGCCGGCCCGGAAGGTGCGGCCGTGGCCGTGGCGGCCACCGAGGCGGGCGCCGGTGACGAGCAGGACGGCGTAGGCGATGGCGTAGCCGGCGATGACCAGCTGCAGGCCGGCGCCGGAGGCGCCGAGGTCGGTGCGGATCGACGGCACCGCCACGTTGACGATCGAGACGTCGAGGACGGCCATGAACTGCCCGCCGAGGATGGTCGCCAGGAGCACGCCACCGGTCCGTGCGGTGGCCGGCGGGCTGTCGGTCAGAACGGTCATGGAGCCACCCTCCGGCGGCGCCGCTGCCGGTGAGGAGAGCCCGCTCATCCTGGTACCGGCAGCACCTGGCACCGGGATGGGCACCGCCCGAAGATGGAGGCATGACGACGTCCCGCGCCGAGCTGGCCGCGTTCCTGCGCTCGCGACGGGCCAGGATCGGCCCCGCCGACGTGGGCCTGCCGCCGGGCTTCCGGCGCAGGACGCCGGGGCTGCGCCGGGAGGAGCTGGCGCAGCTCGCCGGGGTGGGCGTCACCTGGTACACGTGGCTGGAGCAGGGCCGCCCGATCAACGCGAGCGTGCAGGTCCTGGACGCGATCGCGCGCACGCTGCGGCTCGACGAGGCCGAGCGGGAGCACCTGTACCGGCTGGCCGACGTCCCCGCGTTCACCGCGCAGCCCGCCGGCTGCCCCCTCGAGCCGCAGGTGCAGCTGATCCTGGACAGCCTGACGCTGCCCGCCTGTGTCTACAACGGACGGTACGACCTGCTCGCCTGGAATCCCGTTTATGCCGGTCTCTTTCCGGATCTCGTGCGCCGGAAAGGAAGCGAGCGAAATGCCTTATGGCATTTGTACACAACGTCGAAATGCTGCATGCCGTTCGTGAACCTGGCCGACGAGCTGCCGTTGATGACGGCGACGATGCGGGCCAACTTCGCCCGGCACATCGGCGAGCCGGCCTGGGAGAAATTCGTGCGCGACCTGTCCGCGGCCAGCCCGGCGTTCGCGGCGGCGTGGCAGTCGCACGACGTGGCGGTGCCCGGCAGCCGGTTGAAGGTCTTCCGCCACGGGGACGTCGGTGACCTGCGGCTTTCCACTTCCAGCATGCTGCTCGCCGGGACGCCCGAGGCGCGGCTCATCGTCTACACCCCGGCCGACGAGGCGACCGCGGCCGGGCTGGTGAGGCTTCCCGGGCTGCGTCCGTTGACCGGCGCGTGTACCAGGCATGGTGTGGCTCTATCCCGGGACGCCCTGCGCGGCTAGTTTGTTAGGTAACACAACGAACCACCGCACGGGCCGGTCGACTCCTCGGCGGGATGACCCCGGTCCCATTACGCACAGCGGTTTCGGCGAACCGTTTTGCGCAGCGACCTGTGTCCACCCCGCACAAGGAGCTCCGTGTTCACCCAACGCCGGCGCGCGGCACGCGCGCTATTCAGCCTTGCCTGTTTATCCCTGACCACGACCGCGGCCGTCGCCCTCCCGGCTGTCGCCTCCGCTGAAACCGTTCAGGCGCCCCAGGTGCCGCAGGCGCAGGCCGTCGAACCGTTCGACGTGCTCGTCTTCTCCAAGACCGCCGGGTTCCGGCACGACGCCATCCCCGCCGGCATCACCGCCATCCAGCAGCTCGGTGCCGCCAACGGCTTCACCGTCGACACCACCGAGGACGCCGGCGCGTTCACCGACGCCAACCTCGCCAAGTACGAGGTCGTCGTCTGGCTGTCCACCACCGGCGACGTGCTCGACGCCACCCAGCAGGCCGCGTTCGAGCGCTACATCAAGGCCGGCGGCGGCTACGCCGGCGTCCACGCCGCGAGCGACACCGAGTACGACTGGCCCTGGTACGGCGAGCTCGTCGGCGCCTACTTCACCAGCCACCCGGCGCAGCAGCAGGCGACCATCAAGGTCGAGGACCCGGTGCACCCGTCCACAAAGGACCTGCCGGACCGCTGGAGCCGCTACGACGAGTGGTACAACTTCCGCGCCAACCCCCGCGGCAAGGTGCACGTCCTGGCCAGCCTCGACGAGACCAGCTACACGCCGGGGACCGGGGCCATGGGCGCGGACCACCCGTTCTCGTGGTGCCGCGACTACGACGGCGGGCGCTCCTGGTACACCGGCGCAGGCCACACCCAGGAGTCCTACAGCGACCCGCTGTTCCTCTCGCACCTGCTCGGCGGCATCGAGACCGCCGCGGGCGTGCTGAAGTCGGACTGCAGCGCCACGCTGACCAGCAGCTTCGAGAAGGTCACGCTGGACAGCAACACCAACAACCCGATGGAGCTCGCGCCCGCATCGGACGGTCGCGTGTTCTACATCGAGCGGGACGGCCGGGTGCAGATCGTCAAGCCCGACACCCACACCACCGTCACGGCCGCCACGATCCCGGTGTTCACCGGCAACGAGGACGGCCTGCTCGGCATCACCCTGGACCCGGGCTTCGCCCAGAACCACTGGGTCTACCTGTACTACGCGCCCAACGGCGGCGGCCCGCGCAACGTGCTGAGCCGCTTCACGGCCGTCGGTGACACGATCGACCTGAGCAGCGAGAAGCAGCTGCTGCAGGTCGACACGCAGCGCAACACGTGCTGCCACGCCGGCGGGACCATGACGTTCGACAGCGCCGGCAACCTGTACCTCGCGACCGGCGACAACACGAACCCGTTCGAGTCCGACGGTTACGCCCCGATCGACGAGCGGGCCGGCCGGCAGGACTACGACGCGCAGCGCTCCGCCGGCAACACCAACGACCTGCGCGGCAAGGTCATCCGGATCAAGCCGCAGGCCGACGGCACCTACACGGTCCCGCAGGGCAACCTGTTCCCGGCCGGCACGGCCAAGACCCGGCCCGAGATCTACGCGATGGGTTTCCGTAACCCGTTCCGTATCGGCGTCGACCCGAAGACCAACACGCTCTACGTCGGCGACTACGGCCCCGACGCCGGCCAGCCCAACCCGAACCGCGGCCCCGGCAACACCGTCGAGTGGAACATCGTCGGGCAGCCCGGCAACTACGGCTGGCCGTACTGCACCGGCGCGAACGTGCCCTACCGCGACTGGACGTTCCCGTCCGGCCCGGCCGGCCCGGCGTTCGACTGCGCCGCACCGGTCAACAACTCGCCCAACAACACCGGTCTGACGAACCTGCCGCCGGTCATCGCGGCGACCGTCGACTACGACTACGACGCCAACCCGCGCTTCCCCGAGATCGGTGGCGGCGGCGCGCCGATGGGCGGCCCCGTCTACCGCTACAACGCCGAGTCCACCTCCGAGACGAAGTGGCCGGCGTACTACGACGGCAAGGCCATCTTCGGCGAGTGGAACCAGAACAAGCTGTACACGATGCAGGTCAGCGCCGACGGCAAGTCCCTTGTGGACATCAACCAGCTGCTGGCCGGCATGAGCACGATCCGGCCGATGGACATGGAGTTCGGCGCCGACGGCTCGCTCTACCTCATCGAGTGGGGCACCGGCTTCGGCGGCAACAACGACGACTCCGGCGTCTACCGCATCGACTACATCGCCGGTGACCGGGCCCCGATCGCCCAGGCGGCGGCCAACCCGACCAGCGGCCCCGCGCCCCTGGCGGTGAACTTCTCCAGCGCCGGCTCCCGCGACCCCGACGGGCAGCAGATCACGTTCGCGTGGGCGTTCGGCGACGGCGGCACGTCCACCGAGCCCAACCCGACCCACACGTACACGAGCAACGGCAACTTCACCGCCCAGCTGACGGTCACCGACTCGGAGGGCCGCAGCGGCACCGCGAACGTGCCCGTCACCGTCGGCAACACCGCGCCGAAGGTCACCATCACGCTGCCGCCCGACGGCGGCTTCTACGAGTGGGGCGACCAGGTCGCGTTCACCGTCACCGTCACCGACCCGGAGGACGGCACGGTCGACTGCTCGAAGGTCCAGGTCCAGTACCTGCTGGGCCACGACGAGCACGCCCACCCGCTCAACCAGCTGACCGGTTGCAGCGGCACCGTCCAGACGTCCCTGGCGAGCGGGCACGGCGCAGACGCCGACGTGTTCGCCGTCATCGAGGCGTCCTATGTGGACAAGGGTGGCGCCGGCGGTGCCGCTCCGCTCACCGGGCGGTCGCTGGTGCAGCTGCAGCCGAAGCGCAAGCAGGCCGAGTACTTCGCGGCCACCGGGCGGGTGCCGGGCTCGACCGCCGGCGGCGACCCGGGCGTGCGCACCGAGACGACCGGTGACCCGCAGGGCGGCTTCCAGAACATCGGCTTCGTCGAGGAGGGCGACTGGTTCTCCTTCGCCCCGGCCAACCTCACCGGCATCACCCAGATGCGGATCCGCGCCGCCTCCAACAACGCCAGCGGCGGCACGATCCAGGTCCGCACCGGCGCGCTCGACGGTCCCGTGGTGGGCTCCGTCGCGGTGCCGGGCACGGGCGGCTGGCAGACCTATGTGGACCTGACCCTCGACGTCACCCCGAGCACCTCCAGTGGGCCGCTGTACTTCATCGCCACCGGATCGGGCGCGGGCTACAACGTGAACTGGGTCGACTTCATCGGCCGCGGCGTGACGGACAACGCGCCGCCGGTGGTCACCGCGACCGCCGCCCCGCCGACCGGGACCGCGCCGTTCAACGTCGCGTTCACCGGCTCCGCCACCGACGCCGAGGGCGACACGCCGCTGACCTACGCGTGGGACTTCGGTGACGGCGGCTCGGCCACGACCGCGAACGCGAACCACACCTACACGGCACCCGGCACCTTCACCGCCACGCTGACGGTCACCGACGCGCGCGGAGCGAAGGGCTACAAGAGCGTCACCGTCAAGGCGGAGGCGCCGAACACGTCCTGCTTCGGCGCGAAGTCCGACGACTTCCTCGGGTCCTCGCTGGACCGTGCGAAGTGGACGGTCGTCCGGGAGAACCAGACGTTCTCCGTCGCGGGCGGCTCGCTGATCCTGCCGACCGGCGCCGGCGACCTCTACGGCGCCCGCAACGACGCGACCAACCTGGTGCTGCAGCCGGCACCCGGCGGCGCGTGGCAGGCCACCACCAAGGTCACCCTGACCGCGGCGGAGAACTACCAGCAGGCGGGCCTGATCGTCTACGGCGACGACGACAACTACGCCAAGGTCGACCTGCTCTACAGCGGCTCCCGCCGGGTCGAGTTCATCCGGGAGAGCGCCGGCACGCCACGCAACGAGAGCGCCGACGCGATCAACGCCCAGGCCGGTGACACGTACTACGTGCGGATCGCCTCCGACGGCACCAACCTGACCGCGTCCTACTCCACCGACGGCACCACGTTCACCCCGGTCGGACGGTCCGCGGCGCTCGCCGGGATCGCCAACCCGAAGGTCGGCCTGTTCGCGCTCAACGGCGGCACCACCGCGCCGGTCGTGAACGCGAGCTTCGACTACTTCCAGCTGGTCCCGGACGAGCCGGCCGGCGCGGTCAACCCGAACGACGAGTTCACCGGGTCCACTCTGGACCACTGCCGGTGGAACGCCATCGTGCGGGAGGACTCCACGAAGTACCGGGTGAGCAACGGCGCGCTGCAGATCGACGTCCCCAACGGCGACGTCTACGGTTCCGACAACTCCAACCCGTCCAACTTCATCCTGCAGAAGGCGCCCACGGGTGACTTCACGCTGGACACGAAGATCGACGGATCGCTGTTCAACGAGCAGTACCAGCAGGGCGGCCTGATCGTCTACGGCGACGACGACAACTACGTCAAGTTCGACTTCGTCGCGGACAACCAGGCGGGTCAGACGGTCTCGCGGCGCATCGAGTTCCGCAGCGAGATCGCCGGGGCCGTGCAGAACCCGCAGCCCGGGGCGAACAACCTGACCGCCGCGGTCTGGTACCTGCGGCTGGCCAAGGTCGGTAACGTCTACACCGCCTCGTACTCGGCGGACGGCGTCACCTACACCGCGCTGGAGCCGCTCACCAACGCCGCGGTGGCGAACAGTGCCAAGGTGGGCCTGTACACCCTCGGCGCCGGGCAGAAGGCGTCGAAGCCGGCATCGTTCGACTACTTCCGGATCAGCACCGCCGTGGTGGACACGACGGCGCCCGTCGCCACGTCCACTGTGGATGGTCCGCAGTCGAACGGCTGGTACACCGGGCCGGTCACCGTGACCCTCGCGGCGACCGACAACGCCGGCGGCTCGGGTGTCGACAAGATCGAGTACCAGGTCGACGCCGACAGCACCTGGACGGCCTACACCGCCCCGGTCGCGGTCAGCGGTGACGGCACGCACAGCGTCAAGTTCCGCGCGTCCGACAAGGCCGGCAACGTCTCCGCCGTGCAGACGGCGGCCGTGAAGATCGACGCGACCGCGCCGGTCACCACGGCGGCGTTCGCGCCGGCGTCCGACGCCGGCTGGCACAACGGGGCCACCCCGGTGACCCTCGCGGCCACCGACGCCGGCTCCGGCGTGACGAAGGTGGAGTGGTCCCTGGACGGCGGCCCCTGGACGCCGTACACGACGCCGGTCAACGTCACCGGCAACGGCCAGCACGAGCTGCTCTACAAGGCCACCGACGCGGCCGGCAACGCGGAGACGCTCAAGTCGGCGATCCTGAAGATCGACGGCACCGCGCCGACGGTCATCGTCGCCGGCCTCGCCGACGGCCAGCTCTACGGCGACAGCCAGGACGTCCGCGTCACCTGGCAGGCCATCGACCCGGTCTCCGGGATCAGGTCCGTCACCGGCTCGCTGGACGGCGGCGCCTACCAGACCGGCACCCTGCAGGCGATGTACGAGCTCGACCTCGGCCTGCACGAGCTGGTCGTCGTCGGCACCGACAACGCCGGCAACGCCACCACCAGCACCGTCCGGTTCTTCGTCACCACCTCGTTCCGGGACATGCAGAACCTGCTGGACCGGTTCAAGGCTACGAGCCGGCTGACCAACAAGGCGTACACCCAGCTGTCGGACCAGCTCGCGAAGGTCCGCAAGTTCGAGGCGAACGGCAACGACACGAAGGCGCTGAAGGAACTGGCGACCTTCCGTGGCCTGCTGACCGCCAAGCTGGTGCCCGAGGCCGAGGTGCGCGACACGCTGATCCGCGACGCGGACGCGATGACGTTGCGGCTCGGCGGTACCCCGCCCAGCAACGCCGGCGTGAAGGCCAACGCCGGTAAGTCCCTGCAGGGCACGGGCCGGCTCGACGTGGACCCGAGCCGGGTGAAGAAGAACGGCAAGCTGTGAAGGTTGTGCTCGCGCTGCTGATGATGGCGGCGTTGACGTTCGCCCCCGGCGACCTCAGTCTCGAGGTCGCCGGGGACGGCGCCGAGGGGGTGACCGTCCGCGCGTTGAGCGCGGACGGCCGCCCCGCCGAGGGCGACATCCGTCTGGTGCTGACCGCCTCGGCGGACGGCGGCCGGACGGTGGGTCCGCTGCAGCTGAACGCTGCGGCGGAGGGGCGTGGCTTCTACACCTCGGGCCCGGTGCTCTCACCGGGCACGTGGACCGTCAAGGTCACCGGGCCGGGCGCGAACCCGGTCTCGGCCACGGCGGTCGTGACGTCGCGCCTCGCACAGTCGCCGCCACCCGCGTCCGCAGCGGCTGCCGCCGCTCCGGAACGGGAGTCCTCCCACCTCTGGTGGTGGGGGCTGGCGGCGGCCGTGGCGGTGGGGGCGTTCGCGGTGACGGCCGTCGTGCGGCTGCGGCGCTCCAACTGACCACCGATCACGACCGACAGCAACAACAGTCCGGCACCCGCCGCTGACCAGCCCGTCAGCGGCTCGTGCAGGACCAGCACGCCGAGGGCGACCGCGGCGAGCGGCTCGACGAGGGCCACGACCGCCGCGGTCGTGGCCCTCACGACCGTCAGGCCCGCGAAGAACAGCGCGTAGGCGAGGGCGGTCGGCACCGCCCCGAGAAACGCCAGCAGCGCCACCGTCTCTCCGGTCCCGCCCCTGGTCGGCAGCAGGCCCTCCAGCAGCGCCAGGGGCAGCAGCACCACGGTGCCGACCGCGAAGCCGCCGAGCGCCGAGTCGAACGGGTCCTCCTTGCCCGCCCGGTTGAGCAGCGTGACGCCGGCGTAGCCGGCCGCGGACACGAACGCCACGGCGAGGCCCGCCGCGTCCACGGTGTCGACGCCCACCAGCAGCACGAGGCCGGTCACCGCGAGGGCGACGGTCGGGACGCTGACGCGCTCCTTGAAGAGGACCCGGTCGCCGATCGCGACCAGCACCGGCCCCGATCCGAGCACGACGACCGTGGCGACGGCGACGCCGGTGAGGTCGATCGCCACGTAGTACGCCGTCTGGTAGAGCGCCATGCCCAGCCCGTTGACGACCAGCCGGCGCTTGTTGAGTGGTTTTTGTCCGTTTTGCTGGAATGGCCGAATGGCCGCGAGCAATGCGATGCCGCCGAGGTACCGCCAGAACGTGACCGCGATCGGGCCGAGTCCGCTGCGGTCGTACAGAACGGCGGCGACAAACCCGCCGACACCCCAGGCCAGTCCCGCGAATGCGATACAGAGTAGTCCTCTGTTATGTCCCATTTATGTCTTACTCCCGAATTGTCGTGACGCTGCCAGAGCTGGGGATTCGGGCAGCCGTCACCGGCGCCGCGGCGCGAGGCCGTGGCGCTTCTCCGGGTCGTTCGCCTGCCCGCTAGCGGATGGGCGGCGAAAGCACGACACGCAAGCACATGGCGGGCACGTTAGCGATCACCCACCGGCGGGACACCCGATTTACCAGCCACGATCACGTTCTGGTGACAACTAGCCGACTGCGCCGTGGTGATCATCACTGTCCGTCGCCGGGTCACCCCTGCTGACCGGGCCTTTTACGCGTGGACGTGACAATTCGTGTCCGGGTTTTCATCGGATTGTCACCCTTCGATGGGTCGCTCTGCCCGGGTCATGACCTTTACGCTGTAGCGACACGCACAGCCGGAGGTCGCGCCGTGGCTCTTTCCGCACCCGCCACGCACGGGTCATCCTCGGGTCAGGGCCTGCCCTGGACCCTCGACGGCGGCAGGGGCATCCTCGGTCTCGACCCCGTCACCGGCGCCCTCGTGGTCTGGGCCGCACTGATGGGCGTCATCGTGCTGTTCATCCTCTTCGCCGCGATCCTGTCCCGCTGGAGCCTGGCCCGCATCGACCGGGCCGAGCGCCGGGCCGAGGTCGCCGAGGCCGACGCCAGCCTCAGCCCCGCCGAGCGCGCCCGCCTCCGGGTCGAGGCCGGCGAGCTGATCCGCCAGGCCGCCGCGACCGCCGCCGCCGCGAAGCGCGCCCAGATCGAGGTCGGCGAGGCCCAGGCCCGCGCCCTCGCCGCGCAGCAGGCCCGCGAGGTGGCCTGGACGACGTTCGACGTGGCGCAGAAGGCATACGAGGAGGCCCTGAACGCGGCCGCCGCGGCCACCTCCGGCGACGGCGCCGACGAGGACGAGGAGGGCAAGCGCGAGGTGTCCCGCGCCGCCCTGGCCGCCTTCAAGCGCGGCGACATCACCGTCGACGCCCTGGAGTCCGTCTTCAAGGGCGCGTCCGGCTGGGACCCGCTGCACGAGCTGCAGGCCCGCGAGATCGAGCTGCGCCGCTCCGCCGAGAGCCGGGCCCGCCGCCTGTACGACGCGGCCGCCGCGGCCGAGCGCGCCGCCGTGAAGGCCGCGGACGTGGCGGTCGTCGCCGCCCAGGCCCTGACCGAGGAGGCCGCGGGGGTCGCCGAGGAGGCGGCCGAGCTGCGCGACACGCTCGACGCCGCCCGCCAGTCCGCGATCACCGCCTCCACCGTCACCCGCAAGCAGCGCCGCGTCCCGCAGCAGCGCACGAAGAACGCCCGCGTCACCGACACCGCCCGCCCGGGCACCGACCCCGCGGCCACCCCCGACCCCGACCGCACCCAGGACATCCGCGCCGTCCTCGAGGCCCGCAACGCCTCGCTGACCGAGGCCGCCTGAGACCGGCCGCGCCGGCGGATGCCCGCCTCCATCCGGCGCGATGCGCCCTCGTGCCTGGCGAGGGAGCGGCCGGGGACCGTGCGGTCGGCGCTGCGGCGGATGACGCGGTGGGGGAGAAGCCGCCCGGAGGCTTGTAGAACGAGCGTTCAGTGTCGCAGCATTGAGGACATGGGTGAGCTGGTTGCGCTGCCCAAGTCGGGCGACGTGTTTGAGGACGTGCGGGGAGACGACCGCACCATGCGGGTGACGTGTCATCCGATGCGCGGCACGGTGGTGGTGTCGCTGTGGGTGGACAAGATCTGTCGGGCGTCGTTTCAGCTGGCCGAGGGCGACCTGCCCAGGTTGCGGGCCGCCCTCGACGCCATGCAGTTCAACGCCGAGCCGATGGTGGTCAAGGAGGCGAGCGCCTGAGGCGGGCCTCAGCGCAGGTGCAGGACCATGCTCGGGGACGGGTGCTCCAGGACCGTCCGGCCGGGCTGGGGGACGCCGGTGGCCGGGTCCAGCTCCAGCAGCGTGACGGTGTCCGAGTGCTGGTTGGCCACGGCGAGCGCGCCGTCGAGCAGGGCGAAGTGGCGGGGCCAGGTGCCGCCGGTCGAGACCTCGTCGAGCGGTGACAGGCCGTCGGCGGTCACGGCGAACGTGGTGATGGTGTCGTTGCCCCGGTTGGCGACGTAGAGGCGCGTGCCGTCGGCCGACAGCAGCAGCTCGCTGGGGAAGTTGTCGCCCGCGGGCGGGACCAGCACCGACGGCTGGACGTCGAGGACCTCGAACCCGCGGTCCAGCACGGCGACCGTCGAGGCGAGCTCGTTGGCGACGAAGGCCCGGCCGTCGGGGTGCAGGACCAGGTGCCGCGGCCCGCTGCCCGGCGGGGTGACGGACGTGGCGCGCTGCCGCTCCAGGACGCCCGAGGACGTCAGGCGGTAGTGGACGATCTCGTCGAGGCCGAGGTCCACCACGTACACCATGGAATCGCGCACGGTCACCTGATGGGCGTGCGGCGCGCTCTGCCGGTCCGGGTGCACGCTGCTGCCGGTGTGCTGCACGAGATCGGTGCGCGAGGCCAGGCCGCCGTCGGCGTCGAGGGCGAAGACGGAGAGGCTGCCGCCCTGGTAGTTCGCGGACAGGACGAACCCGCCGGCGACCGCGAGGTGGCACGGCGAGGCGCCGCCCGTCGGCAGCGAGCCCAGCGGGGTGCCGTCGAGGCGGAACGCGGCGACGTGGCCCTCGTCCAGCTCGGCCACCGTGTAGATGACACCGCCGTCGGCGGAGGCGGCCAGGTATGAGGGCGACGACGCGCGGATCGGCGGCGCCGACGGTTTGAAGTCGTCGTCGAAGAACGAGATCTGGTCGGCGTAGGAGCCGATGAGCACTGGCACCTTTCCAACCCTAACGGGGCCTGAGGGTAGGGGCAGCACCACCACAAACAGCGGGGCTGCCCGGCTCGTTCCGGGGGCCCGCGCTCGCGAGGCTTGACGCATGACGCTGCTGGCCGACCGCACCTCAGACTTCACGACACTGTCCCGCCACATCCGTGCGGCCGGTCTGCTCGACCGCCGCCCCGGCTACTACGCCCTGCGGTTCACCCTGGTGGGTGCCCTCTACGCCGGTGGGTGGGCCGCTCTCGCCCTCATCGGCTCGTCCTGGTGGGCGCTGCTGGCCGCCGCGCTGCTCGCCGTCGCGTTCGCCCAGGTGGCGCTGGTCGCCCACGACCTGGCGCACAAGCAGGTGTTCCGCACGTCCAGGATCTCGGAGATCCTCGGCATGCTGGTGGGCAACCTCGGCATCGGGATGAGCTACGGCTGGTGGATGAACAAGCACACCCGCCACCACGCCAACCCCAACCACGAGGAGCACGACCCCGACGTCGCGCCCGACATCCTGGTCTGGTCGACCCGGCAGGCGCGCGAGGCCAAGGGCCTGGCCCGGCTCATCGGCGGCTGGCAGGCGGTGCTGTTCTTCCCGCTGCTCCTGCTGGAAGGGTTCAACCTGCACGTGTCCAGCGCCCGCGCGATCGGCAGGACCAAGCGCTCCAAGCTCGAGGGTTTCCTGCTGTACGGCCACTTCGCCGCCTACCTGGTGGCCGTCTTCGCGCTGCTGTCGCCCGGGATCGCGGTCGCGTTCATCGCGGTCCACCAGGGGCTGTTCGGCCTGTACCTGGGGCTGACCTTCGCGCCGAACCACAAGGGCATGCCGACCCTGACCGGCGACGACGAGCTGGACTTCCTGCGCAAGCAGGTGCTCACCTCCCGCAACGTGCGCGGCGGGGTCCTGGTCGACGTGCTGCTCGGCGGCCTGAACTACCAGATCGAGCACCACCTGTTCCCCAACATGCCGACCCCGAACCTGCGCAAGGCGCAGCCGATCGTGGAGCGGTACTGCGCGGAGATCGGCGTGCCGTACCTGTCGGCGACGTTCGTCGACTCCTACTCGCAGGCGCTGCGCCACCTGCACGCCGCCGGGGCGCCGCTGCGGAAGTGAGGAAGGGCCGGCGGATGACCGCCGGCCCTTCTCATGTGGACGGTCGGCGGGTGACCGCCGGCCGTTCCGTGCGGACGGTCGGCGGGCGACCGCCGGCCGTTCCTCGTGCGAGGACGGTCAGCTGCCGCCGAGCAGCCCGCCGACCAGCGGGAGGTTGCCGCCGGCGATGCCGTTGAGCAGCGGCAGCCCGCCGACCACCGGCAGCGCCTCCTCCGAAGCACCCGCCGAGGCCGAGGCCGAAGCGCCGGCGGAGTGCCGCGGGGCGTACGCCGAGGCGTGCCGCGGCGCGTAGGTCTTCTCGGTGACGAGCGGCAGCTGGCTCGCGGCCTGCGGCAGCGCGCCGGTCGTGGGCACGAGGCGGTTCGCGACCGCGGTGGTGCTGACGCCCGGGGTCGGGCCGACGCCGCCGATCACCGGGACGCCGGTGATCGAGTCGTTCTTCAGCACGTCGCTGCCGCCGAGCGGGAGCTCGCCGATGGGCAGGCCCGAGTCCGCCTCCGTGCCCGAGATCCGCTGGACCCGCTGGTTGCCCGAGCGCTTGCCGCCGGTGCCGACCGGGAGGGCGAGGTCGTCGACGGGCTTGAGCGTGCCCTGCACCGGCAGCCCGCCGACCAGCGGGAGGCCGCCCGTGCCGCCGCCGAGGCCGCCGACCAGCGGCAGCCCGCCGGCGGTGTTGCCCAGCGGGAGGCTCGTGGCCTCGCCCGGGAACGCGGTACGGGTGTCGGCGATCGACGTGCCGTGCAGCGTGTCACCGGCGGCGACCGGTACACCGGAAACCCCCGGCAGACCGAACTGCTGCAGCGAACCGACCAGCGGCAGCGCGGCCACCGAGTCCTCGGCCGGCAGCTGGTTCGGCGCCGACTGCAGGGTGGAGACCTTGCTCGACGTCGCGCGGGGCAGCCCCAGCATCTCGGTCGGGATCATGTCCAGCACGCTCGGCAGCTGGGGGCTGCTCAGCTGCGTGGAGGTGGTGCGGCGGCCCGCCTGCGTGCCGCTGTCCGCGCTCGTGTCGATGCGGGAGCCGTGCGCCTCGAGCTGCAGCGACTGGTTGTTGGGGCCGCCGGCGGGCGACAAGAGATCGTCCAGCTGGCCGGGCACCAGGGCGTCATCGGCGTGTGCGGCACCGGCACCGAGCAGCAAAATGCCGCCGGCCACACCGACGGTGCCGACCGCCCGGCGAAACCACGTGTTCATCCTCGTTAACCAATCTGGTCGACAAATCCGATCGCCTGTTCAACGACCAACCCGGACAAAGTGACGCGGCAGTTGTCGATCGAGCGGGACCCCGGGCGTTGGTGATCTTCGTTAGGATCGCCCCGTGGAGTCCGAATCGTGGTTGATGCGCCGGCTCCGCAGCGGCCTTCCCCACGCCCAGGCGATCACCCGTCCGTGGTGGGTCGAGCCCTTCTCGGATCCGCGCCGCCCCCCTCGGCTCGCGGCCACGAAACACATCGTCGTCTGCGGTGACGACCCCCTCGCGTATCGCCTGATCGAGGAGCTGATCCACCAGTACGGGGTGCACGTCACCGCGATCCTGCCGAGCGTCGACCGGCGGCACGGGCCCGACATCGCCCGCCTGCTGCGCGAGCGCGGCGGCCGGGTCATCGAGGCCGCGAACCCCGACCGGGACGCGTTCGAGCTCGCGGGGCTGGCGACCGCCGACGCGCTCGCGCTGGTCAAGCAGGACGACATCGGCAACCTCGACGCGGCGCTGCAGGCCCAGGAGATCAACCCCGGGCTGCGGTTGGTCATCCGGATGTTCAACCTGCGCCTCGGGCAGAGCGTCCGGCGCAACTTCGCGGACCTCCGCGTCCTGTCCGACGCGCAGATGGCGGCGCCCGCGTTCGTGTCGGAGGCGCTCGGCGAGGTCGCCCCGGTGCACGTCCGCGTCGCGCGCCGCACCCTCTTCGTCGCGCGCCGCCCGGAGGTGCGGGCGGAGGACGTGATCTGCGGGCTGGCGGTGACCGAGGGCGACGGCGAGCCGGTGCTGCTCCCCGCCGACCAGGGCGCCGCGGACCTCGTGCTGGCCGTCGCGACCGGCGAGCCCGTCAGCACCGTCGTCGCCCGCGAGGACGACATCCGCCAACTGCGCCGGCGGCGGCGCTGGCGGTGGCTGCGCAACCCGTTCCGCGCGTACCAGGGACTCGTCGGCCGCCGGCTCTGGACGACCTCACTGATCATGGTCGGGCTGCTCGCCGCGGGCACCGCGATCATCGCGAGCTTCAGGGACGTCCCGTGGTGGGACGCGGCCTACGTGACGCTGCTGTCCGAGCTCGTCGGCGCCGGCCCCGACCTGGACGCGCGCTGGCCCGAGAAGCTCGTCACGGTCCTGCTGAGCCTGGTCAGCATCGCGCTGGTGCCGGTCATCACCGCCGCGGTCGTCGAGACGATCGTCAACGCGAAGCTCGCCATCGCGCTCGGCCGGCTGCGGGAGCCGCTGTCGGACCACGTCGTGCTCGTCGGGCTCGGCAACGTCGGCACCCGCGTCATGCACGCGTTCGTCGACCTGGGCGTGCCCGTCGTCGTCATCGACCGCAACGAGAACGCCCGCGGCGCCCAGTCCGCCCGCGACCGCGGCGTGCCGTTCATCGTCGGCGACGCCAGCCGCGTCGCGACGCTGCGGGCCGCGTCGGTGGACACCAGCCGGGCGCTGGTCGTGGTCTCCACCGACGACCAGGCCAACCTGGAGGCGGCCCTGGAGAGCCGCGAGCTCAAGCCCGACCTGCGGGTCGTGCTGCGGCTCTTCGACGGCGCGTTCGCGCACCGGGTGCAGCAGGCGTTCGGCATCACCGCCTCGCGGAGCGTGTCGTTCCTCGCGGCCCCGGCCTTCGCGGCGGCGCTGCTGGAGCGCGAGGTGATCGGCACCATCCCCGTCGACCGCAAGGTGCTGCTGCTGGCCGAGGTGCCGGTGGTCGCCGCCTCCGACCTCGACGGCGGGCCGGTCGGCTCCGCGGAGGACGTCGGCGAGGTCCGGTTGCTGGCGGTCACCACCGACGACGGACGGCAGACCCTCTGGAGCCCACCGCCGAACTACGTGCTGTGCGCCGGTGACCTGCTCATCGTGGTGGCGACCCGGGTGGGGCTGGGCAACCTTTTGGCTCAGACCGGCGGGACGGTCGACCCAACTCCCTGACTTCCCGCCTCCTCCACACCGGATCCGTCGTTGAATGAGGCGGATCGCCCGATTTACCCCTAACAGTCCGGGCGGTTCCTTCATGCGGACCATCGGGAGGATCGCGCTCATGCGCCGTAGGGTTTTGCTGGTCACCGGGGCGTGCGCCATCGTGGCGCTCGCCGGGGCGGGCGTCGCGGCCGCGACCTCGTTCGCCCCCGCACAGAAGCCGGCGACGGCGTCCGCGTTCGCGGCGCCCGCGCACGACAATCCCGCCGCCACGGTGTCGGGCGTCATCGAGCCGATCGCCGGCGACGCGTCGACGTTCCGCTACCCCGGCGCCGACTACGTGAAGGTCCACTTCTCCCGGCTGCAGCTCAAGCCCGGCGACACGGTCAAGGTCAGCGACGCGACCGGCGGCGAGGTCCACCGGTACAGCGCGGCCCAGCTCCGCGACATGGACAACTGGACGATGTCCGTCTCGGGTGAGTCGGCCACGGTCAGCGTCGAGCGGGCCGGCGACCCGCTGGGCATCAAGTCGAAGCTCGCCGGCCTCGGCCTGAGCGTGGACAAGATCGCCCGCGGCCAGACCCCCTCCGAGCAGGCCGCCGCCGAGCGGCTGGCCGCCGCGGCGCCGCACACGGAGAGCATCTGCGACAGCGACGAGAAGGAGAACGCCGCCTGCTACAAGTCGGCCGACCCCGTCGCGTACGCCAACTCCAAGCCGGTCGCGCGGATCCTCATCCAGGGCGTCGAGCTGTGCACCGCGTGGCGGGTCGGCGCGAAGAACCGCATGATGACCAACGCGCACTGCTTCACCACCACCCGCGAGGCCCGCAACACCGAGGTGTGGTTCAACTACGAGTGCGCGCAGTGCGGCGGCGGCCCCACCCTGCGCCCGGTCAAGGTCATGGCCGACCAGGTCCTCGCCACCGACGACGTCCTGGACTACACCCTCTTCACGGTCCGCAACTTCGACGCGGTCGCGCGCTTCGGCTACCTCCAGATGGACGACCGCGCCCCCGTCCGCGGCGAGGAGCTCTACATCCCGCAGCACCCGCGCGGCATGCCGACCGTGATCACCACGTACGACAGCAGCGAGCGCTCCGGCAACTGCGCCGTCGCCAACCCCGCGTACAACGGCTACGACGTCGACACCGACATGTCGTACTACTGCGACACCGACGGCGGCTCGTCCGGCTCGCCCGTCATCTCCCGCCGCACCAACAAGGTCATCGCCCTGCACCACTTCGGCGGCTGCCCCAACTCCGGCGTCCGCATGGACCGCATCGCGGCGGACATCAGGAACCTCGTGTAAAGGTCCTGTGCAGGGTCCGGGCGCCGTTCCCGCCGTCGGGTAGCGTCTTCCGACATGCGGAACGTGCGCCCGGCCCTGTGGTTCGACCTGGTGCTCCTGGCACTCTTCGCCGCGATCACCGTCGCGCTCGCGCTCCGGACGCCGCTGCTGTCGCTCGACCTCGCCGTCCGCGACCTCGTCGACGCGCACCGCCCCTCGTGGGCCTACTGGACCGCCCGCGTCTTCAACTACCTCGGCCAGGGCGGCCAGGTCCTCACCCCCCTGGCCGTGCTGGCCGCGCTGTTCGTCGGCTGGCGCACCCACTCCGTGCGCCCCGCGCTGCCGGTCATCGGCGGTTTCGTCATCATGTACCCGACGATCGGCCCGCTGAAGCTGTGGACCGACCGGCTCGCGGCCAGCTCCGACTACCCGGACCACCCCGAGTACCTGTTCCACGTGGACACGGGCCTGTCCTACCCCTCGGGGCACGTGGTCAACGCCATCGTCTGGTACGGCGTGCTGGCCATCCTCCTCGGCGGCCTGCTCCGCCCGGGCCAGCTGCGCGCCATCCGCTACGGCGCCCCGGCGATCGTGCTCTTCACCACGACCTACCTGAGCTTCCACTGGGTCACCGACGGCCTCGCCGCCATCTGCCTGGGCCTCGTCCTCGACCGCATCCTGCAACGGGTCCCATGGGACACGATCCCGCTGCCGCGCCGGCTCGCCGGCTGGTCAGGCCCGGTTCAGGACACCCAGGCGCCGGAGCGCATGACGCGGGTGACGTGAAGGGCGTCGTCCAGGAGGACGAGGTCGGCGCGCTGGCCGGGGCGCAGGGTGCCCAGGTCGTCGGCGAGGCCGATGGCGGCGGCGGGGGTGGCCGAGGCCATCCGGGAGGCGTCGACGAGGGACAGGCCGGCGCCCGCGGCGCGGCGGAAGGCGGCGTCCATCGTCAGCGTGCTGCCGGCGATCGAGCCGTCGCGGGTGAGGCGGGCCACGCCGTCGGCGACGGCGACGCTCTGGCCGCCCAGCTCGTACTCGCCGTCGGGCATGCCGGCGGCGGCCATCGCGTCGGTGATGAGGGCGGCGCGGGCGGGGCCGGTGACGGAGGCGGCGAACGCGAGGGTGCCGTCGTGGAGGTGTACGCCGTCCGCCACGAACTCGCACGTGACCGGCGCGGCGCCGAGAAGGGCGAAGACCGGGCCGGGCTGGCGGTGGTGCGGCGGGCGCATGCCGTTGAAGACGTGGGTGCCGACCGTCGCGCCGGCGTCGACGCCCGCGAGGGTCTCCTCCCAGGTGGCGTCGGTGTGGCCGAGGGCGGCGACGACGCCGCGGGAGACCAGGAGCTTGATGGCGTCCAGGGCGCCGGGCAGCTCGGGGGCGACGGTGACCATGCGCACGGCGCCCTCGCCCGCGTCGATGAGCGAGTTGAGCTCGTCCAGCGAAGGGTGGCGCAGGTGCGCCGGGTTCTGCGCGCCGCACCGCGCCTGCGACAGGTACGGGCCCTCGAAGTGCACGCCGGCCAGGACGCCCTCGCCCACCAGCGGCGCGAACGCCTTCGTGGCGGACAGCATCAGGTCGGGGGGCGAGGTGACGAGGCTCGCCAGCATCGTCGTGGTGCCGTGGCCGAGGTGGTACGCGGCGGCGACGCGGGCCGCCTCGGGGTCGCCGGTGGTGAACGTGGCGCCGCCGCCGCCGTGGACGTGGATGTCGACGAACCCGGGCACCACCGTGCCGGCCGTCGCGTCGGCCGCGCCGGTGAAGGCCTGCCCGACCTCGGCGATGCGGTCGCCCTCGACCCGGACGAAGCCGTTGTCGATGACGCGGTCGCCCGCGATCACCCGTACGCCGGACACCACCGTCATGCCGTTCCTCCTGTGCTGTCGTTGCGCTGGTCTTGCAGTGCGTCCAGGGCGAGCAGGGCGGCGCCGAGGCAGCCGGCCTCGTCGCCGAGCGCGGCGCGGGTGATCTCCGGCTCGCGGTGGAACGTGACGCGGGCGTGGACCCCCGCCCGCAGCGGGGCGAGCAGTGCCTCGCCCGCCTCGGCGAGGCCGCCGCCGAGGACGATGACCGCCGGGTCGAACAGGGCGATGCCCGTCATCAGGCCGTCCGCCAGGGCGTCGATGGTCTCCTGCCACACCGCGACGGCGGCCGGCTCGCCCTCCGCGGCCAGCCGGGCCACGTCCTCGGCGGTGGCCGGACGGCCGGCGTGCTCGCCGTACCGGCGACCGACGGCCGACGCGGAGGCGATCGACTCCAGGCAGCCGCGCTGCCCGCACCCGCACATCGGCCCGCCGGGGCGCACCACGATGTGGCCGATCTCGCCCGCGGCGCCGTGCGCGCCCGTGTAGACCTGTCCGTGCACGACGTTCGCCGCGGCGATGCCGGTGCCGATGGGGATGACCAGCACGTACGAGTGGCCGCGCCCGGCGCCCAGCCGCGCCTCGGCGAGCCCGCCGGCGCGCACGTCGTGACCCAGCGCGGCGGGCAGGCCGAGCCGCTCCTCCAGCAGCGCCTTCAGCGGCACGTCGCGGAAGCCGAGGTTGGCGGCCCAGACGGCGATCCCGTTGCGCTCGTCGATCACGCCCGGGACGGCGAGGCCGGCGGCCCGCGGGTCGAGCCCCTTCGCGCGCGCGGTGGCGGCGAGGCCCTCGGCGATGTCGAGGATCGTCGCGATGACCGCCTCGGCCCCCCGCTCGCGGCCGGTCGCGTGCCGCTCGGCGTGCAGGACCTGGTGTGTCGCCTCACCCTCGGCGCCGACCAGCGCACACTTGATCCCGGTGCCCCCGACATCGAGGGCGATCACGGTCTGCGTCATGTGTAGCTCGTCCTCGCGCTGATCGATGTGGCATGAAGCCGGGCGGGTTCGCGCATCATTGCGCACAGTCGGGCAGGCTGGCAACCGTACCCCTCGGGTTAGTTTGAGCAGTTGCCTTTGCGTTTACCCGTAGTTTCGCGCATTATTGTGCACACATCTCGCACCGTACGCGCAGGGAGGGGCTCGTGGACCGCTACGCGCGCTGGAATGCGCTCCTCGAGATCCTCACCGACAGCGGGCGCATCAGCGTGGAGGACGCGGCCGAGCGCCTCGACGTCTCGCAGGCCACGATCCGCCGCGACTTCGACCAGCTGGCGCAGCAGCAGATGATCACCCGCACCCGCGGCGGGGCGGTCGCCAACGGCGTCTCCTACGACCTGCCGCTGCGGTACAAGACGGCGAAGCACGCACCCGAGAAGCAGCGCATCGGCGCGGCCGCGGCCGCCCTGGTCTCGCCCGGCATGGTCGTCGCCCTCAACGGCGGCACGACGACCACCGAGGTCGCCCGCGCGCTCGCGGTGCGCCCCGAGCTCACCGGCGGCGTCGACGACGCCCAGCTCACCGTGGTCACCAACGCCCTCAACATCGCCAACGAGCTGCTCGTGCGCTCCCGCATGAAGATCGTCGTGACCGGCGGCGTGGTCCGCCCGCAGTCCTTCGAGCTCGTCGGCCCGCTCGGCGGCAACATCCTGCGCGACGTCACCCTCGACATCGCCCTGCTCGGCGTCGACGCGCTCGACGTCACCCTCGGCGCCGCCGCCCACCACGAGGGCGAGGCCGCGATGAACAGCCTCATGGTCGCCCGCGCCCGCCGCGTCGTGATCATCGCCGACAGCTCGAAGCTCGGCGGTCACGCGTTCGCCCGGATCTGCCCGATCGACCGCATCGACACCCTGGTCACCGACTTCAACGCCACCCCCGAGACCCTGGCCGCCTTCGCCGCCGCCGGCGTCAAGATCGTGACCGCCTGACCCCTCCCGCCGGTACTGTGGGGCGATGCAGCGCGACGACCTCACCGCCGCCCGGGTCCCAGCGCAGCCCCCGACCCAGGACCCCGACGACTTCGTCGACACCGACGTGTCGGACCCCGACGCGGACCCTGACACGGGCCCCGATCTCGCGACGGCCGAGGAGCCCCCGGAGCTCGACGACCGCAGCAAGGCGATCCTCGCCTTCGAGCGCCGGTGGTGGCGCCAGGCGGGCGCCAAGGAGCAGGCCATCCACGACACCTTCAACCTGTCGGCGACCCGCTACTACCAGCTGCTGAACGCGCTCCTCGACGACCCGCTGGCCCTGGCCCACGACCCTGTCGTCGTCCAGCGCCTCCGCCGCCTCCGCGCCTCCCGCTCCCGCCGCCGCTGACCGCCCGCCGCGTTTCGCGGTCGCTGGGCGCTCGCCGCTGCCGCGGCGTTCAGCGGGCCTGTTGCTGTTCGGCGTAGGCGGCGAGCCAGGCGACCTGGACCGGGTCCAGGGAGGGGCGGACGCGGTCGCGGGCGAGGGCCACGTGGACGGCGGTGACCTCGGTGGCCTCCAGCGACTCGCGCATGGCGGCCAGGGCGGACTCGCGGATGAGGGCGGCGCAGTCGGCGGCGGAGAAGCGGTCCAGCGACGCGGCCAGGGCGGGCAGGTCGACGTCGGCCGCGAGGGGGACGGACTTCGCGGCGGCGCGGAGGATCTCGGTGCGGGCGTCGGCGTCCGGGGGCGGGACGAAGACCAGGCGTTCGAGGCGGCCGGGGCGCAGCAGGGCCGGGTCGACCAGGTCGGGGCGGTTGGTGGCGCCGATGACGACGACGTTGCGCAGGGACTCGACGCCGTCGAGCTCGGTGAGGAGGGCGGCGACGACCCGGTCGGTGGTGCCGCCGTCGGTGGCCTGGCCGCGGGTCGGGGCGAGGGCGTCGACCTCGTCGAGGAAGACGAGGGTGGGGGCCGCCTCGCGGGCGCGGCGGAAGAGCTCGCGGACCGCGCGCTCGCTCTCGCCGACCCACTTCGACAGCAGCTCGGCGCCCTTCACCGACAGGACGTTGGCCTTGCCGGTGCCGGCGATCGCCTTGACCAGGTACGTCTTGCCGCAGCCCGGCGGGCCGTAGAGCAGGACGCCGCGGGGCGGCTCGATGCCGAGGCGGGAGAACGCGTCCGGGTAGGACAGCGGCCACAGCACGGACTCGGTCAGGGTCTGCTTGACCTCGACCATGTCGCCGACGTCGTCCAGGGTGACCTTGGCGAGCTCCAGCGACGACTCGGCCATCGACGTGGGGCGCACGACCTCGAGGGCGGCCTCGAAGTCCGCCATCAGCACGCCGGTGCCGTCCCCGTCGCGGCGGTGACGCAGCGCCGCTCGTACACCGGCCTCACGCGACAACGCGGCGAGGTCCGCCGCCACGAAGCCGGGGGTGCGGGCCGCGATGTCGTCGAGCCGGACGTCGCCGTCGAGCGGCATGCCACGGGTGAGGACGGCGAGCTGCTCGCGGCGCAGGGCCGCGTCGGGGAGCGGGACGGCGATGCCGTGGGCGAGCAGGGCGGGGGAGTGCAGGGACGGGTCGACGGCCTCGGGGCGGCTGGTCGTGCAGACGACGGCCTCGCCCTCGCGGACGAGCTCGCCGATCAGCTGGCGGAAGACCGTCGACAGCGGGCCCGGCTGGTCGCGCGGCGCGAGGGCCTCCACGTCGGCGACGAGCAGGATCGCCGGGCGGGCGGCCCGCACCTCGCCGGCGGCCTCCCGCAGCCGGGTGGCGGCGGCGTTGTTGGTGAGCGCCGCCAGCTCCGGCGCCCACAGCGGCACGACCCGGGCCCCGACGCTCGCCGCGACGGCGTGCACCACGGCGGACTTGCCGGAGCCGGCCGGGCCGGTGATCAGTACCCCCAGCGTCACCGTCGTGCCGAGCCTCGCCAGGACCTCGCCGTGGTGGAAGCCGAGGTCCAGCAGCTCGCCCAGCTGCTCGGCCTGCGCCCTGAGGCCGGGCAGGTCGTCGAGCGCGACCGCCTCCGGCGCGGCGGCCGGCGGCGCGACAGGAACGAGGCCGCCGGGCGCGTGGGTGGCGTGTCCGTGGTGCCAGCCGACGGCGGTGTCCATGGTGACCAGCGCGCCCGCGCCGGGGCCGGCGGCGACGACGGTGAGCAGGGCGCTGGTCCAGCCGTAGCCGACGGTGTTCTTCAGGCTGCGCCGCGCCGCCTCGAACACGCCGGGGTCCAGCGAGGTCAGCGACACGTCCTGCGGCAGCAGGGAGACGTTGTCGCCGACGGTGACGACCTTGCCCAGCAGCGCGAGCCGCAGCATCTCCGGCGACACGACCCCGACGATCTCCGGCGGCCCGGACAGGGTCACCGACGCCGCGGCCCGCAGCGGCGCCGCCGCGACCGTCACCTGGCCGCCGTCGCGCAGGCCCAGGTTGCCCAGCAGGAGGTCGTCGGCGTAGAGCAGGGCGCGGCTGGCGCTGGCCTCGGCGACCGCGGCGATCCCGGCGGACTCGCGGCGGCCGGTGAGCGCGATCGGGTCCCCGGCGCGCAGGCCCAGCGCGGCGAGGACCTCGGGGTGGAGCCGGACCACGCCGCGGCGGGCGTCCAGGGCCGCGGGGCGCAGGCTGGCGGTGAGCGTCAAGGTCGCGGCCACGCACCGAGCGTATAACTCGCCCGCTTGCTGTGAACCTGCTGAGGAATTCGACATCGCGCAACATGTGTTGCGTACGTTTGGCCGATGCGTCTCTTACCGCGTCTCAACCGGCGCAGGGTCATCGCCGGCTCGGTGGCCGCCCTGCTGCTGGTCGGCCTGGTCGGCTGGGCGGTCGTCCCCTCGCCCGCCACGTTCAGCACCCAGGAACAGCGCATCACCGTGCGCACCGGGCCCGACGACGCGACCGAGGTGACCCTCGACACGACGCTGTACCTGCCGAAGAAGAGCGGCAAGAAGCCCGCCATCCTGCTGGCGCACGGGTTCGGCGGCACCAAGCGGAGCGTGAAGTCCGACGCCGAGGACTTCGCCGACCTCGGCTACGCCGTGCTCACCTGGACCGCCCAGGGCTTCGGCAACTCCACTGGCGAGATCCACCTCGACAGCCCCGACTGGGAGGTCAAGGACGCCCAGCGGCTGCTGGACTGGCTCGCCGCCCGGCCCGACATCCAGACCGACGCGTCCGGCGACCCGCGGGTGGCGGCGGTCGGCGGCTCGTACGGTGGAGCCCTCGCCCTCCTGCTCGCCGCGCACGACAAGCGGGTCGACGCGATCGTGCCCATGATCACGTGGAACGACCTGTCGCGGGCCTTCCTGCCCGAGGCCACCGGCAAGGACCCGTCCGGCGGCGTGTTCAAGAAGCAGTGGGCCGGGCTGTTCTTCGGCTCCGGCAACGCGCTGACCGACAGCTCGGCGCTGACGAGCCAGGCCGCCCCGCAGCGGACCCCGACCGGCGACGCCCAGTGCGGACGGTTCGCGAAGGACGTCTGCGAGGCGTACCTCGACATCGCCACCACCGGGGAGGCCGACAAGGACGCGATCGCGCTGCTGCGCCGGTCCAGCCCGGCGTCCGTGCTCGACCAGATCAAGGCGCCCACGCTGCTCGTACAGGGGCAGGTCGACACCCTGTTCCCGCTCAGCGAGAGCGACGCCAACGCCCGCGGCATCGCCGCCGCCGGCACCCCGGTGCGGGTCGCGTGGTTCACCGGCGGGCACGACGGCGGCACCGGGCCGCAGTCCGAGGTCGACCGGCTGCGGTACCTGACCGCGCAGTGGCTCGACCACTACGTCAAGGGCAACGGCGAGGCGCCGCCGACCAGCTTCACCTACTCGCGCGTGTCGGGCCTCAACGCCCGGGGCCGCGGGCTGGTCACGACCGCGTCGTCGACGTCGACCTACCCCGGCACCGGCGGCACCTCCACCGCGAGCGTCGCCCTGATCGGCGTGCCGACGAGCATCGCCAACCCGCCCAACGGCACCCCGTCCGCGATCTCCTCGCTGCCGATCGCCAACATCGCGAGCCTGCTCGGCAACGGCGTGTCCGCCGAGATCCCCGGCCAGCACGCCGACTACACCTCCGCGCCGCTGCCCGACACCCTCGACGTCGCGGGCGCGCCCACGGTCCGCATCCGGGCCGCGTCGCCGACCGGCGAGGCCGTGCTCTTCGTCAAGCTCTACGACGTGCCCGCCAAGGGCGCCCCGTCGATCCCGGACGGGCTCATCGCGCCGGTGCGCCTCACCGGGCTGCCGAAGGACATCGCCGACGCGCAGCCGATCGCCGTGACGCTGCCCGCGGTCGTGCACCGGTTCGAGGCCGGCAGCCGGGTCCGGGTCACCGTCGCCGCCGCCGACAGCGCGTACTGGTCGCCGCCGGACCCGCTCGTCTACCAGGTCGCCGTCGACGGCGCGCTGACCCTGCCCGACGTGGCCGGCACGCCGATCGCCAACCCCGACGTCATCTGGCGCTACGTCCTCGCCGCGCTCGTCGCCCTCATCGTGGTCGGGCTCGCCGTCGCGATCCTGGTCGCCCGCGCCCGCGCCCGGCGGATCGAGCGCCGCATCGACCCCGAGCACGTGAACACGCCGCTCGTCGTGCGGGGGCTGCGCAAGACGTACGGTGACTTCGTCGCCGTCGCGAAGGTCGACTTCACCGTCCAGCGCGGGCAGGTGGTCGGCCTCCTCGGCCCCAACGGCGCCGGCAAGACCACATCGCTGCGGGTCCTGATGGGGCTGACCCGGCCGAGCCAGGGCGAGATCCTCGTCTTCGGCCACCAGCTCCTGCCGGGCGCGCCGGTGCTGTCCCGGGTCGGCGCCCTGGTGGAGGGGCCCGGCTTCCTGCCGCACCTCACCGGTCTGCAGAATCTCCACCTGTACTGGGCGGCGACCGGCCGGCCGCTCGACGACGCCCACTTCGACGAGGCGTTCGACATCGCCGGCCTCGGCACCGCCGTCAACCGGCGGGTCAAGACCTACAGCCACGGGATGCGCCAGCGCCTCGCCATCGCGCAGGCCATGCTCGGCCTCCCCGAGCTGCTCGTCCTCGACGAACCCACCGACGGGCTCGACCCGCCGCAGATCGCCGAGATGCGCAAGGTCCTGCGCCGGTACGCGACCGGCGGCCGCGCCGTCCTGGTCTCCAGCCACCTCCTCGCCGAGGTCGAGCAGACCTGCACCGACGTCGTCGTCATGCACCGGGGTGAGGTCGTGGCCACCGGCAAGGTCGACGACATCGTCGGCGACTCGCCGACCGTCCAGATCGACGTCTCCGACGTGGACGCCGCCACGAAGGTCCTCGACGAGCTCGACGGCGTCCGCACGGTCATCCCGGCCGGCAGCAACGGCGGCCTGGTCGTCGACATCGACGGCGTGCCGCGCTCGGAGGTCGTCGCGGCGCTGGTCCGGGCCGGCGTCGGCGTCGACCGGGTGACGCCGCGGCGGCGGCTCGAAGACGCGTTCCTGTCGCTCGTCGGCGGCGACACCAAGGCCAGTGGAGAGCGGTCATGAGTACTTCTTCGTCAGGTGTCGACGTGGTCGGCGGTGCGCCGGGGTACCGGCCGGGGGCGACCCTCTCGCTGTGGACGGAGATCCGCCGCCAGGCGGCCCGCCGCCGCACGCAGATGGCGCTCGGCTTCATGGTCCTGCTGCCGCTGATCATCCTGGTCGCCTTCCAGCTCGACAGCGGCGGCGACGACGAGGGCGGCAACAACGGCGAGTTCTCCCGCCTCGCCGACCTCGCGACCGGCGGCGGGGCCAACTTCACCCTCTTCACCCTGCTCGTCTCGTCCGGCTTCCTGCTGGTCGTCGTCGTGGCGCTCTTCTGCGGCGACACGGTGGCGAGCGAGGCGTCGTGGGGGAGCCTGCGGTACCTGCTGGCGATGCCCGTCCCGCGGGCCCGGCTGCTCGGCGTCAAGGTGACCGCGGCGCTGCTCTACTGCCTCCTCGCCGTGCTGGTCCTGGTCGGCACCGCGATGCTGGCGGGCACCCTGCGCTACGGCTGGGCCCCGCTCAACGCCCCCATCGGCGGGGAGATCGCCGCCGGCACGAGCGTCGTCCGCCTGCTGGAGATCGTCGGCTACCTGTGCGTGTCGCTCCTGGTCGTCGCCTCGCTCGCGTTCCTGCTCTCCGTCTCCACCGACGCCCCGCTCGGCGCCGTCGGCGGCGCGGTGCTGCTGCAGATCCTGTCCAGCATCCTGGACCAGATCACCGCCCTCGGAAACCTCCGCAACTTCCTGCCCACCCACTACAACGACGCCTGGCTCGGCCTGCTCTCCACCCCGTTGCAGACCGACGACATCGTGAAGGGCTGCATCGCCTCCCTCGCCTACGCCACCGTCTTCTTCTCCCTCGCGTGGTGGCGCTTTCTGCGAAAAGACGTGGTGAGCTGAATGCGTCTCGCGTACTGACCGGTAGGGTGCCGGTCCATGCGAACCTCGGCGCTCCGCGGTGCCTGGCTTCTCGTCCTCGGCCTCGCGGCGCTCTCCGGCACCCTCTACTACGACCAGGCCAACGTGGCGGCCTGGACCTCCTACGTCGCCTCCACCAACGCGATGAGCGGCCCCGCCGAGGTCTTCACCGCCCAGATCTTCACCCTCATCGGCGCCCTGGCGTCGGCCTCGGCCGCGTCGCTGGTCGCCGTCTGCGCCCTGCTCTTCGCCACCGGCCGCACCTTCGGCCACTGGGCCCTGCGCCTGACCGTGGTGCTGACCCTGGTCCTGCTGTCGCTGGTCGCGGTGGTCGTCGTGGTCGCCACCCTGACGGGCGACCCGCCGGCCGCCGTCATCGACACCCCCATCTGGCTCCTGGCCGCCGAGTGGCTCGCCGTCCTGACCGCCCTGGCCGGCGCCGCCATCACCACCTCGACGCTCTGGGGCTTCACCCCCGCCACCGACCCCTTCTGACCGCGGGCCTGCGCACGGCGTACCAGCGACGGGAAACGGCTAGGCGAGCGGCCTCCGGTAGCCCGGGATCGTGGTCATCGGGGGCCGGTCCGGGTGGGCGACCGGGTGGTCGGCGGGGGTGACCGTGCCGGCGCGCCGGACGAACTGGGTGAGGGTCGGCCAGACCGGGGCGCCGGGGGTGACCCGGGTGTGGATGGTGTGCAGGATCGTGGCGGCCATGCGGCCCAGGGCCGCGGTGTCCTGGTGACCGTGGGTGCGCTGGCCGAGGTCGACCTGTGCGACCGCGTCCAGGCCGGCGGTGCGGTAGGTGTCGATGAGCAGGCCGGTCTCGACGCCGTAGCCCGCGGCGAAGGGCAGGGACTCCAGCAGGGAGCGGCGGGCCGCGTACTCGCCGGCGAGGGGCTGCACGACGCCGGCCAGGGCGGGGAAGTAGGCGTTGAGCAGCGGGCGGGCGGCGAGCTCGGTGACGCGCCCGCCGCCGCCGGCCGAGACGTCCAGGAGGGGGCGGTCGTAGAAGGCCTTCACCATCTGGGTGGCCGGGTCGTCCAGCAGCGGGCCGAGGAGGCCGGTGACGAAGTGCGGCCGGAAGTCGGTGAGGTCGGCGTCGACGTACACCAGGATGTCACCGGTGGCGACGGCCAGGGCCTTCCAGAGCACCTCACCCTTCCCGGGGCGGGAGCCGGTCCCGGGGAGGATGTCGTCGCGGTGGTGGACGGTGGCGCCGGCCTGGCGGGCGACCTCGGCGGTCCGGTCGACGGAGCCCGAGTCGACCACGATCACCTCGTCGACGAGGGGCATGAGGGTGCGCGCGCCGGTGACGATCTCGGCGACGGTCGGCTCCTCGTCCAGCGCCGGCAGCACGACGCTGATCCGGGTGTCGCCCTTGCGGTCGTAGAGGTCGGTGAGGGGCCAGTCGCGCCACGTCGAGGTGCGCTTGGCGAACCAGTCCGCCGCGTCGGGATGCATGAGTGAAACCGTAGTCAGGTCCATCTCGTGAGATGACTCATACAACGGCACCCGTGTCGGCCCTTACACTCGAATGCGAACCACGCGAACAGCACGTCACAACTGAATACCTCATCCAGAGGGGCAGAGGGATACGGCCCGATGAAGCCCCGGCAACCCCTGCGACACGTCTCGACGCTGAGGCCAGTCGCGGTAGGTGCCAAATCCGTCCCGGTGCGCAAGGCCATGCACCTGGGAAAGATGAGAGGAAGGCCTCCATGACCTCGACGCTCGGCGTCTTCACCGACTCTCCCGCCCGCCACCTGGTCTGCCGTGGCTGCGGCGCCCAGTTCCCGCTCGCTGCGCAGCACGCCTGTTACGAGTGTTTCGGCCCGCTCGAGGTGGGCTACGACGCCGAGGCGCTCGCCCGGGTCACCCGCGAGCAGATCGAAGCCGGCCCCCAGAACATCTGGCGCTATGCGCCGCTGCTGCCGGTCGGCACCGACCCCGCCAGCCGCGTGAGCCTCGACCCGGGGCTGACCCCGCTGGTCAAGGCGGATCTGCTGGCCAAGGAGCTCGGCATCACCGGCGCGCTGTGGGTGAAGGACGACTCGGCCAACCCGACCCACTCGTTCAAGGACCGGGTCGTCTCGGTGGCGCTGACGGCGGCGAAGGCGCTGGGGTTCACCCGCTACTCGTGCGCCTCCACCGGCAACCTGGCCAACTCGGTCGCCGCGCACGCGGCGCGCGCCGGGGTGCCGTCGACGGTGTTCATCCCGTCGGACCTGGAGCCCGGCAAGGTCGTCATGAGCGCCGTGTACGGCGGTGACGTCGTGGCGATCGAGGGCTCCTACGACGACGTCAACCGGCTGTGCTCGGAGCTGACCGAGACCGACGAGTTCGAGGACACGGCGTTCGTCAACGTCAACGTGCGGCCGTTCTACGCCGAGGGGTCCAAGACGCTCGGGTATGAGGTCGCGGAGCAGCTCGGCTGGCGGATCCCGGCGCAGGTCGTGATCCCGATGGCCAGCGGCGAGCTGCTGACGAAGATCGACAAGGCGTTCAGCGAGCTGGTGGAGATCGGGCTCGTGCCCGACACGGAGTGGACGGTGTTCGGCGCGCAGTCCGCCGGCTGCAACCCGATCGCGGTGGCGCTGCACAAGGGCACCGACGAGATCGTGCCGGTGAAGCCGACGGGCATCGCCAAGTCGCTCAACATCGGCGACCCGGCGGCCGGCGTCTACGCGCTGGAGTCGGTGCGGCGCACCGGCGGCTGGATGGAGTACGTCGACGACGACGAGATCCGCGCCGGCATCGAGCTGCTCGCCCGCACGACCGGCGTGTTCGCCGAGACCGCCGGCGGGGTCACCACCGCGGTGCTGAAGAAGCTGGTCGAGACCGGCAGGCTCGACCCGTCGAAGGAGACGGTCGTCTTCAACACCGGCGACGGGCTGAAGACCCTCGACGCGGTCGCCGGCACGGTCGGCCCGACGCACCGGGTCAAGCCCTCGCTGAAGTCCGTCCGCGAGGCCGGGCTGGTGAGCTGAGGTCCGGGCCAGTTCGGCTGAGGGCTGATTTTTTCGCGCAACCCACCGGCGCCGTGACGGACGGTATCGGTTCGGGTGCGGCCGAGAGAGCGCTTTCACTCCTTGGACGAGGGGTGACTCAGCCGATCGACGGAGTTGGTCGCGACGCAGTGTGATCGCGCTCAAGCCGTGCGTCTAGAAGCCACCCGGCGAGGGACTTGACGACCTCAGGACCGCGCGCCAGGATGCTCGGTGCGGGAGGACGTGTCGCCGCGAGGCCCGGACCCTGGTCCAGGCCCGCGACCACAACACCGGAGGTGTTGGCGAGCGTCCTCTCGACCATTTCCACCGGTCCCCATATATCTGTTGTCCGTCGATGCGCCTCTGCGCCACGCTGGCGGGCATGAGTCAGGACCTCAGCATCGTCGAGCTGGACGCCGATGACCCGGCGGCGGTCGACGCGGCCTTCACCATCGGTAACGAGGCGATCCTCGCCGACCTGCCGGACTTCCCGCCGAGTTGTCGCGCCGAGCACGAGGTCCGGGTCCGCCTGCCGATGCCGGGCACGGACCGGCACACGTTCCTGGCGTATCGCGACGGTCTCGCGGTCGGCCTCGTACAGGCGGATTTCCCGATATTCGACAATCTGAACAAATCGTTCCTCGACGTGCTGGTCCTGAAGGAGCACCGGCGGCGGGGCGTCGGGCGGGCGCTGTTCCGGCACGCGGTCGGCTTCGGCCTGGCCCGTGGCCGCACCACGGTGATGGGGTTCAGCGTGATCACCGACGCCGGTGACGCGCCGACCGGCTCCTCGGCGCCGTTCGCCGCGGCGCTCGGCCTGGACAACAAGCTCATGGACGTGCGCCGCCGGCTCGACCTGTCGACCGCCGACGATGCCGAGCTGGCGAGGCTGCTCGCCACGAGCTGGCCGAAGGCGGCCGGCTACAGCACCGTGCAGTGGGGCAACACGCCGCCCGAGGAGCTGCTCGAGGACATGGCGCTGCTGGACAGCTCCTTCCTCGACGAGGCGCCGAAGGGTGACCTCGACCTGGAGGCGGAGAAGGTCGACGCCGATCGTCTGCGGCGGGTGTACGAGACGCGCGCCCGCTACGGTGCGCGCCCGTACGAGACCGGCGTCATCCACGACGCGACCGGCCGGCTCGTCGCGTTGAGCGCGCTACGGCTGAGCAAGACCGTCGACTGGCACGCATGGCAGCAGATCACCCTGGTGGACCCGGCGCACCGGGGGCACCGGCTCGGCCTGATCTCCAAGCTGGTCAACCTGCAGACCATGCGCGCCCAGGAGCCGGCGGTCCGGATCGTCGACACGTTCAACGCCGAGGTCAACTCGCACATGATCGCGATCAACGAGGCGATGGGTTTCCGCGCGCTCGACCGGTGGGCCAACTGGCAGGCGTCAGTCGCGTGAGCGGTCCTCGTACATGGCGAGGAAGATCGAATAAGGTCGGCCGTGGGTGCGCTCGCGGCCGGCGTATTCGTCGAGCAGCGTCTGGAAGCGGTCCTGCAGCTCCTGCCACTCCGCCGGGGTGAGCCGCAGCCCGAGCCGGGCGAAGTTGACCGTGTCGGCCTGACCGTCCAGCAGCGCCAGCTCGTCGTTGAACGCGTCGAGCATCGCCCGGTTGGTGCCCGTGCCCTGGTCGCCGAGGCTGAGCTGCCACGACTTGGTCGTCGACAGGTAGGGCACCTCGCGCGTGCCGCGCGGCCCGCGGCGCTCCTCCTGGGGCACCAGGAACCCCGTCGCGACCAGCGTCCGGACGTGGTGCAGCACGGTCGCCGGGTTGGCGTCGAGCCGCTCGGCGATCTCCTTGTTGGTGAGCGCACGGTCCAGGCAGAGCCGGATGATGCGCAGGCGGACGCCGGAGGCGAGTGCCTTGGCCTCCGCGTCGGTCGCTGGTCGCCGCATCGTCCGAGTCTAGCGATTGACTTTTCCCAATCAGTCATCGACAGTGGGTCCGTGAGACTCGGCCTGCTCCGCGATCACGACTTCCGGCTGCTCTTCACCGCCGACACCATCAGCCAGGTCGGCACCCAGGTGACCCTGCTCGCGCTACCGCTCGTCGCCGTGCTCACGCTCGACGCGACCGCGCTGGAGGTCGGGGTCCTCGCCGCCTGCGAGACCGCCGCGTTCCTGCTGGTCGGACTGCCCGCCGGGGCTCTCGTGGACCGGCTCCGGCGGCGCGAGACGATGATCGTCGCCGACCTCCTGCGGGCGGTCCTGCTCGCCTCCGTGCCGCTGGCGTGGTGGAGCGACACGTTGCGGATGCCGCAGCTGTACGTGGTGGGCCTGCTCTGCGGGGTGTGCACGGTCTTCTTCGACGTGGGGTACCAGAGCTACCTGCCGTTCCTGGTCGGCAAGGACCGCCTGGTCGAGGGCAACGCGATCCTGGAGATGGTGCGCTCCACCTCCCAGATCGGCGGCCCGAGCGTCGCCGGCGGCCTGGTCAAGGTGCTCGGCGGCCCGCTCGCCCTCGCCACCGACGCGGCCAGCTACGTGCTGTCGGCGCTGTTCCTGTGGCGGATCCGCAAGATCGAGGAGCGCCCGGCCCGCAAGCCCGACGCGCACCTCGGCCGGGAGATCCTGGAGGGCCTCCGGTTCGTCGTGGGCAACCGCCTGCTGCGGGCGATCTCCATGTGCACAGGCACCGGCAACTTCTTCGGCGCCATGTACGGCGCGATGCTGATCGTCTACTTCGCCCGGGACCTGGCCCTGTCTCCGGCGGTCATCGGCCTGTGGTTCAGCGTCACCGGGCTCGGCGCGCTGGCCGGCGCGTTCCTGGTCGGGCCGTTCGTGCGCTGGTTCGGGCAGGGGCCGGCGATGTGGATCTCCATGCTCGCCGCGTCCCTCGGCGAGCTGCTGGTGCCGCTCGCGCGCGACGACTGGCGGCTGTGGCTCGCGGCGGCGGGCAGCATCGTCTTCGGCATCGGCGTCGTGGTCTACAACGTGACCCAGGTCAGCTTCCGGCAGACGATCACGCCCGACGACCTGCTCGGCCGGATGAACGCCACGATGCGGTTCATCGTCTGGGGCACGATGCCGATCGGCGGGCTCGTCGGCGGCGCGCTCGGCACCGTCATCGGCGTGCACGAGACCATCTGGGTGGCGTGCGCCGGAATGCTGGTATCGGTGGTGCCGCTCGTTCTGTCACCCTTGCGGAAGCTCCGCGAGTTGACGTCCGCACCTTCCGCGGGCACGGAAGCAGTGCGGAAGTAGGCCGATCTTGCGGTGGTGACGGGTTGCGTGGTTCCAGTCGCGGCTTCCGGTCACCATCGCAAGGTCGGCGCTTCCTCGGTTCCTCGCAGTTTGGTCTGACGTTTTACAATTCATGAACCGGACTATTCGACGCATGCCGATGTACTAGCCCTTTGTCGGACCATCCAAGAAAGGTCCCATCGGAAACCTTTTGCGTGCGCATGAACCGTGACCTTGCTGTCCGATTTGGGGCTGTCGGGTCTCGGGTTATCTCGTGTACCGTCCGTTTCGGTCGTCGATCCTCGCGCCGGTGCCACGCTCATGGCCCGGCGTGCCGGCCGAGGACCTCAAGGCTGGTCCCCACAGCCAGCCGGAGTACGAAGAGGGACCGAAGCAGAGGAAGTGCACCGTGGCACAGGGCACCGTCAAGTGGTTCAACAGCGAAAAGGGCTATGGCTTCATCGCGGTCGACGGGGGGCAGGACGTCTTCGTCCACTTCTCCGCGATCGAGATGGATGGCTACAAATCGCTGGAAGACGGACAGCGCGTCGAGTTCGAGATCGCGCAGGGTCAGAAGGGCCCGCAGGCCGAGAAGGTTCGTCACCTCGCCTGACAGATCGTTCGTCCACCCCCGCCGGGGCACCGTCCTCATTGATGAGGAACGGTGCCCTGCGTCTTTTCCGCCATTGTTCGTGCCATTCATGCCTGATTTGTTGGTGTTTGCGCGCTTCGACCACCCTGGCCGTCACCTCGGGTTTGCTTGCACTCGACGGGCCAGAGTGCTAAACAGGAGTTGGCACTCGCAACAGGTGAGTGCCAACGGTCGGGGCGGTGCAGCGCCTGGGCGCGGGAGCGTCGAGGAGCTGGTCGTCGCGGGCTCATCCGGCCCGACCATTGAGGATCCCGCTGGGTCCTTGAAGGTGCGAAAGCAGGCGGTGAGCCGCCGGCCCCACGTGGGTCGCGAGGCGTAGCCGGAGTGTCCAGGAGGACAACGCCGAATGGCCAAGATTATCGCGTTCGACGAGGAAGCGCGCCGCGGCCTCGAGCGGGGCATGAACACCCTCGCCGACGCCGTCAAGGTGACGCTGGGCCCCAAGGGCCGCAACGTCGTCCTCGAGAAGAAGTG
>NZ_JBFANF010000011.1:0-241673 GCF_040674675.1 Dactylosporangium sp. NPDC049742 | reverse complement strand
CGGCCAGGCCGGCCACGCAGATCAGCGCCAGCAGACCGAGGCTCATCCCGGATCCCCCGGTGCGGAGGGGCCGTCACCGCCGCCGGGCGTCCCTGCAGGCGCCGGCGGAACGCTTGCACCGCCCGCACCCGTCGCCGGCACGTGCCGCCGTGCCGCCGACCGAAACGCCAGACCGATCGACATGCCCATGGCGCCGACCTCCCGGCTGTGCACCTTCACGTCCGCTTTCCGGGACCCCACCCACAGCATGGTCTGCGGATGGCGGACGTGCCCACGGCTGTCAGGGAAAGTCACCTACCTGGCAGGGCTTCGGCTCGGCTTCAGGAGCCGAAGTGCGCGGCGTCGAGCGCGGCCTGCAGGGAGCGGCGGTAGCCGTCGCTGGTGACGGTGGCGCCGGACACCGAGTCGATGTCGGCGCTCTGCGCCCGCAGGACCGCATCACGCAGCGCCGGCACCGCAAACGAGTTGATCTCCCGGTCGCGCCGGTTGCCGCTGGGCACCTGCAGCGCCGCCACGTCGGTGATCCGGCCGCCCGAGATGGTCACCCGGACCTGCACCGGCCCCCATCGGGTCTGCGAGACGGTGCCGTTGACGACCGTGGCGTCCGACGGGGCGGAGGAGCCGGCCGACGGCCCAGGGGCGGGGCCGCCGAGGACCACGCCCGGCGCCGCACCGACGACGCCGGGCGTGGTCGGTGCCGTCGCACCCATCGTGCTGGTGCGGTAGCTGAACAGCAACACGACCGCCGCCACCGTGGACATCAGCCACAGCGTGATCCGCCTCATCCGTGTTCTCCCCTACCAGCTGAGTCGCTCGGTGTGCAGGCGCTGCGGGGGCACGCCGGCCCGCAGGCAGGAGTCGGAGAGCCGCGATGCATCGTGCCCTATTCCCTGCCCGCGGCCGCGCTGCGACCCCATACGGCCTGCGCGCCGGAATCGCCGACGCGGACGACTTGCACAAGGTTGGCCAGCGCCAGGAGGACGGCGAGGACCGCGAGCACCGTGGTCATGACCGTGCGCGGCGGTGTGCTTGCCTGACGCCGGTGCGTCCATACCAGTGCCACGGCGGCGGCGAGCAGCGGCAGCGCGAAGTAGATGAGCGATTCGCCGAGTTCGGCGTGGTCGCCGGGGAGGCCGACGCGCTCGGCGAGCTGGTCGCCGGTGCTCGTGGCGATCGGGACCGCCACGGTGGCCAGCGCGGCCAGGGCGATGACGACCGGTCCGAAGCGTCCCCGCCAGGCGGGCCGAACCGCGATGGCGATCACACTGACGGCGGCCAGTGGCAACAGGACGACCACCGCGTGCACCACGAGCGGGTGCAGCGGCAGGCCGTTGACGGTGTCCGGCACGAACGAGCCTCCTCAAACCGACGGTCTCATGGACACTGTGCCGCGCCGTTCTTCGAGGATTCTTAGCCCGTCGCGTGCAAAGCTTGGGCCGTGCTCAACGCTCCCATGTCGCCCAGGCTGCTGCTGGTCGAAGACGACCGGCGCATGGCCGGCGTGCTGCGGGAGTTGCTGGCCGACGAGGGCTACCTGGTGGAGTGGGCCCGCGACGGGCAGGAGGGGCTGCATCTCGGGCTGTCCCGCGCATACGACGTCATCGTGCTCGACCGGCGGCTCCCGGCGATCGAAGGACTGGACCTGCTGCGCCGGTTGCGAGGGCGCGGCGTCACCACGGCGGCGCTCGTGCTCACCGCCAGGGGCACGGTCGCCGACCGGGTCGAGGGTCTCGACGCCGGGGCCGAGGACTACCTGACGAAACCGTTCGACGCCGAGGAACTCCTGGCCCGCCTGCGGGCACTGCGCCGCCGCCACCGCGAGCAGGCCGACCGGCTGTCGATCGGGCGCCGGTGGCTCGACGCGACGACCCGCCAGGTGCACGGCCAGTCGGGTGACGTGGTGGCGCTGTCGGACCGTGAGTGCGCGCTCCTGCGGACGCTCGCCGCGCGGCCGCATCAGGTGTTCAGCCGCGACGACCTGCGCACCCTCGTCTTCGACGCGGCCGAGAACCCGGGCGTCGTCGACACCTACGTGCACTACCTGCGCCGCAAGCTGGGCCGCCCGGTGATCCGGACGGTGCGTGGGCTCGGCTACCAGATCGGCTCCGCATGACGGGCGGACCCGAGGCGCGCCTGCTGCGCCGCGCCACCGCCGTGATCGCCGCGCAGGTCGCCGCCGCCGTCGCCGCGACCGTCGTCCTGGTCAGCGTGCTGGCGTTCTCGCTGACCATCCGCGCCGAGCACCGGGCCGAGGAGCGCACCGTCCGCGTGCAGGCACTCGCCGCCGGTGCGGATCTGATCGGCACCGAAGGTGTGCTGCTGTTGCGCCGCGCACCTGACGGCGCCGTCACGGCGAGCGGCGGCACACCGTCCGCCGTCGTCCGGATGGACGTCACCCGGCTGCGGCCCGGCCGCGGCAACGTGACGGTCGGCGGTCGGCACTTCGAGGCGTACGCGGTGGACGGCGCCGACGGCAGCCGGACCGTCGGCCTGCTCGACGTCACCGCCCGCGAGGAGTCCGGCGAGCGCCTCATCGGATCCCTGCTGATCGCCGGCCTGATCGGGATCGTCGCGGCCGCATCGGTCGGTGCCGTCCTCGGGCGGCGGGCGGTGCGCCCGCTGGCGCGCGCCCTCTCGCTGCAGCGGCGCTTCGTGGCCGACGCCAGCCACGAGCTGCGCACCCCCTTGGCCGTGCTGCACACCCGCGCCCAACTGTTGCAGCGGCGGCTCAACCGCGACGTCGACACCGCACGGTTACGCGCGGATGTGGCCGAGCTGGTTGCCGACACGCACGCGCTCGGCGAGGTGGTCGACGACCTGCTGCTGTCCGCGGAACTGTCGCACCGGCCCACCGGGGGCGTCGCGGTCGACGCCGCCGGCCTGGCGCGGGAGGTCGCCGCGTCGGTGGAGCCGCACGCCGGCGCGCAACACGTCACGTTGCGCACCGACATCGGTGCGGGGCCCATGGAGGTGACCGGGGTGCGGTCCTCGCTGCGCCGGGCCCTCGCGGCGCTGGTCGACAATGCCCTCGGCCACGTCAGCGCGGGAGGCACCGTCACGGTCAGCGTCGGCCGGGCGGACGACCGCGTCTGCCTGGCGGTCGTGGACGACGGCGTGGGGCTCGACCCGGCCCGGGCCACGCAACTGCTGGCCCGCTTCGCGCGCGGCGAAGACCCCGTCGACCGGCCGGGCCGCCGCTTCGGGCTCGGGCTGGCGCTGGTGCAGGAGGTCGTCGTCGCGCACGGCGGGCAGCTGCGCATCGACGGCAGCCCGGGGCACGGCGCCCGCTTCACGATGATCCTCCCCGCGGCCCCCGTCTCCGCCGGTCCCTCGGCGGCGGCCAGGGAGTAGGGACGGTTCGGGACCTTCGGCCTTGGAACGGTGGCCGCGGCGCGTGAACCATGAAGTGTGGTCGGCCCGCTGTGCCGACCGGCTCCCCAGGTGGACGGAGGACCGGGATGTCCGTTTGGCGCGGGTCGCTCGCTGGCTGGCTGTGGGCCGTCCGGGAGACCATCCTGTTCTGCCTGGTGACGCTGCTGCTCATCGCGGGTGCGGCGGCCGCCGCAGTGGGTGCCGGCGGCTTGGCGTCCGCCCTGTGGACCGGTGCGGCGCTGGTCGGGCTGGCATGGTCGACGGTCACCATCGCCGTCGCGCTGCTGCGCCGCCGGCCCTCGGTGGATGTCATCGCGTGGCTGGCGCTGGCGGGCGCACTGCTGGTCGGCGAGCCGCTGGCGGGCGCGGTGATCGCCGTCATGCTGTTCACCGGCGGCGTGCTGGAGGCGCGCGCGTCGGCCCGGGCCCGCCGGGAGCTGGGCCGGCTGGCCGCCGGAGCGCCGCGGATCGCCCGCCGGGAAGGCCCGGACGGCGTGGAGGAGATCCCGGTGGACCGGGTCGCGGCCGGCGACCGGCTGCTGGTCGGCGCGGGCGAGCTCGTCCCGGTCGACGGCCGGCTGCTCGGCGACGGCGTGTTCGACGAGTCGGCGCTGTCCGGCGAGCCGCTACCGGTCGAGCGCCGAGCCGGCGACGACATCCGCAGCGGTGTCGTCAACGCCGGGCCGGCGGCGCGGATGCTGGCCACCGAGACCGCGGCCGCGTCGACCTACGCGGGCGTGGTGCGACTGGTCGAGCAGGCCCAGGCGAGCAGCGCCCCCTTCGTCCGCCTCGCCGACCGGTTCGCGCTGGCCTTCGTACCCCTGACGCTGCTGGTCGCTGGGCTTGCCTGGGCGATCTCGGGTGAGGCGGTGCGGGCGGTGGCCGTGCTGGTCGTGGCGACGCCCTGCCCGCTGCTGCTGGCCGCCCCGATCGCGATCATGTCGGGGGTGTCCCGGGCCGCGCGGTACGGGGTGATCCTCAAAGGCGGTTCGGCGCTCGAGCGGCTGGCCGCCGGGCGGGTGCTGCTGTTCGACAAGACCGGCACCCTGACCCGTGGCCGGCCGGTCCTCTCCACCGTGATCACGGGCCATGACCTGCCAGCCGACGAGGTCCTGCGGCTGGCGGCGGCGCTCGACCAGGCGTCGGCGCACGTGCTGGCCGCGCCCATCGTGACCGCGGCCCGCGAGCGCGGGGCCGGCCTGCCGGCGGCGACGGACGTGCGGGAACGGCCCGGTTTCGGCATCGAGGGGACGGTCGAGGGTCGTCCGGTACGCCTCGGCAAGGCGGCCTGGGTCGTCGACGGCGCCGCACCGGAGTGGGTGCGCCGGGCCCGGCGCCGGGCCGCGCTGGACGGGTCGCTGACCGTGTTCGTGGCGGTGGACGGCCGGCCCGCCGGGGTCCTGCTGCTCACCGATCCGCTGCGGCCCGACGCGCCGCGCATGATGCGGACGCTGCGCAACGCCGGCATCGAGCGCACCGTCCTGGTCACCGGGGACCGGGCGGACATCGCCGAAACCGTCGGGCGGATCGCCGGCGTCGACGCCGTGTACGCCGACCGCGACCCCGCGGACAAGCTCGCCATCGTCCGCGCCGAACAGGACGCCGCACCGACCGTCATGGTCGGCGACGGGGTGAACGACGCCCCGGCGCTGGCCGCCGCGGGTGTCGGCGTCGCGCTGGCGGCCCGCGGTGTCACGGCCGCCGCCGAGGCGGCCGACGTCATGCTCACCGCCGACCGCGTCGACGGTCTCGCCGACGCGATCCTCGTCGCCCGGCGCGCCCACCGCATCGCCCGCCGCTCGGCGGCGCTCGGCATGGCCCTGTCGCTGGCCGCGATGATCCCCGCCGCGGCCGGGCTGCTCACGCCGGTGGCAGGTGCGCTGTTGCAGGAGGTGATCGACGTCGCGGCCATCGGCCTGGCCCTGACGGTCCTGCTGCCGCAGCGTACGCACACCGTCACCATGCCGACCGCCGACCTCGCCGTGACCCGGCAGCTGTACGCGCAGCACACCGCCATCCGCCCGCTCGTCGAGCGGATCCGGGCCGTCGCCGACGACCTCTCCGTCACCGGGGGCGACCTCGGACCCGTCCGTGAGCTGGTCGACCGCCTCGAGACCGACCTGCTGCCGCACGAGCGGGCCGAGGAGGCGCAGCTGCTGCCGATCGTCGAGCGGGCGCTCGGCGGTCCCGACCCGATCGCGGCGCTCAGCCGTACCCACGCCGAGATCGAGCACCAGATCCGCCGGCTGCGCCGCATCCTGCCGGACAGCACCGGCCACGCCGAGCCCGAGGACGTGATCGACCTGCGGGCCGGCCTCTACGGCTTGTACGCCATCATGCAGCTGCACAACGCGCAGGAGGAGGAGAACGCGTTCAGCCTCATGCCGGCGGCGTCCGCCCCGACCTGAGCCGGCCGCAGGTCTCCGGTGTCGTGTGCTGGTCACAGTCCGGAGGCAGGGAGTCCCTCCAGCGTGAAGCGCTCCTGGAGCCAGGGCAGCAGCGTCCGGTACGCCGTGATGGTGTTCGGCTGGCCGTTGTCGTGCGACAGCACGATCGAGCCCGGGCGGGTGTGGCCCTGCACGTGGCTCACCACGCGCGAGATGTGTGCCGACGCGCTGCTGTCGTGGGTGTGCTCCCAGTCGCGCGGATCCACGTCCCAGGAGATCGAGTCCATGCCCAGCGCGCGTGCCTTGGCCACGAGGGCGGGCGTGAAGTTGCCGCCGGGCGCGCGGAAGTACCGGATCGGCGCGTCCTGACCGACCACCGCGCGGATCATGTCGTTGGTGTGCTTGAGGTCCCAGTCGATGTAGGCGTCGTCGCGCTTGGCGAGGTTCAGCAGGTGCTGCCACGAGTGGTTGCACAGGGTGTGCCCGTCGGCGTAGATGGCCCGGACGAGGTCGGGCCGGTCGCGGACCCGGAAGCCGACCATGCAGAACGTGGCGTGGATGTGCCGCTCCCGCAGCATTTCCAGCAGCTTGGGGGTGTTGATCGGGTCCGGCCCGTCGTCGAAGGTCAGCGCGACCGCCGGGCTCCTCGTGGTGATGAACGCGCCGAAGCGCCCGTCGCCGTCGTGGAAGGTCGGGCTGGGCGACGGCGACGCCGACGGCGCGGGGCTGGGCGAGGGCGCGGCGGCGACCGGCACCGCGGACACGGCCGGCGGCGGTTGCACGGGCCGGTGCACCGGGACGCTGTCGCCGCCCAACGCGCCCAGCAGCAGTACCACGGCGGCCAGCAGGCCAGAGATCGTAGGACGCACGCCTACCAGACGGCCGAACACCGCGACAGGGTTGCAACCCGTTCCGGCCCGAGTCAAGCCGGGTGCGGGTGCACGGCTCATGATCGCAGTGCTCTTCCCATTCATTGACGAATGACTCTATGATGCTGATCAATTCATTGTGATCTCTGCCGGAGGTGGCAAATGCGGAAAATGACGATCCGCCACAAGAGTGCCGTTCGCCTGCTGTCCGGAGCCCGGCGGCTCTGGATGGAATGGTGCTGGTAAGACGCGGCCGGGCGGGCGCCTCCGAGCGCCCGCCCTACAACTGCCACCGCGACCTCGGCCCGTACGCAGGGGTCGACGCATTCCTCGCCGACCTCGCCCGCGATCATCCCCGGCAGGCCGCCCGCCACTGCGTCGAGCTGCACTCCATCGTCCCGGCCCTGAATCCGGCCAAGACGGCCGCGGCGGACGAGCAGCCGATCCGGTTCCACCCCGCCCGGCGGACGGCCGCCCTCTCGTTCGGGGCGGCGGAGTTCGTGGCCGCTTGCGCCGTACGCCGTCCCCAGGCCGTCCACTTCGTCCACGCCGACGCGGCCGACGAGACGACCGCGGAACTGCTCGCGACGCTGACCCGGCGGCTCGCGTCGACGCCGATGGCCCTGCACCTCCACGACGGGGGAGCGCCCGAGCCGGAGGCCGAATCCCGGCCGACCCACCTACGGGCCATGCTGGGCGACAGTCTGGCGCGCGGCTTCTACCACCACGCCGTGCGCACCGCGCGGCGCGGCCGGGCCGCCGTCACACCCGAGACCGACCTTGCCCTGTGGTGGTCGTTCACCACGGGACTGGCCACCGCCCTCGCCGCGGTCGGCCACGCCGTCGAGGCGCTCCAGTTGTACGCCGAAGCCCAAGCCGTCACCGACGATCCGAGGATCACGATGTCGGCCGCGTACTCCACGGCCATGCTGTACGCCCGCCACCTTCCCCCGGCGCGGCAGAACCCGGCCATGGCCAGACAATGGCTGGAGAGAGCACTTCACCTGGCCGAGGGCATCACCGACGAACGCCGGCGCGTCGTGTCGACGATCTTCTACGAGCAGGGCATCGCGCTGCTGGACAGCCGCGAGGGCCGGGCGAACGAAGCGCTGGACCTGGTGAACTCCGGTCTGGTGAAGCTGTCCACCGTCCTGGGCGCCGATGAGCGTCGGCAGGACCAGGCCCGCCTCCGGCACAACCGGGCCCAGCTCCACCTGGCGCTCGGCAAGGCCGCCGAGGCGCTGGCGGACCTCGACGACGTCATCGCCTTCGACCCCGAGAACTGCGAGTACTACCTCGATCGGGCGGCCCTGCACCGCGCCGCCGGGCGTACGGGCGCGGCCCTGGGCGACTACGCGGCGGCGATCCGGCTGGGACCACACCTGCCGGAGGCGTACTACAACCGCGCGACGCTGTATGAGGAGACCGGACGGAGCGGGGCCGCACGCGAGGACCTGCGGCGCGTCCTGGCCATCGATCCGGCCCATCTCGACGCCCGCGTAGCGCTGGCCAACCTCCACCTCGCCCGGGGCGACCTCGCCGCCGCCGAGGAATGCGTACGCTCGGCTCCGGCCGAGCGGCGCGACGCACCCGCGCTGCTGTGCACGCTGGGTCTGATCCGCTCCGAACGCGGTGCTCTCGACGAGGCCGACGATCTGCTGACGCGGGCCCTCGACGCCGATCCCGGACTGGCCGAGGCGTGGACCAACCGGGCCGCCGTGCGCTTCGAACGTGGCGACGCCGGCGCTGCCGTGGCCGACCTGGACCGCGCGGTGGTGCTGTCGACCGCGGCCGAGCCGCGCTACAACCGCGCCACCGCGCTGATGCGGTTGGAGCGCTGGGGCGAGGCCGCCGCCGACCTGACCGCCGCGCTGGCCGTGCCCGGCCTGGACGCCAAGCTCCGCCGCGACCTGCGCGCCGGGCTCAACCGCTGCCGGGCCCATGCGTCGTCTCGCGGGCTTTGACGTCATCTGGCACGTGAGCAGCGGCGTCGGGTACCACGATCGGTACCCGACGCCGCTCGTGTCACCGCCGGGGGCGGTTCGGGATGGCCATGCAGGACGGCACGGTGCGGACGACCGCGGGGACCGCGATCGTGGTGCGGCCGTCGCGGTCGTTGCGGATGGCGTAGCCGAAGGCCAGGGTGTCGGCGGCCGGGATCTTGTCGGGCCGGATCGTGATGACCACGCCTGTGTCCTGGAACCGGTAGGAGACCGGATAGCGGTTCAGCTGCTCAGGAGTCGCCGTGGTGAGGAACGGGACCATCGGATCCATGTCGAGCGGTGTCGTGCACTGTTCGGCCGGGACCATGCGCATGACGACGGTGCGCGCACCGGCCCGCGCGAGTTCGGCGTTGAGCTTGTCCGTGTCCTTCAGGCGGTCGGCGCGGAACGAGACGGCGATCGTCCCGTCGGCGTGTTTGTCCACCGTGTACGCCGCAGCGGGTTCGGCGATGAGGAACGCGGTGGCCGCGGCGGCCACCGTCGCACCGGCCACCGCGGCGACGAGCCGGCGACGTCCGCGCCGCCCGGGTGACACCTGCGGCACGGCGATGACCCGCTCGAGCAGGGCCCGGGCTTGCGGGTCGCGCGGATCGGGTTCGGGCATGGTGAGCGCGGGGTCGGCCGCGCGCAGGCGGCCCAGAGTGTCGTTCATGGACTGGTACTCCCTTGGGGAACGATGGATGGCCGGGTGCGCCGGGCCGTCGAGGTGTCCTGCTCGTCCGCTGCCAGCAACCGCTGGGCGAACCGTCGCCGCGCCCGGTGCAGCCGCACCTTGAGCGCTGTGCGCGTACATCGCAGGACGAGCGCCGCTTCGGCCACGTCCAGCCCCTCCCATTCGATGAGCCGCAGGACCTCCTGGTCGGCCGGGGACAGCTCGGCGAGCACCGCACGTACGCGCAGCTGCTCGTCGACCTGGGCCGAGTGGTCCGCCGCGTGGACCTCGCCACCGGCGGCCGCCTTGTCGGTCAGCCGCTGCAGGCGCGTCCGCCCCCGCAGTTCGTTGGCGATGACCTGTCGGGCGGTGGAGTAGAGCCAGGCTCGGGCATGGTCGGGCGGCAGCTCGCCGAGCCGGCGCCAGGCGATGAGGAACGTGCCGGCGACGATGTCGCCAGCCGCGTCGGCGCCTACCCGACGTGTAGCGAAACGCGTCAACTCCGCGTAGTGGGCCTCGAACAGTTCCTCGAAGCGCCTTCGAGCGGCCGCGTCGTCTGGTTCCATACCTGGGAATGTCCGCCTGAAGGCCTCTGGTTACCGGTCTCGAACTGTAGGTTCACGCAACCCTGGCGAGCCACGGCAGATTTCCAGGAGCGGCAAGCACCGGCAGTGGCAGGAACTGCTGGCGCCCGAGGTGGAGCGCCGGCTGAGCCCGGCGACCGGTATCCCCCCTGGCCTGCGCGGCAATGCCATCGTCGGCACGGCGCTGGTCTGCCTCGACGTCGCCACCGACCGGTGGCTGCGCGAACCGCAGCCGGCCAGCATCGATCAACTTGCGCGGTTCTACCTGCAGGCTCTGGCCGCAGTCCGGGACTGACCGCCGCCCAGGCGCTGCGTCCGTGGAAGCTTGTCGGCCCGGCACGAGCGGACCGGCCCGGTTCAGGCGGTGCCTCGGGTGCTGTGGCGCCGCAGCCACGGTTGGCACAGGACGATCGCGCCGCCGATGAGGCCGCCGATCACCGTCTCGACCGCCCGGTCGAAGAGGAGCTGCCCGGCCGGGCGGACCACCGCCAGCTGCCCCATCAACAGCGCCATCGGGGTGATGAACAGCAGCGCCAGCCCGTAGTGCCGCCCGACCAGCAGCTCCGTGGCGACCTGCAGCGCGGCCACGACCAGCACGGTCGCGTACGGCGGGAGGTGCAGGGCGAGCAGTGCCGCGCTGGGCAGCAGCCCGAGCAGCGTGCCGAGGACCCGGTGCGCGGCGCGGACCAGTTGGGCGGTGCGGCCGGGCGCGCTGAGCGGAGCGACCGCCGCCACCGTAGCCCAGTACGGGTGGCCGATCCCGATTCCGGTCGCCAGGCCGCCCGCCAGCACCACGGCGAGGGCGTAGCGCACCGGCTCCCACGTCCACACGTGCGCCAGCCGGGCCGGCCGGCTCCGCTGCCGCCGGACGAGGCTGCCCACGTTCCCGACCATCAGCGCGAACAGGCTGCTGGCCCCGGTCACGGCGGCGGCGACCGCCACGTCGGACACGTGGTGCGGGGCCGAGGCGACCGTACCGAACGCGAAGACCAGGAAGAGCGGACCCGGCGGGTGCCAGTCCTGCGCGGCGGCGAGCACGGCGCCCAGCGCCGCGACGAGCGCGGCGACCGGCACCGCGACCCACGCCCGTGACTCCAGCGAGCCGACGAGCACGCCGAGGACGACCGACACGGTCAGCGCCGCTGCGGCGCTCGCCTGCATCGCGGCGCGGGACAGGTGCACGTGGTTGCGCCCGTACAGCGAGGTGAACGCCCCGAAGGCGGCGTATGCCGTCCAGCTCGGGTGGCCCAGCGCCAGCACGGTGAGCAGGGGGACCAGGACGCTGACGCCGGCCCGCAGCGCGACCCGGTGGGTGCCTCGCATCGGGCGGATGTGCAGCAGATCCGTGAGCATCGCCCGCACCTGCTCACCCATCCCCTTCACCCGTCTTCTCCACATTTGCGAAGGTCGCCCATCCTTCATACCGCAGGGTGGGGTCCATGAGCCCGGGGTCGCCGGCGAGGTGGGTGAAGAAGCCGAGGGCCATCTGGGAGCGGCCGGCGTTGTGGGTGCACAGGAACAGCACGACGGTTTTGCCGTCGCGGTGGTGGCCTTCGATGCCGGCGAGGCTGGCCGCGCCTGGCAGCGCTGGCCGCCCCGGGACCAGGACGATCCCGGGGCCGGTTCCTTACCGAGCTCGTACATTGCCTTGACGCTGCGCTGAAGTCGAGCACGTGTCTCCACGTGTGCGGCCCGCCGATCCCGGTGGGCCGAGGCCACACGAGAGGTGGAGACAAGGACATGAACACCAACATCGCGAGGTGGGGCCGGCGACTCGGTACCGCCGTGGCGCTGACGCTCATGGCCGCTGCGGCGACCGCCGTGCTGGCCGGGCCGGCGTCGGCTTCGGGCATCTCGGGGCTCGACATCGTCGAGGACAGCAGCGGCGTGAACAGTGACCCGTACAACGAGGCGTACGCCGAGTGCCCGGCCGGCACCAAGGTCGTCGGGGCCGGGGTCACCAACACCGGCCTCGGTCAGGTCGTCGTCGACATCCTGCGCCCGGAGACGCGGGCCGTGTACGCGCACGCGTACGAGGACGGCAACGGGTTCTCCGGCAGGTGGAGCCTGACCGTCCGCGCGATCTGCGCACCCGACGTGGAGCTGGTCAACTACGAGATCGTCGGCGTGACCAGTACCCCGGACTCGAGGTCGCCCAAGGACGTCACGTCGACCTGCCCGGGTGGCAAGGACCTGATCGGGATGGGTTGGGAGCTCGCCGGTGGGGGCGGCTACGTGGGCGTCACCGATGTGATCCCGTCGTCGGACCACGTCTACGTCCGGGCGTACGAGGAGAACAACGCCGCGACGAACGCCGCCTGGAGGGTGACCGCCTACCGGATCTGCGCCTCCTCGCTCACCGGCCTGGTGATCCGCACCAGCTCGACGAGCCCCGCGTTCGGCAGTCAGGGCAAGAGCCAGCCGTGTCCGGTCGGCAAGGTCGCCCTCGGTGGCGGCGCGAACATCGTCGGCGGCACCGGCAACGTCGTGCTGCACAACCTGTGGCCCGGTGGCTTCTACGCGAATCAGTGGCTCATGAGCGCCAATGCCACTGAGGACGACGACGGCGCGCCCGCGGCGTGGCACCTGACGCTGAACCAGATCTGCGTCTCGGCAGCGTGACCTGCCGGCGCTTGATGATTCGTATTAGTACCTTGACGCCGGCCGATCGGAACCGCGAAACTCACTGATCGGCCGGCAGCCAATGGGGCTTCCTGCTCCACGAGCTCGGGTTCGGGTCAGGCAATTGAAAGGGCAACACATGCGCCGTCTGCTCTCCGCCCTTGCGGCATCCGCCGCGACCGTGGCGCTCGTCGCGACCGCGCTCGTCGGCCCCGAGGCGGTCGCTGACGACGCCCCCGCCTTCGGTGCCCCTGACGCCATCGCCGCGGACTACTACGGGGCACTGCTGCGGCACACCCGGTGGGTCGAGACGGTGTGGGACCCGGCTGCCGGCGCTTACCAGCTGACGGACTTCAACTTCGCCGTCGTCCTGGGCAATGCCGTCCTGCTCACGCGCGGCGAGTACGACGCCGACCTCGCGGGCGTGAGCAAGGACGTGCTGCGTGCGCACACGTTGGCCACGATCAGGAAGTTCGCCGCGGACAACCGGCTCGTCCGGGCGAACGGCACATGGGGCAAGAGGCTCTTCTGGGACTCGACCTTCGAGTCGTACTTCCTCGATGCGGGCCGCCTGCTGTGGGCCGAGCTGGACCCGGCCACGCAGGCGAACCTCAAGACCATCGCGACCGGCCAGGCGAAGTACGCCGCCGACCTGAACTTCGCGCAGGACCCGCTGTCGGGCAGCTGGGACGCGCGGTGGCCCGACGGCGCGTACCAGGGAGACACGGCGCTGGAGGAGTCCGGCGTGTACACGCAGGCGCTGACCCCGGGCGTCGCATGGGCGCCCGACGACCCCGACGCGGGACGCTGGACCGACCAGCTGAACACCTGGGCCCGCAACGCCGCCGGTCAGCCGACCGCGGACCGCAACAACCCGGCGCGGGTGGGCGGAGCGCCGATCTCGAGCAACGCGATGCACAACATCAGCGACACCTACCTCGTGGAGAACCATGGGGCGTACGCCCCGCACTACCAGTCGGACATCTGGCGTTCGGGCGGCCGCAACTCCATCCAGTTCATCCTCAACGGCCGTCCCGTGCCCGAGGTCCTGCTGCACCAGCCGAACTCGGCCGAGCTGTGGAGCTCGCTCCAACTCGGTATGTCGGCGCAGGGTGAGCCCTTCATGCCGATGGTCGCCGACCGCGAGTTCCTCTACGGCCGCGACGTGATCCCGCTGGCGTTCGTCGGCCAGGTGCTGCGCCGCCCCGAGGCGGTGACCGCCGAGAAGCACCTGGCCGCCGGCCTGGCCGCGTATCAGGCGTACGCGCCGGCGAACCGGCTGACGAAGTTCTCCGGCGAGGCGAAGTACGAGCCCGAGGCGCGCGCGGAGATCGCGATCTCCTACCTGCTGCACGACCACGCAGCCAGCTCGGCCGCCGGGCCCGTGCAGCCCCTGACCGACGCGCAGGCCCTCGCCGCCGCCGCGGGCCTGCGCGACTACGGTGCCAGCGCCGGGATCGTCATGCAACAGACCACGACGGCGTGGGCGGCCGCCCTCAGCAAGCCCGGGTACGTCAAGTTCCCGTGGGTGCCCGGCCACGACTCGTGGCTGTTCCAGGTCTCGGGCGCGACGCCGTTCCTGTACCCGTCGACGAGTGCGAAGATCGCGTCCCGCGACGTCACGACGTACAGACGGTCGCGCGACGGATTCGACGGCACCGCGTCGGTCTTCCAGGTCGGGTCCGGCTACGCGGGGCAGGCGACGCTGCCGACCGGCGCGGCGGTCTACGCCTCCACGGGCGCCGGGGCCGACGACGGCATCGTCTCGGTGCGCAACCTCGACATGGGCGGCGCGTTCGGGCTCGACGGCTCGCGGACCTACACGACGGCCGAGGGCACCACCACGGTCGCCCCGCGGGCCAAGATTCCCGCCGACCCGGCCGACGCGAAGGCCGCCCGCGTGGACGACCTCACGTTCGACGCGCCCACCACCGCCCGGTACGTGCGCATGCTCGGCCAGCAGGGCAACGCCAAGTACGGCTACTCCATGTACTCGCTGCACGCGTACGGCCCCGGCGACGGTTCGGCGACGCCCACCGATGTCGCGGCCGGCCGGCCGGCGACGGCGTCCAGTGAGGATGTCGCGAGCGGGTACGCGGCCGCCGGTGTCACTGACGGCAACCCGTCGACCCGCTGGGCCGTCTCGGTCGCCGAGCGCACCCGGCCGGACTCCTGGCTCCAGGTCGACCTGGGTGCCCCGACCGAGCTGGGTTCGGTCCGCGTCGCGTGGGAGTCGGCGGCCGGCGCCCGCTATCTGGTCCAGGTCTCCGACGACGGGCGGACCTGGCGCACGGCCGCGGCCTACGGCAACGCTCCGGCGGACGTCAACGTCGCGCGCCTCGACACCGTGGACCTGACCCCGCCCGGGCAGACGGCACCGGCGCCGGTCACGACGCGCTACGTGCGGATGCAGGGGGTGCGGGGCAACGCCCAGTACGGCTACTCGCTGTACCACTTCCGGGCGTTCGAGCCGAGCGGCACCGACGTCGCGGCCAAACGCCCGGTGACGGCGTCGAGCGCCGACACCGGCTTCCCAGCCAGCGCCGTCACCGACGGCAGCCCGACCACCCGCTGGGCCGTGTCGAAGGCGGACCGCCTCCGGAGCGACTCGTGGATCCAGGTCGACCTCGGCGGGCCCACCGCGCTGTCGCAGGTGCAGCTCGGCTGGGAGTCCGCGGCGGGGGAGGAATACCGGGTTCAGGCCTCGATGGACGGCGTCACCTGGCAAGACGTCGCGCGGCACCGGGAGACCGGCAACCGCGTGCTCGAGTCGGACGGCGGGTGGATCTCCGTCGAGAACAAGGGCGGGTTCGTCGTCCGCGGCTCCGACGCCCCGATCACCGTCTCCCGCGCGAGCGACACCCAGCAGGTGATCCGCCTCGCCGACGGCGGCCAGGGGCCGCGCCTGATCGAGATGGTGCCGGGCGCGGCCGCCGCAACGGCCGCGCAGTCCGCGCGGCCCGAACCGACGACGTCGAACCCTGCCACGCAGGCCGCGCTGGTCGACGGCTTCCTCGTCGTCTTCAACCTCTCCGGTACCGCGGCCACCACGGCGGTCACGATCCCGCACGACGGCGGTGCTGTTCCGCTGTTTGCCGGCACTCAGCGCGTCGGAGCGACGTCCTCCGTGCTGGACGTGACGCTCCGCCCGGGCTCGGCCGTTGTGCTCGCCCCGCGGGTCACCGCGGTGACGCCGGGCAAGGGGACGGCCCCGGCCGGGCTGACCGCCGTGGTCGACGACGCGCGCACCATCCACGTCTCCTCCCGCGGCACCGCCCGTTCGGTGCAGCTCCGCAACCTCGAGACCGGGGAGGTGCTGGGCGCCGGCCTGCCGCCGACGGGCATGGTCAAGACGGTGTCCTTCTCCTCCGCCCGCCCGTTCCCGGTCGCGGATCTCGCGCTGGGCACAGCGACCTTCCCCGCGTCCGTGCTTCCGCAGGGCATGACGTCGCCGTCCCTCGCCGTCGACGGCGACCGGGGCACGGCCTGGGTCCCAGGACCGGACGGGCGCATGGTCGTCGATCTGGGGCGGTCCGCCGCGATCGGCACGGTCGGGCTGACCTGGGACGGGGCGCGGGCGCCTGCGGCGACAGTGTCGGTCAGCGCCGACGGCCTGACGTTCACCGACATCGGCTCGGTCGCGGCGGGCACGCAGCTGGGCTCGGTCAAGCTGGACACCACAGCGCGGTACGTCGCCGTGACCACCACGTGGCATCAGGGCGACGCCGGGCTCAGCACGCTGGAGGTAGGCCCGGGCGTGTAGCGCCACCGACCATGACCCTCCCCGGGGTCGCACCCGGGGAAGGTGTGTGTCTGCGGCGCCGCTGAACTCCTACCTGACGTGGCTCATCTGACGATCACCGTGTGCGGCAGGTTCTTACGCCTGGGCTTCGAGCAGCTGCACCGTGCCCCCACGAAGGAGGCCCTCGCCTTCCGCCACGGCCGCGTGCAGCTGTTCGACGAGCCGGCGCAGGCTCTTGTCGAGATCGACCTGGTCACGTGTTTCCGCGACGATCGTCGCCCGGACGTCGTCGACAAACGGCTTCCACGCATCGTGCGCGCGCTGCGTGCACTCGGTGACGACCTGTTGAAGCATCTCGGCCGCCGTCTTGTCCTGGTTCAGGCGCGCGCGATCCGCTCGCTGCTTGTCAATGACGTTCACCAGGTAGACGGCCAGGGGAAGCGCGGCTTCGGCGATGCCGATGGGCCGTCCCAGGTCTCTAGGTGCTTTCGCCGAACTGGCCTTCCCGCCGGCAGTCGGCCCGGCTGCCTTGTTCGCGGCCTTCAACATGCCGATCAACATGGTCCCTACCGTCTCGACATGTTCTGCGGCACCGCCGGGCCCCGCCGGGGGAGTGGCGGCATCCTCCCCGGACCCGAGCGTCGCGACCAGCGAAGCGAAGCCGGCCCAGGAGGGGCGGGCGCGCTCCCGCTCCTTGGTCTTTCGGATCGACTGCTGCAACCGCTGGAGGCGGACCTCGTGCTTGGTGAACCACGCGTCGAGCGTGCGCTGAATCTCGGCCTGGAGTTCGCCGGTGCCGGAACCCGGCTCCCACGACCGCCGCAACACCTCCTCGACGAGACCGTCGAGGCCGGCCAGGGCTGCCCGATCGAGGGTTTCGAGTTCGCTCGCCCATGCGTCGCGGCGAGCGACGCCACTGGCGGCTACTTCGGCACGTGCCGTGTAGTCCGACAGCTGCCTCCGCAGCTCGGTCACGGTTTCATCCAGGATCGCCGTCCAGTACCGCTGCCCGGCCGCATGTCGCCATCCGGGCAGGGCCGAAGAGGACACCGCCTCGACAGCAGCCGCAAGGTCCTGGATGCCGTCCCAGCCACGGAAGTCGTCCCAGGTCTCTCGGCCGAGATCTGTGTCCTGCCCTGCCGTCTGAAACGGGTCCTGCGAGACGACGAATACCGGCGTCCTGTCGTCCAACTCGAGCTGTTCCCGCAGCTCGCGAACCTTGCGATCACCCAGTTCCCGGTACTGCGCGAGGTCGTACTCCGGGTCCACACCCGCCTCGTCGAACCGCGAGATGACGAACCACGTCGTCCCCGCCGGCCAACCGTGTGCGAACAGCTTCTGCAGCACATCACGTTCGGCGGTCGCCAACTGTGGAGTCAGCACCGCGATGCCGACGTCCGTGAGCCCGACCGCCGCCATCGCCCGGCGCGAATTGTTCTGTGCGCGAATGTCGGACGCGCCGACCGCGAATCCGGGGGTGTCGCGGATGATGCACCCGCCGACCTCGACGTCGTTGACCTCGAAGGTTTCGTGGCGTGCGCTGATCGTGAGCCAGCTGGGAACATCACCGCCCGAGTCGACGATCAGCCTGCGGAGCAGGGAACTCTTGCCGGTGTCGTAGGATCCGAAGAGGGTCACGACCGGTCTGTCCAGCTTCTCGAACGCGACCCAGCCGTCGATGTACCGACCGGCCAGCGATCCTCCAGGAAGCCGCCCCAGCCAATCTCGCACCGCATCGATGTCGACGACTGTCATGCGTTCCCCTCCGGTGTGCCGATCAATTCGTCCGCGGCCGCGATCAAGGCCCCGACCAACTCGCTCTGTGCGCTCGCCGAGTCCATCCGCTCCCTGGTCGACGAGTCGAGTTCGAGGCGCTCGTCGAGCAAAGTCTCGAGCTCCCTGCTCCGCTGTTCGAGGTATTCGACGAGACCGTCGCCCTGCTCGCCGCGCATGATCTGTTCGACGATCCCCGCAGCCGCTTTGTCGATCTCCTGCAACGCCAACTCCTGCTGGCGCTGGTGTTCCCCAGCCTTCCGGCTGTCATTGATCATCGCTGCGGTGTCCACGGCGGCGGCGACGGCCCCGAGGACGACACTGGCCTTCGCGACGTTGGCGCCGCCCTTCACCGCGCCCCACGGCTTGAACTTGTACTTGAACAGCTTGCCGATCGCGTAGACCGCGTCCCGCTCTCCCAAGGCCTTCGCGAGTCGCGCTGCGGTGCCTGCGACGCTGCCGGCGCTCTTGGCCAGATTCTCGTGCCAGGCGCTTCCCTGGGCCTTGAACTCTGTCGCGAACTCGGGCGCCACCTGGAACTCGGCGGCGCGCATCTCGCGTCCGAGAGCCGGAATGTGATCATTGTGCCACTCGTCCAGCTTGCGTGCCGCGTCGGCAAGGTACCGATCGAGATCGGCTTCGAACTCGGAAGCCTTCCACCAGGACTCGACAAGGTCCGTCAGCTTCTGGCCGTCTTTCCGGTCGAGCTTGGCGACCGCGGACTTCGCCGCTACCAGATGGCGGTCCACCATGCGGCGGGCGTCCTCGCGCAGCGAGCCTTCGAGGACGACGGCGTCGTTCACTGCGGCCCGGAGGGCAGCGATCACCGGTTCCGAGCGGCGCAGGTCGTCCATGCCGTCGATCTGCACCTGGTGCAGCGTGTGCTGGTGAAGCTTGAGGTCGGTGACCGCGGCGTCGAAGGCGGCCGACGATGCCGCAGCGGACAGTTGCTCGTCGGTGAGACCCGACGTGGCGCTCATCAGTGCGGCCATGCCGTCCCACAGGCGGTGCTCGTCGAAATCACCGGGCGCCGCCGTCGGATCGCCTCCCACCAGGCCGAACGGATCGCCGGACAAGCAGTGGATCCTGTCGATCCCGACGTCGATGCCACGAGTGGCGGAGGCGGCACGCAGCTCCTCGCGTTTGCGGTGCTGCAGGTTGAGAAACGCCTCGGGTGCGGTCAGCGGATCGACGCCCAGTTCGTCGCACCGATTGACGAGGAACACCATCCGCTGGCCCTTGGCGGCGATCAGCTCCGAGCCGCGCGAGAGCTCCTCCAGGATGGAGGTGTTGCCGATCAGCAGATTGATGTGGAGGACGACGAACACGAGAGCAGCCTCGGCGATCGCCTCGAGCGCGGCGGCGTCGTGCTCGTGGTGTCCGCTCTGCAGGCCGGGTGTGTCCACGAGATCGAACCGGGGCAGCTGGTAGCGGTTCGCGACTGTGGTCGCGGGCATCGCCCGGATGTCGATCGCTGCGTGCGGTTGCCGGCCGCTGTCCACCAGGATCCGATGGATCAACGACGACTTTCCCGAGTTGTAGTCGCCGAGGACGGCGAGAGCCGGCCTTGCCCCGTCGACGCGCCAGAAGGTACGCGCGATGTCGAACAGTGCCGGGTCACGTCGGGCCGCGTCCTCGAGCGCGTCTCGCCACGCGTGGATGTCGGCAGTCGGCGGCGTACTCCACGCCGCGGCCATGGCACGCGTCAGCCGGTTGCGGTCCTCCTCGTGGCGACTCGAGTACGTGTCGTGGACGGCATGGTCGATCTGCGCCGGCTGGTGGTCGATGCCGGACCCGAGCCAGTCCTCGCCCAGTAATGTCCGGGTCACCTCGGCCGGGGTCTGCCCCATCCGGCGCTGCGCCCGCAGCAGGACGTCGGTCACCGCGGGTGCGGGGTTGATCGAACCGGCGTAGGTCTGCAGGCTGTCGATCAACCGCACGACTCGGCTGTGCGCCAGGCGAAGCTCGATCGCGGTGCGGAGCGCCTCGCCGACCGCGGGAGTCAACGACGTCCACGCCGCTCTCCGGCTGTCGAGGACGAGGGCGTCCTCGTAACCGGCGAACGTCTGATCCACAGCGCGATGGCTCCCAATGATCGCCTGAGCCTTCGCTTCCCGTGCTTCCTCCGACGCCTTCTCGCTCATCTTCTTGCCGAGATGCTGCTGGACCTGTCCCACGATCCCGACGCCCACGGTAGCTGCGCCGATCACCCAACCGATGGGGTTCGAGAGGAGAGCGGCTGCCACCACAGGCACCGCGAGGGCGCCCGCACCCACCGCGATGCCCGCTCCTCTGAGGACACCACCCGTCGCGCCGCCGCCCTCGTCGCCGCTGATCGTCGCTGCGTGCAACACCGCCGGCCCGTTGTCGAGTGACGTGACGTCCACCGCGAGGTCAAGCTCACGCCGCAGGAACGCCCGGCGATCCGCCCACACGGCTTCCGCCGCAGCGGAGACGGCACCTTGGTCGTACACAGCCTCCGTGAACGTGGACTCGTCGATCGCTGTGTGCTCCTCGAACGCTCTCCGGATCATGTCGTCCGCGTTCGCCTTCGCCTGCCGGTGACATCCGGCAAGGTGCGAGGCGGCGAGGTGCCGGACGAAGCGGTCCAAGGTCCCCATGGGTGGCGACGTGTACGGGCGGCCCCGAGCCTGCTCGGACACGTCGATCAGATCCGCGCTGAGCGCCGCGTCGTGCAGCCACGTGGCACGTTCGGCGCCTTCCGGATAGCCCAGCACGCCGAACAGCGACTCGACCTCGCGTTCGAGGGATTCCGCTTCCTGCTGGATCCGGGCCATCAGGTCCTCGAGTTCGCCGACCCCTCGGCGGCACCGTGAACGGACGTCTTCGCGCAGCGCGGTCAACCGGAGGTCGGCGCCGCCTTCCGCGATCGATGCGACGATCAGGCGCTCCAGCGCCCCGAAGTTCGACCAGCGGTCGAGGTAGTCCGTCCCGAACTCCTCCCGTTGTTGGTGGAAGGCATTCTGGAGTGGGTCTGGGCCGTGGAAGGGGGTCGTGGCGCGCGCGAACAGGGCCCGCTGGCTGTGGAGCGCGACGACCGGTGTGTCGGGCAACCCGATCTGCACGAGCTGGGCCCGGATGTTGTCGGTGTGCTGGCGGACCGGTTCGGACAGGTTCCTGCGGCGAGCCTCGGGAACTTTCGCGGGGTGGCGCCAGTGCGCGTTGCGGACGTTGAGGACGGCCACCGCCGGCTTTCCGTGGTCGCGGATCCACGCGGCGATCTTCTCGAACTCCATCTCCTGCTGAGACTGGTTGTCGAAGCACAGCAGCACGATGTCCGCGATCTCGACTGCCTCGCGGGCCTTGGCCTCGAGATCGTCGCGGCTCTCGGTCCGTCCCCAGCCGTTGATTCCGGGTGTGTCGAACAGCCGGCAGTCCCGCCACTCGATGGGACGCACCTCGGTGGTCCAGTCGCTGACACCTGGTGAGACGTACGCCCCGTCGAGCCGGCCGAACGCCGACAGCAGGGTGCTCTTTCCGGCGCCGGTACGTCCGAAGAACGCGATGTTGAACGACCCGAGCGACTCGCGTTCACGATCGAGGTGACGTCGAAGTTCCTCCGGAAACCCACGAGTGAAGTCGTCCAGCCGGGTGATCAAGCCCGACGGGGACGGCGCGGCCCGCTGTCCTTGCGTGAATGCGCTGACCAGGTCGTCCGTACAGGCGTCCAGGCGGGTCAGTTCCACGTGTCCCTGCTCGACGGCTGATCGAACGGCCTCCTCGAGCGAAGCCACCTCTGTCGTCAACTCGTCGTCTTCCCGCCGGCCCGCAACAGCGCCATCGCTCGGTCATCGTCGTCGTGCTGCAGCACGTTCGGGAGTCGCCACGTCACGCCAGCAACCGTAGAGGCCACATCCACGGATCGGGAGCACTGACCGGTCCCGAAGGTACGACGATCGGCTCACCTCATCCAGATCACGGGAGGAACAGCGAAGAAACGGTCGAGCCGCGGCGGCAGGCGGACCGACAGTCGGCATCCTGACACATCACGGTCGTCGCTGACTGATGTCCGTGCAGGTCAGCCGGCCGGAGTTCAGAATCCGGCTGCTTGCGTCGGCTGGCTAGCGTGCGACCGCATGCGGGGGGTGCCTGCCTCCGTGTTTGGGTTGGTGAAGGAGATGGGCTGTGACGGTCGACGGGGGCCGGGGCGGCCGCGTGCCTGATGACGGTCGCACGGCGAACGGCGAGGCGGACGACGTATCGGTCTCGGTGCTCGGGCCGATGCGCGTCCGGGTGGGCGGCCGCGAGACCGGCGTGGGCGGGCCGAGGCCACGGACCGTGCTGGCGCTGCTGGTCGCGGCGGGTGGCCGGGCCGTTCCGGCCGACACGCTCATCGAGCAGGTCTGGCCGAGGCGGCCGCCGGGTCGCGCCGACAACACCCTGCAGGGCTACATCGCCTCGCTGCGCCGGATCGTCGAGCCGGGGCGGGCCGCCCGGGCCGTGCCCCGGAGGCTGGTGCTGGACGGCGCCGGCTACGCCCTGCGGCTGTCCACGGCGAGCGTCGACGCCGACCGGTTCGAGCGGGCGGCGGCCGAGGCGCACGCGGCGCTCGTGGCGCACCGGCCCGGGACGGCCGCGGCCCTGCTCGACATGGCGCTGCCGCTGTGGCGGGGCCGTCCGTACGAGGACGTGCCGGATGCGCCGTTGCTGCTGGCCCACGCCGCCCTGCTGGAACGGACGCGCGCCACGGTGGAGGTGGACCGGCAGGCCGCCGCGATCGCCCTGGGCGAGCACGCGGGGGCGGTCGCGCGGCTGCAGGCCCTGGTTGAGGAGTCGCCGCTCGACGAGCGGCTCTGGGAGCTGTTGGCACTCGCGCAGTACCGGGCGGGCCGGCAGGGGGACGCGCTGGCCACCCTGCGCGCCGCGCGCCGCCGGCTCGCGGCCGACCTCGGGGTCGATCCCGGAGACCGGCTCCGCCGCCTGGAGCGGCAGGTCCTGGCCCAGGCGCCGGTGCTCGACGGCCCGGAGGCCGGCACCCCGGCCGAGTCGGCGCCACCGCCGGGGCGGCTCCCGGCGGCGGTGGACGAGCTGGTCGGCCGGGGACCGGCGACGGCGGACGTCGCGGTGCTGCTCGGCACGCACCGGCTGGTGACCCTGGTCGGGCCGGCCGGGGTGGGGAAGACCCGCCTGGCGCTGGAGGTCGGCCGTCCGGCGGCGGCCCGCCTGGCGGATCTCACCCCGGTGCGTGACGGGGCGCTGGTGGCCGCCACCGTCGCGCGGGCGCTCGGCCTCGTCGGGGTCGAGGATGCCGGACGGTTGACGCAGGTGCTGCACGGCCGCGAGACGCTGCTCGTGCTCGACAACTGCGAGCACCTGGCGGACGGGGCGGCCGAGGTGGTGACCGCCCTGCTGCAGTTCTGCCCGGGCGTGCGGGTGCTCGCCACGGCCCGGCAGCCGCTGCGGGTGGCCGGCGAGACGATCGTCGAGGTCGCCCCGCTGGCCCTCGGCGACGCCGTCGAGCTGTTCGTCCGGCGGGCGCGGTCGGCCCGGCCCGGCTGGTCCCCGGATCGGGGCGACGAGCAGCTGATCCGGCGGATCTGCGCGGCGGTCGACGGGCTGCCGCTCGCGGTGGAGATCGCCGCCGCGCGCTCCCGGGTGCTGCCCCTGGACCGGTTGGCGGACGGCCTGCTGGACCACGGCCGGCGGGGCGGGCCGGCGCGGCACCGTTCGTTGTCGGCGGCGCTGCGGTGGGGGTACTCACTGCTGGAGCCGGCCGAGCAGCGCCTGCTGCGGGTGGTGAGCGTGTTCGCCGGCTCGTTCACGCTCGACGCGGTCGACGGCCTGCTCGGCCGGCTGGACCCGGACCGGGCCGGCGGGCCGGCCGAGCGGATCGGTGAGCTGGTCGAGCGCTCGCTCGTGGTGCGGGAGCCCGGCGATCGGTACCGGCTGCTGCAGACGGTCCGGCAGTTCGCCCGGCGACTGGCGGCACCCGCCGAGCGGGACGCCGCGCGGCGGGCCCACCTGCACTGGATGTGCGAGACCGCCGAGGAGGCCGACCGGGCGATGGTCGCGGGCGGGGCCGGGCACTGGGGTGCGCGGCTGGCCCAGGAGCGCGACGACATCCGGCAGGCCTTCGCCACCGCCCGGAGCCTTCGCGACGCCGGATCGGCTCTGCGCATCGCGGCGGCGTTGCTGTGGTTCTGGTACCGGTGGGGATCGATCGCCGAGGGCACCGCCCTGTTGCGCGAGTTCCTCGGGGACGCGGCCCCGCCCGTAGTCGTCGCCCGGGCCCGCTTCGCCCTCGGTGCCCTGCGGTACCTCGCCGGCGACATCGCCGAGGCTCATGCGCTGACGACACTGGCCCGCGAGACCGCGGCCGAGGCCGGGGACCCGGTCACCGAGGCCCGCTGCCTCGGCTACGCCGCGCACTTCGCCGTGCTGGTGGGCGCGGATCCGCGCCAGGCCGTGGAGGATGCCGAGCGGGGCGTGCGGCTGGCCGCCACCACCGGCCTGGACTGGCTGTGGGCCGAGGCGTCGTCGTCGCTGGGACTGGTGCTCAGCCTCGTGGCCGGGCCGGAGGTGGCGGTGCCGCACCTGCACGCCGCCTGGCGGACCGCGCTCCGCTGCGGTCACGAGTGGGTCGCCTGCTCGGCGTCGTGGGCAGCGATCCGGATCGAGTGCGAGCAAGGGCGCCCCCGGGTCGCCGCCGGCCTCGGTGCGGAGGTCCTCACGCATCTGGTCCGGTCAGGTGACCGGACGACCTGGCTGATGATCGCCCACACGACCGCGGGGGCGCTGGCCGGCCTGGCCGGCCTGGCCGGGCGCGACGCCGCCGACGACGCGGCAGTGCTGCTCGGCGCGGTCGACGCCATGGCCGCCGAGATCGGTGTCGACGTCGGGCGGATCGATCCGCTGCACGCGCCTGCCGTCCGCGCGGCGGTCGAGGCGGCCCTGCCGGACGGGCGGTTCGAGGCCGCGGCCCGCCGGGGCCGGGCGCTGCGCCGGTCCGACGTCGTCACGCTGCTCCAGCGGTACCGGACGGCGGCCTGACCAGCGGTTCCAGTCGCTTCACAGTGGCGGTGCCGACACTGGCCCGGCCCCGCCCCGCACCCATGCGGGCGGTCTAGGAGGTCACGTGAGTACCGTCCCCCATAGGCGAACCCCTGGCCGGACGACGTTCCGGCGGCTGCGATGGTTCGCCGGCCTGCTCGCCCTCACCCTGTGCGTCGGCCTGACCCCGGCCGTGCCGGCCGCCGCGCAGGTCAACTGGGAGGAGCAGCAGTTCCGCGACCGGCTGTTCTCGGCCCACATGCGGGCGCACGACAACGGTCTGCAGGGACTCAAGGACCTGGTCCTGTCCGTCGCGGCGATGGACTGGCGGGTGGCGAACCCGTACGCCACGACGGAGGACATCACCCGGCACATGGTCCGCGTCAAGGCCGCCATCGACGCCCAGTACATCGCCGACGTCTACGGCAGCGGCGCCTATGCGGCGTTCGTGAAGATCATCGACGCGGCGTCCGGCGTGCCCGGCGTCAGCATCGCCACCCCCGGGCTCAAGGCCCTGCTGGAGAGCACGGTCGGTGACAACCTCGCGCAGACCGCGCTGATCGAGAACCAGGTCACCGGCGCCTACCAGACCAACATGTACCTGAGCCAGTATTACGGGGTCCAGGACACCGGCTGGGGTCAGGTCACCCGGCTCGGCCAGCAGGACCCGGCGTTCACCGCCGCCTGGAACGGCATGATCGGCGGCCGGACCGGCGTGGTGCTCGACGCGAGCATGGAACAGCTGCTCGCCGACCCGCTGCTGGCGACGTTCATCAACGTCGAGTCGATCCTGGAGCGGCAGCAGGACCAGGGCGCCTACCTGCAGGAGATCCGCCGCCAGGTGGAGGCGACCCTGACCACGCTGAGCGCGAAGAACGACCAGATCGTCGCGCAGCTGCGGGCCGCCTCGCTGCAGTACCCGGTCGGCCCCGGCCCGAAGCCGACGCCTGAGGCATACACCCAGGCGCGCGCCCAGGCCGCCGAGCGGCAGGTGGGGCTGGACGCGATGGGCTCCGGCCTCTTCGTGCTCTCGACGCTGGCCGGTTTCGTCGACCCGGAGCTCGGCAAGGACATCGCCACGATCGGCAAGGCCGGACTGTCGATCGCCACGGCGATCAACAACTATCTGCCGACGATCGCCGGCCTGTCCGTCGGTCAGGCGATGTCGTCGCTGAGCACGATGGCCCTCACCGGCAACATCCTCGGCGCGGTGATGACCATCCTGCCGATGTTCGCCTCCGGCCCCACTCCGGACCAGATCATCCTGCAGCAGATGAAAGAGCTGCGGATGGACATCGCCAACCTGCGCGACCAGATGAACGAGCGGTTCGACGCGATCGAACAGGCGCTCGTCATCGTGTACCGCGACATCACCACCCAGCTGGCCCGTCTCGAGGGAAGGATCGAGGACGTCCGGATCCAGCTGGACGACGTCCAGCGGACGTTGCTGGCGCTCGACTCGAAGGTCGACACGCTGGCGCTGTTCACCGCGCACTCGCTGCAGCAGGCGAGCCTCGACCAGCTGCAGAGCGACGTCAACGGTTACATCAACTACGAGAAGCGCACGAACACCCCGTTCCCGAGCTACGAGAAGTACGGCGAAGTGGAGAACACCTTCCACACCGCAGGGACGGTCAAGTCCTGGGACGTGCCCTTCGTGCAGACCGCCGCCGGCGACAAGGTCGACCCGGTAACGACGATCGGCCAGTTCGGCCCGAGTGGTTCGGTGTCGTACCTCACCTGGCTGGCCAACTTCCGGTACGGCACGGGGGTGCCGACGCCGGCCAGGACGGTGCCGAGCGCCAGCGTGTTCCAGCTCGCCTCCCGCGCCTACATGGCCCTGCAGCTGCAGAATCCGGTCTACGCCGGCCAAATGTCGGCGTACCGCTCCAACGAGCTGCAAGGCATCGGCAACGAGTATCTGGCGGCCACCCGATCGTTGAGCACCCCGGCCGCCGGCGGCGCTCCGAACAACACGTTCGTCGGGCTGGTCACCGACTACAAGACCCACTCCAGCGCGGTGTCCGACGCGCTGCTGGAAATCCGCAACCGGGTCTCCAGCACCGTCTACAGCCCGTTCGGAGGGCCCGACCAGACACCGGGCACCCGCATCACCGACGCGACGGTGCCCGTCTGCACCGGGACGGGGTCGGGGCTGAGCGCGCCCGCCAACGCGGCCAACGCGTCCCTGCCCAACCCGTACCAGGTCGCGCCGCTGGCCTTGCCCGACGACGGCAAGCCCAAGTACACGAGCTGCTGGACCGCGTCCTGGGTCGACACCGACGGCGACCCGCTCGAGTCGTTGTCGGGCAGCGTGGAGATCACGTTCGTCAACCGCGTCGAGTGGCCCGGTGAGGCGCCGCGGGACATCCGGAAGGTGACGGCCAAGCGGTACTTCGGCCAGATCTGCACCTACAACGCCAAGCTCGGGTCGAAGTGCAAGGTGCCACGGGACGAGGTGAAGAACGCCTGGACGTCCACCTACAAGCCGTTCATGGAGCAGTCCGGAGCGGTCGCCGTCGACCAGGCGGCGCTCGACGACGTCCGCAAGCGGGTCTCGTCCGCGCTCTACGGCAAGCAGATGTACTACTACCAGGTCGTGCGGGCGGAGCTCGCCGGTGACACGGTGCTGAGCCGGGCCAACCGGAAGCTCACCGAGACCATCGGGCTGATCCAGACGTACACCGAGCTGGCATTCCCGAAGGCGCTCGAGGGCAACGCGACGCTCAACGCGCTGCTCTACGGCAACCAGCGGCTGATCGGCGACCAGGTGGTGTCGCTGCCCAACCGGCCCGACGCGCTCAGGCTCCCCGGGGTGTCGGACGCGTTCGGCCGGGCGCTGGCCGCCTTCGCGGGCTGCCAGCCCGCCTCGACCGGGCGTCCGTGCCAGCCGGCCTTCACGCCCAACGTGAAGGCCGACCAGGCGGCGCCGTTCAACGTCGACTGCCCGGTGGCGGACCCGGTCGGCGAGCACGTCGCCAACTGCCTCGCCGGCTACCGGCAGCCGCGGGCCGACCTGCTCACGGCCCAGTACGCCCGGCACTCGAAGGAGCTGGCCGACGGCGCGTACGTCGAGGGCTCGCCCCAGGTCGAGGCGATCCTCGCGGAGCTGCGGGCGGTGAACGAGATCCTCCACCGGTCCAACCCGGTGTCACAGGGGCGCCCGGCGACGAGCTCCTCGGTCGAGGTGGAGAATTACGGCCTCGACGCCCGCTACGCGTTCGACGGCGACAGCACCACCCGCTGGTCGAGCAAGTACACCGACTCGGAGTGGCTGCAGGTCGACCTCGGCAGCGTGCAGCCCGTGCGGCGGATCGTCCTGGAGTGGGAGGTGGCGTACTCCCGGAAGTTCGAGATCCAGACGTCGTCCGACGGCACCACCTGGACGACGATCTACTCGACGGCCAGCGGCCCCGGCGGCACGCAGGCGCTCGCCGTCAACGGCACCGGCCGCTACGTGCGCCTGAGCAGCACGCAACGCGGCACCCAGTACGGCAACTCGTTGTGGGAGTTCAAGGTGTACAGCGCCTGACCTCTTCCGGCTGCCGGTCGTCCCGCACCTCGGGCCGGCCGGCAGCGCCGATCGCTCGACCGACTCGTGCTGTTGCCGTGCGCGGGACCGGTTCAAGCGATTCGTGCCGTTGCCGTGCGCGGGACCGGTTCAAGGACCGGCCGTGAGCAGCGCGGTCAGGCCGAAGTGGTCGGAGACGTACCGGGGGCGGTCGTCGACGGCGAACGGCCGGTCGCCGAAGCGCTGGATCTCGACCGGGACCAGGTGCTCGCCGCGCAGCAGGATCCGGTCGAGGCGGCCGGGGCGCCCGTTGGGGTCGCCGATCGCCGCCAGGGGATTCGCGGCGGGGTCGAAGGTGTAGCCGGCGTCGTACGGGTACAGCGCCGGCCACACGTCGACAATGCCGGGCATGGGGATCGGGGTGTCGTCGCCGAAGTTGACGTCGGCGAGGATCACGGCGGCGTCGACGTCGGGCCGGGACAGCCGCTCGTCGAGGAGCCGCAGCTCGTGGGCGCGGCGTCGCGGCGCGTCCGGCGCGCGGTTGCTCGTCAGGTGGGCGGCGGCGAAGGCGACCCGGACCCCGCCGACGGGCGCGACACCGACCACCTGCCGCCGGTGGGACTCGATGCGCAGCGGCCGGCGGCTCAGCAGGACGGTGCCGTAGGCCGCGTCGGCCGCCGGGCCGTCGGACACGTGGTAGCCGGACCGCACCCAGTCGGCGACGAGCAGCGCCGACCACAGCTCGTGCGTCACCTCGTGCAGGGCGATGACGTCGGCACCGAGGCCGCCGAGCAACTCGACGCAGGCAGGGACGCGCCGGTGCGGGTAGGTGCGGTGGCGCTCGTGGGCGTCGGAGAGCACGTTGTACACCGCGACCTGCACCGGCTCCCCGGCGGACGCCGCTCGGACCGGGGTTCCGGGCTGGGACGGCAGCAGTGCCGCGAGGTCCGTGCCGACCAGGTCGATCCGCGCCTGCCGGTCCCACACGACAGTGTCGCCGGCCCGCACGTACCGGACGCGATGCCACGGCACGTCGGACCCGGCGACGAACGCGGGCAGCGGCGACTCGCGGATGCCGGCGCCGCGCTCCTCGTAGCCGATGACGAACCGGCGTGCGTCGATCGCGGGGTCGTACCGGATCCGCGACACGACCTCCTGGATCGGGCGCATGCCGGTCAGCCCGGCCGGTCCGGGACCGTGCCGGCAGCCACCGGCGGCGACGCGGACGTCATCGGCGAACCGTACACCGGCTGCGTCCATACGACCGCGAACTTTAAATAAAGCTTACGATTTCGTCCCGGCCATTGATTGCCGCGCATCTATGGGGAGACTCGGTATGGAGTGATCCGATGCGGGTGACCGGGAGGACGAACCATGGCGAAGCTTCGGCATGCCCTGATCGGAGGTGTGGCCCTTCTCGGCGTGCTCGTGTTCGCCCCGGCCAGGGCCGCCGACGCGGGCGCGACCACGCTCGGCGGCGCCGATCCCAGCGTCATCAAGGTCGGCGGCCTGTACGTCGCGGCGAAGTCGGTCGACGGCGGCATCGCGATCCGCACCGCCACCACCCTCGCCGGCATCGCGGCCGCGCCGAAGAAGCAGGTGTGGCGCGACACCGGCGACCTCGGCGAGGTGTGGGCGCCGGAGATCGTCCACCAGGACGGCCGGTACCACGTCTACTTCTCCGCCGGTCGCAGCGCCGCCCATCGCATGTACCACATCAGCTCCGCGACCGCCGACTCCGGCTACTCGGCCGCCACGAAGGTCGCGCTCCCCGGCGACAAGTGGGCGATCGACGGGGTGCCGTTCACGTACCAGGGACAACGCTGGTTCGTGTGGTCCGGCTGGGCCGGCGACACGAACGTCGAGCAGAACCTCTACATCGCCCGCATGACCGGCCCGACCACGACGACCGGCGCCCGATACGTCATCTCCCAGCCGCGGGAGGCGTGGGAACGGACCGTGGGCAACCCGTACATCAACGAGGCACCGGAGCCGATCCTCGACCCGAACGGCCGGCTGCACATCGTGTACTCCGCCAACGGCAGCTGGAGCAGCAAGTACTGCCTCGCCGAGCTACGCCTACGGGCCGGCGGCGACCCGACCTACGTGTGGGACTGGTACAAGAGCAACGGCTGCCTCTTCGGCTCCTACGCGCCGAACATGATGACCGGTTGGGATGCCACGCTGTACGTCGACGGGCCGGGGCACCACACGTTCGTCCTCGAACGCGGCGACATCGCGACCAGCCCGCCGTCCGGCAGCCGGTTCCCGACGATGTACCACGCGGTCGCCAAGGGCACCCCGTACTCATGGTCCAACCGGTACTGGTACACCGGCACCGCGGTCTGGTGGGGCAACGTCACCTACCGCCGCGCCAACGTCCCCGGCCCCACCACCGACCTCGGCTACGGCCTGAAGTTCTTCGAATAGCCGGCGACCGTCGCGGCGTCCGGTCTTCCGGTCACCATCGCCGGGTGCGGTGCGGCCGGCACGCCGGGCCGTCGTGCCGGACGGGCGAATGGTGATCGTGTTGGCTATGGTGGCAGGCCCGCAACGGCCCTGCTGGTCCGCCTGGGAGTGGACCAGCAGGGGCGGTGGGGTCAGGAGCCGGCGGAGCGGATCTTGCCGGCCATGTCGACGTCCATCTCCTCCATCGAGGTGCGGATGTCGCGGAACTGCTTCGCGAAGTCGTTGATGCCCTTCATCGCGGCGAGGAGGCTGGTGTTGAACTTGTCGTACGACTCCTTCATCGCGGGGCTGGACTGCTGGAAGACCAGGCCGTCCTCGAGCAGGTTGGACACGTCGCTGCGCAGGGACTCGAGCATCGGGAGGATGTCGCGGACGGCGCCGTCGAGGCGGGTCGAGGTCGCCTCGATCTTGTCGTAGTCGAGTGAGATGTTGGGCATGGCGGGCTCCTTCGGTCAGACGCCGATCGGGTAGCTGGAGTAGTCGGTCTCGTCCTCGGGCGTGGTCTTCTCGACCTCGTCCCAGCGCGCGTACTGATCGCCGCGCGTGTACTTCGTCACCGTGCCGTCGCTTTCGGTCACGGTCATCGTGCCGCCGCCGCCCTCGTTCAGGGCGATGACGGTGTGCGTGGTCGAGCCGTCGCCCGCCGTGGTGTCGGTCACCGACGAGCCGTGCTCACCCGTCGTCGTCACCGAGTGGGTCGTGCTGCCGTCGCTGTAGGTGGTGTCCGTCGTGTACGACGTGCGATCCGCCGAATACGTGGTGGTCGAGGTGTACCGCTGGTCGCCGTTGACGACCGTGGTCTCCTCCTTGATCACGTTGTAGTTCTCGTCGAGCGTCAGGTGGGTGTGCACCGATCCCGTCTCGGTCGTGATCGTCGAGTCGGTCGGCGGCGGGCCCGGGTCGGTCGCGGAGCAGAAGCCCGGCATCGACCCGTCCGGCCCCGGCACGCAGTCACCGCGGTGCGCCTGCAGGTAGTCCCAGGCGTCCTTGGAGTCCTTCCAGCGGTCCAGGTCCAGGCTGGCGCCCATCATGCCCATCCCGTTGGCGATCTGGGCGTCGACGTCGAAGTACCCGTCGGCGACCGCGCCGAAGATGTCACCGAGCTCCCGCAGGTCGTCCTCGGCCTTGCTCATCGGGTGCTGGGCCATCCGGTACAGGCTGCGAAACGACCCAGCCAGTCCGTCGTTGCCGAACACCGCGTCCGAGTCCTCGTATTCGATGCTGCCGACCTGCGAGAACACCGTGTCGCCGAGCTTCGGCCCGATCCGGTCGGCGAGATCGTGCAGGTCCTTCTTGGCCTCGTGCAACAGCCCGTAGTCGATGGCGAAGTCGGGCAACGCGGCCTCCTCTCGTGGTCCCGCCTCGACCACGTGTGAACCGTCCGGCGGGTTCACACGTGGTCATGCAGATCCGCTGCGAGGGGGTGTCCGCGTGCCACGACCGACCGACTGGGACAAAGTCGGCCTCGGCGGCGACCCGACCCCCGGCGACCCCGCCCGGATCGACGAGGTCATCGCCTCGCTGCGCAGCCTCGGCACCGTCGCCCGCGAGGTCGACACCGCGCTCGCCGCCGTCCTGGACACCGCCGGCCCGGAGGCGTTCGCCGGCAAGACCGCCGAGGCGCTGCGGGAGAAGATCAGTGGCCGGCTGCGCGGCTTCGTGCAGAGCCTCGCCGAGGCGTTCGAGTGGTCGGCGACGGCGCTCACCACGTACGTGGCGGTGATGCGCGACGAGCAGTGGCGCGCCGACCAGGCACTCACCCAGGCCCGCGGGATGGCCGAGGACGACCCCGGCCGGCCGGCGCTCACCGACACCGCCCGCACCGCGGGGGAGCACCAGAGCGCCGCGGCCGACACCGCGTCGAACCGGATCGTCGAGGCGTACCAGAACATCAAGCAGCCCGTGTCCGGCTGCGAGGAGTTCTGGGAGATCTTCAAGTGGATCGCGATCGCCCTGATCCTGCCGGCGCTGGTCTTCGGCGGCCCGATCGCGCTCGTGGCCATCGGCGTCAACCTGGCCCTGTTCATCAAGACCGCGGTCGACTTCGCCCACGGCAACGCCACCGCGCTGGAGTTCTTCCTCTCCGCCCTGGGCATTCTCGCCCCGACCACCCGGGCCGTGCCGATCTTCCAGATCATCGCCGCCGGCGCGAAGTTCGCCTGGAACGGGCTGAAGGCCGGCGCGTTCGCGGTGTTCAAGTTCTTCGGCAACGCGTTCCGCGGCATCATCAGCCACCCGTTCGTGATCTTCCCCGGACTGCACGACATCGCGACCGTCGCCGGCACCTGGATCCGCAACGGCGTCCTGTGGCTGCGGACCGGCATCACCGACCTGCCCGCCCTCACCGGCATCGCGCTGTCGAAGGCGGGGCTCTTCGTCGTCAACGGCGTCCGCGGCATCCAGGCGTTCGCCACGAGCGTGCCCTCGATGGTCGCCAAGTTCGGCGCCAGCACCTGGACGTTCCTGAAGACCGAGTTCGGCGGCAACCGCTGGCTGCGGCTCTTCCTGCCCGCCGAGGCCGACGAGCTGCACCTCGGCGTGTGGAAGGCGATGAAGCTCGCCGTCTTCGACCGCGGTGTCCTGGGCCATCACCTGTACGGCCTGCCCCGCCCGCACGTCTTCCTCCCGGAGAGCGGGGGCGGCGGCGTACACCTGGACCTCAACGACGTGCGCACCGGCAACCTCACCGTCCCGCCCCGGATCGAGACCGTCAACGTCGGATCGTTCGAAGGCATCGGCAAGATCACCCCGACCCCGCCGGCGATGCAGCTGCACAGCACCATCGGCGACGGCTTCCACTTCAGCGGCGACGCGGTCCGCAGCATCGACGCCATCATGCTGTCGCCGATGGACACACTGACCCGGGTGCGGCTGGAGGGCATGAGCATCGGCATGCCAACCCTGCACACCTTCGACCCCGGCACGGGCGTCAGCGCCGGCGTACACCTGCAGCCGGTGTCGCCGGCACAGCACGCGGGCGTCGGCGGCAACCTGCACCTGCCGGCCGTCTCCGCGGTCACCGCCCCGCCGCCGAGCGCCCTGCTCGGCGGCGTCCATCTCGGTGAGACCGGCTCCATGGCGGGCGCCGTCCACCTGACCCCGCCGGGCGCCGTCACCCACAACGCCGTCCCGCCGGCGAGCGTTCTGGCCAACGCCGTCCCCCCGCCGGCAGGTCTCACCCACGCGGGCGCCACGCCGGTCCTCGCGACGGCCGTGCCGCCACCGGCGGGCCTCACGCATGCCGGTGTTTCGCCGGTACTGGCGAACGCCGCGCCCCCGCCGGCAGTCATCGCGAACGGCGTGCCGGCGCCCGGCGCGCTCACGCACGCCGGTCCCGCGCCGGTCGCGCTCGGGGACGCGATCACACCGGGCGCCCTCACGCACGCCACCCCGGCCCCGTCCGTCCACAACGGCCTGCACCTCGGCCCGCCACCCTCGGCGCACGCCGGGGCGATGGACCTGCTCGCCCAGCACCCGGGTGCGGCGCCCACCGCGCACACGCTGATCGGCACCCCGGGCGGCGCGGTCAACGGCGCCGGCGCCCGCATCGGCGATCACACCGCCCTCGCGGTCGGCGCCGAGCACGTGTCGCAGGACCTCGGCGCCCTGAGCCGGGGCCTCGACACCCCGCCGGTGTCCCAGCTCGTCGTCACCCGCCTCGACGGCGTCTCCGCCCACCCCGGCGCCCCGGCCACGACCCCGGCCCACCTCGCCGGCTCCCCGCCCGGCTCGAACGGTGCCGCGGGTCTGCACCCCACCCCGGCACACCTCGCCGGCTCCCCACCCGGCTCGAACGGTGCCGCGGGCCTGCACCCCACCCCGGCCCACGTCGCCGGCTCCCCGCCGAACGTGAACGGTGCGCTGCACGCGGCACCGCACAACGGTGACCTGGTCGTCCCGCACACGCCGGTGCCGCACGGCGCGGATCCGTCCGCCCTGCACGCCCCGCCCGCGCGCGACGCCGGTGCCCCGGCGATCCACGGCCCGCACCATGCCGGCACACCCACGGTCCACGTGCCCACCGGCGCCTCGGGCAGCCCCGCCCACCTCGCCGGTGTGCAGCCCCCACCCCCGGTCGCCCAGCTCGCCGTCGACGTCCGAGCCCTGAACGGCGCAGACAACACGGTCCGGACCGGCACCGGCGTCGACCTGGGTCCGGGCGGACGGGCCGGCAGCGACATCGACCCCGGGCCGGCCACCCCGCCCGGCGGCGGCGCGGCGGACGCCGGCGTCGACCCGGTCACCGTCACCCTCGCGCTCGGCCTGCTGCAGACCCAGCTCAGCCGGGGCGCGCCGCACGCCGGCGGCGCCGTGGTCCGGGACGTCGGCATCGCCCCGCCCCCGCCGGCGTCGAGCGCCCGACCGACCGGCGCACAACTGGACGCCGCCTGGCAGCGTGACAGCAACCGCATCGCCGGACTGTTCGGCGCCATGGACGATCCGCTGCGCCGGCAACGCCTGGACACCTGGGGCCAGTACACGGGAGCCCGCAACGAACTCGGCCGCGTCGAGGCACTCTGGAACGACATCCAGGCCCGGCCCGGGCAGTCGTCCAGCGGCCCGGGTGTCGCCCACGTGCACGCCGGCAACGCCCACCAGGCCGCCCTCATGCGCGTCGAACGCCTGGAGGCCGAGCTGCGCGGCCTCGGCGTCAACCCGGCCGCCATGGACGCCCGGATCTCCGAGCTCACCGCCAGTTCGCTGCGGGACCGGCCGCGGCTGCTCGGCGGCGGCGGCAACCTCTCGCGGATCGTCAACGACCTGTGGGCCGGCGCGCCGATCGACGGGCACGTCGTGCTCCGCGGCGCCGACGGTGGCGGGCTCGGGCTGCGGATCGACGAGCACGTCGACGCCGCCGGCGCGGTGCAGCTGCGGCTGATCGACGACGACGGCGCCGTGGTGCCGCACCCGACCGTGACGGAGTTCGACGGCGGGTACCAGATCGGCGGCGGCACCGGGTTCCGCCGCTTCGACGCCGACGGCGACCTCACCGAGGTCGGCACGGTCCTGCGCGGGCTCGACGGGCACGACCTGCAGGGCAGGTTCGTGGTGGAGCCGGTCGGCGGGTACGCCATGGGCGGCGTGCGGATCGAGAGCACCGGCGGCCACGCGATCACGCGGCACGGCGACGGCTTCCAGGTCGCCGACGGCGCCGGCTTCCACCGCTTCGACGCCACGGGCACCGCGACGGCCACCGGCCGCCCGCTGCGGGACGCGACGGGCGCCCCCGTCGGCGGCCAGTTCGTCGTCACCCACGGCGCCGGCGGCCACACCGTCGAGGTCGCCGACCCCAGGTTCACCACGGCCGTGCACGGCGGCGGGTTCCAGGTGACGGACACCGCCGCGCACCACGGCTTCCAGCGTTTCGACCACACCGGCGCGCTCACCGAGACCGGCCGGCCGCTGCGGGACGCGGGCGGCGGCGTGCTCGGCGACCGCTTCCACGTCCAGCCGACCGGCGGCGCGCCGGCCCGGATCGAGGTCACCGACGCCAGATTCACGGTCTCGGCACACGGCCCGGGGTTCCAGATCACCGACACCGCGGCGCACCACGCGTTCCAGCGCTTCGACCAGGCCGGCACCCTGACCGCGACGGGCCGCCCGCTCACCGACACGGGCGGCGGGGTCCTCGACCACCGGTTCTGGGTGACGGACGCGCACGGCGCCGGCGGCCGGATCGAGGTCACCGACCCCAGGTACACGGTCGCGGCGCACGGCGGCGGGTTCCAGGTCACCGACACCGCGGCACACCACGGGTTCCAGCGCTTCGACGGCGCCGGCGCCCTGACCGAGACCGGCCGGCCGCTGCGGGACGTGGGCGGCAACGTGCTCGGCGACCGGTTCCACGTCCAGCCGACCGGCGGCGCGGCCGCCCGCATCGAGGTCACCGACCCCCGGTTCACGGTCACGGCGCACGGCGGCGGGACCCAGATCACGGACACGCTCGGCGGCAACGCGTTCCAGCGCTTCGACGGCGCCGGCACCCATCTGGAGACCGGCACGCCGGTGCACGACCTCGCCGGCCGGGCCGACCGGGTCGTGGTCACCCCTGCCGCCGGCGGTGCCGGGCACGTCGAGGATCTGGCCGGCGTGCGGCTCCAGGGCCTCCAGGTCGCCGCGGACGGCGCCGGCTACCGGGTCACCGACCAGCTGGGCCTGCATGCCGGGGAGTTCCGCCGGTACGGCGCCGCCGGCAACCTCCTGGAGCAGTCCTTCAACGTGCTGCGCGACGCGGCACCCACCACCCGGCAGTTCGTCGTCAACGCCACCGGCCGGACCTGGCACCTCGCCGACAACGGCGTCCAGCTGCCCGCCGGCGCGTTCCACGCCGGGACCGTCGACGCGGCCGCCGCCGGCTCGGGGCGGGTCCGGCTGCTCAACCGGTCCGGCGTCGAGGTGTTCGACCGGCGCCCGATCCCGGGCGGCACCAGCCTCGACGTGTTCCGCCGCATCGACGGCGACTTCGGCCGCACCGCGCAGCGCCCGCAGTGGGTGGAGCTCACCCCCGACGGCCGGGTCGTCGACCACGGCGTACGCAGGTTCGACACCAACGCCGTCGGCTGGCGGGACGTCGACCACCACGGCCGGCTCGTGCACGAGTTCCGGCAGGGCCTCGGCGGCGGCGACGTCGTGGGGCTGCGCGGCGCCCTCGGCGACTGGACCTGGCACCGCTTCGACGACGCCGGCAACCGGCTCGGCCACGGCCCCCGCACCCTGGACCGCGACGGCGGCTGGACCGACCGGCTGCCCCCGGCCGGCGGCAACCCCGGGCCGGTCGTGCAGCGCCAGTGGGGCACCGCGCACGGCCCCGCGAACGCCGGCGTGTACCAGCAGTTCGACCTCGGCGCCGGCGGCGTGCGCCGGGACACGTGGCAGACGCACTCCCCGCACGGCAAGGACGCCGGGAAGCTCGAGGCGCTGCCGGGCGGCGACCGCCTGGAGACCCGCCGGTGGTCGGAGCAGCGGCCGCCGCAGTGGGCCCGCAAGTTCCTCGCCGGCGTCGACGAGGACGTGTTCCGCGCCAACCCGCACCTGCGCACCGACACCCGCTTCCAGCTCTACGAGTGGCGCCGCCTCGACGCCCACGGCAACGTGCGGGCGCAGGGCTTCCGGTTCGTCGGCATGAACGACGCCTCGTACGACTTCACCAACGCCGGCCGGTTCGTGCGCTCCAGCGCCAAGCTCGACCACGGCAACACCCTGAAGGTCGGCCACGACACCGTCGCGCTCCCGGGCGGCGCGGTCCGCGACGCCAACCGCATCCCGTGGACCGAGGGCAACGGCAACCTGTCGGGGCACCGGGTCAACGTCGGCCCGCACCCCGACGGCCGGATCTGGGAGGACCGGTTCGTCCCGGGGCAGCAGCAGGGCAACTGGTACGAGTTCGGCGGCCAGCAGCACTTCGTCGCCCGCGCCGGGTACGCCGACGGCTCGATCAAGGAGTTCCACCGGCCGCCCGCCGCCGGTGCCGCCGACGGCGGGTTCGCCAGCCGCGGCGCCGCGCACGAAGGCACCGGCGTCTGGGTGCGCAAGGACCCGCACGGCGTGGTCATCGGTCGCGCCGACGACTGGCCGGACCCGGCCGGCGGCGTCCACCGGGTCGAGGCCAACGCCCCGGAGCGCGCCGGCGCGTGGAGCTGGTCCGGCTACGACGCGCGCAGCGACAGCCGCACCTGGCAGTGGCGCGACGGCGCCGGGCAGACCGGCACCCGCGAATACGGGCGCGGCTTCAACGGCCCGCACACGACCTACGACGACTCCTTCCGCGACACGGTCCGCGGCGCCGACGGCCATCAGGTCCTCATCCGCGAGCGCCGGATGCTCGACGGCGGCGGCTACGTCGACTCGTGGCGGGTCGACCTGCCCGGCGGCGGGCACGAATGGCAGTGGCGGAAGATCGACAAGTACGGCAACGTCGCGGCGGCCCCGGGCGCCAACCCGCTGCGCCGCTGGTGGGACACCAACGCGGGAACCGGCGCCGGCGGCTGGGTCGCCGACTGGTTCGGCGGCGCGACCCGCTTCCGCGACGAGGTCACCGACGGCGCCGGCGCCGCGGTCGTGGTCCGGGAGATCCCGGCCGGCGCCGAGATCGGCCGGATCCGCGAGTACACCCTCGGCACCCCCGGCGCGTGGCGCGAGTTCGACATGGGCGCCACCGTCCGGGACCGCTCGCAGTTCGGCACCGGGTTCCTGGAGCGCGACGCCTGGCGCGGGCAGTGGCGCGAGTACGACAACACCGGGCTCACCATCGCCCGCCGCACCGACGACGGCTACGTCCTCGAACGCGGCGCCGGCGGGGCCTGGGAGCGCGTCGGCCGCGAGCTCGACTACCGCGGCGGCGTCACCGAGGTGCGCGGCTGGAACCGGCGCATCCGCGAGGCCAACCGCATGGAGTGGGGCGGCGAGCTGCGGCTCGGCACGCACACGGAGGCCCTGTACGAGCCGTACTGGAAGCTCGCCCTGCAGAAGGCGGCCCTGGAGTTCACCCAGGAGTTCCTGCTCGAGTTCGCCGCGAACCTCGCCGTGAACGGCATCGTCGACGCGATCGCCGGAACCCAGTTCAACGGCAAGGACGTGCTGAAGGCGTTCGCCAACGCCGCCGTCGGCGCGGCCGTGAAGCAGGCCGTCGGCTCGCTCGTGCACGACAACAAGTTCGGCGCCATGCAACGCTCCGGCGACTGGAAGGCCGGCCTCGCCAACATCGACGGCGGCAAGGGCTGGCACCGCAAGCCGCTCAACCACGACAAGCACTGGTCCAACGAGTGGGCCGGCAACGAGACCGCGACCCGCTGGCGCGGCGGCACCTACGACTTCGCGTTCAACGTGCCCGTCGCCGGGCTCACCGGCTTCGTCAACGGCAGCATGAACGCGGCCGTCTTCGGCATCACCGACGCCAACGGCAACACCGTCTACCTCACCGGCGGCGCCGCCGTCTACGACGGCCTGCTGTCGGCCGCGGCCGGCGTCACCGGCGCCGTCACCACCAGCATCGCCAAGACGCTCTTCAACTCCGGCCTCGGCGGCCGGGCGTTCCACCGTCAAGGGGTCGCCGAGTTCGCGCTCCAGCTGCCCTGGAAGATCATCGAGAAGACGGTCACGTCGCAGCTCCTCAAGGAGTTCCGCATGCACGACAACCCCTGGTACTACGCCAGATGACCAGGGTCCTGACCGTCTCCGGCGCCCGTGGCGGCCGCGGCACCCACCGGACGATCGCCGAGGCCGTGCGCGCCGCCGCGCCCGGCGACACCATCGTGGTCGCGCCGGGCCGCTACCCCGAGCCGGTCCGGCTCGACCGTGACGTGCACCTGCGCCCGGAGCACGGCACCGGCAGCGTCGAGATCGGCGCCCTGACCGTCACCGCCGCGGCCGCCACCGTCACCGGACTGGTCGTGCGCGGGACCGACCCGTCCCGCCCCGCCGTGTCGGTCCAGGACGGCGCCGGCGCGATCCTGGACCACGTCGAGGTGCACGGCGGCCGGATCGAGGCCCGCGCGGTCGACGCCGTCGCTGCCGTCGTCCTGCGCGACGTCGCCGTGCACGGCGCCGCCGGCACGGCGCTGCACCTCGCCGGCGACGTCAAGGCCGAAGGGTCCGACGTGCGCCTGGAGGCCGTCGCCGGGGTGGGGATCGTGCTGTCCGGCGCCGCCCAGCTCGCCGCGGTCCGGCTCCTCGTCCGCGCCACCGACGGGTCCGGGATCCGCGTGCGCGGCACCGCCCGGCTCAGTCTCACCGACTGCCGGATCGACCGGGCCGGCCGCGACGGGCTCCTCGTCGAGGACGCCGCGGCCGTGGTCGCCGACGAGTCCCGCATCGACCTGTCCGGCGCCGCCGCCGTCCAGGTGTCCGGCGCCGCCCGGGTCAGGCTCACCGACTGCCGCATCACCGGTGCGGGCGCCAGCGGTCTCGTCGTCACCGACGACGCCGAGCTCACCGCGGCCGGCTGCACCGTCCGCGACACCTCCGCCAACGCGCTCCTCGCCGTCGGCGCCGCCCGCGCCGTCCTCGACGGCTGCCACCTCACCGGCGCCGGGTTCAGCGCCGTGCACACCGGCGGCACCGCCGACGTGCAGCTGACCGCGTGCCGGGTGCGGCACGGCGCCGAGCACGGCGTCCACGCCGTGGAGCAGTCCCGGGTCACGCTCACCGACTGCGACCTGCGCGACCTCACCATGACCGGCCTGCACGCCGGCGACCGCGCCTGCCTCACCGTGGCCGGCTGCACGATCTCCGACGTCGCCACCGGCGTGCGGATCGCCTCCTCGTCCCCCGCCGACCTGCGCCAGTGCGCCGTCCTGCGGCCCAAGGAGGTCGGCGTCGAGGTCGTCGCCGGAGGCGCGCTCACCCTGACCGGCGGTCGCGTCACCGACGCGGGTGCCGCGGGCATCGTCATCGACACCGCCGCCACGGTACGGATCACCGCCGCCGACGTCACCGGCGGAGGAGGCTCCGGACTGGTCGCGTGGACCGGCTCCCGCCCGCAGGTGGAAGGGCTGCGCGTCGACGGCGTCGCGAAGAACGGCATCTACGTCGCCCAGGGCGCCGGCGGGCAGTTCACCCGGTGCGACGTGACCGCGACCGGCTTCGCCGGCCTGCACGTCGACACCGCCGCCGACCCGGTGTTCCATGACTGCCGCATCCACGACGCCGCCACCGGGCTCGCGCTGCCGGCCACGTCCCCGGAGGTCACCGCCGTCCCCGCCCCCGACGAGCTCTCGCTCGACGACCTGCTCGGCGAGCTGGCCGAGCTGGTCGGCCTCGACCGCGTCAAACGCGACGTCGGCACGCTCGTCAAGCTCATGCAGACCGTCCGCCGCCGCGAGGAGGCCGGCCTGCCCGCCCCGCCGCTGAGCCGGCACCTGGTCTTCGCCGGCAACCCCGGCACCGGCAAGACGACCGTCGCCCGCCTCTACGGCCGGTTGCTCAAGGCCCTCGGCCTGCTGCGCCGCGGCCACCTCGTCGAGGTCGACCGCAGCGCCCTCGTCGGCGAGTACGTCGGCCACACCGGCCCGAAGACCGCCGCCGCCGTCACCAGCGCCCTCGGCGGCGTCCTGTTCATCGACGAGGCCTACTCGCTCGTGCCCCGCTACGGCGGCAACGACTTCGGCCAGGAGGCCATCGCCACCCTGGTCAAGATGATGGAGGACCACCGCGACGACGTCATCGTCATCGTCGCCGGCTACCCGGGCGAGATGGACCGCTTCATCGGCGCGAACCCGGGCCTGGCCTCACGCTTCACCCGCACCCTGCACTTCGACGACTACGACACCCCAGAGCTGGTCGCCATCGTCGAACACCAGGCCGCCGGACACCGGTACGAACTCACCGACGCCGCCCGCGGCGGCCTCGTCGACTACTTCACCGCCCTGCCCCGCGGCGAAGGCTTCGGCAACGGCCGCCTGGCCCGCCAGGTCTTCCAGGAGATGACCGAACGCCAGGCCCAACGCGTCGCCGAGCTCCCCGAAGCCACCGGCGACGACCTCGTCCTGCTCGCCCCCGAAGACCTGCCCACCCGATAGCCCCGACTGGAGCAGCCATGTCCCCGTTCGCCGACGCCTTCACCCGCCGCCCCACCGTGCCCCGCCGGGGCTTCATCCCGGCGCCCCGCGTGTTCGTGGTGTCGGGTGTGGTACTCGCCGTGGCGGCCCTGCCGTTCATCCTGCCCTCGGGTCCCGCGGCTGACGCCGGCCGCACCGCCGGCCCGGACTTCGTTCCCCGCCCCGCGGCGGCGACCTCCACCGCTGCGACGCCGCCCGCTCCCACGGCCGGTCCCGCCGCCTCCAGCTCTCCCACGCCCCCCGGTGGCTCGGGTGGCAACGGCTCAGCCGGCCCGGGGCCCGGCTCAGGCGGGTCGGGCTCCGGCGCGGGTGCTGGCGCGGGCGCCGGTGGTGCGGGTGCGGGCGGGTCGGGTGCGGGCGGGTCCGGCTCCGGCGGCACGTCGAACGGAGCCCCGGCGGGCGTCACCACGACCGCGGCCGCCGCCCCGGCGAAGACCACCGCCAAGGCCGCCGCCCCGCCGCCGCCCTCGATTCCCGGTCGCGCGATCGTCGGCGTCCAGTCCGGCCTCTGCCTCAGCGCCGCCGCGGGCAAGGACGGCACCGCCCTGGTGATCGCCACCTGCAACGGCTCCGCCGCCCAGCACTGGGAGACCCTCCCCGACGGCACCATCCGCTCCGTGAGCCTCTGCATGGACGCCGCCTGGGCCGGCACGGACGTCTACACCGTCGTCCAGGTCGCCTACTGCAGCGGCAACCGCGCCCAGCAATGGCGCCTCAACGCCTCCAACGACCTCGTCAACGTCAACGCCGACAAGTGCGCCGACGTCATCGAACGCCGCACCACCACCGGCAGCCCCGTCAAGCTGTACTGGTGCAACGGCCAGGACAACCAGAAATGGTTCTGGCGCTGACCGTCGAGCCGTCGGCGCGGTTCGCGGCTGTGGCACGGCCAGTACCCTCATGTACGTGGGCGATGCGGACGAGGCCGCGCACGAGCGGCGGGATGCCCTGCTCGAAGAGGCGTTCCTGGCCGAGGAGCCGTGGGATCGCCGTCGGGCGCTGAGCATCCTGGCTCGCGACTGGCTCGCCGACCCCGACGTCCGCGAGTTGCTGCGCGAGTGCGCCCTCGGCGATCCGGACGGGGACGTCCGGGACGCGATGCTCGAAACCATCGCCCACCGCGGTCGTGCGGAGCCGGAGACGGTCGAGTGGCTGTTCGCGCTGGCGACCGGTGCCGATGAGCGGCGGCTACGGCGTACCGCGCTCGTCCAGCTCGCGCAGTTGCGTCCCGCCGATCCCCGGGTCCGGCCCCTGGTGCGGGTCCGGGCGGTCGACGACCCGGAGGGTTACGTTCGCCGCCAGGCCGTCGCCGCGTACGCGAGCGGCTGGCGCGACGAACCGGGCACCGTTGCCTGGCTGCTGGAGCGCGGCGTGGCCGACCCCGACCACAACGTGCGCCGGCAGGTGGTCAACTCGCTGGCCCGGCTGTGGCCGGGCCATCCGCGGGCGGGCGCGCACGTGCGCGGGCGCGTGCGCGAGGACGGACACGGCGCGGTGCGGCACGAGGCGGCGTACTGGCTGGCCCACGGCTGGCCGACGCGCCCGGCACCGAAGCGGTGCTGCGCCGGTGCGCCGTCGCGGACCCGGCCGATAAGGTCCGCCGGTGCGCGATCGACGTGCTTGCCGGGTCGGCCTCGCATTCGCCGCCGTACGAGTACCGCCCCGGCCTGTGGCGTGACCGCCCCGGCGTGGTGGCGCTGGTTCGCGAGCGCGCGCTCGACGATCCGTCGCCGCTGGTGCGCCGCGCGTGCCTGGAGACCCTCGCCGCCGGTTGGACGGCCGACCCGCAAGTGCGCTCGATGCTGCGCGAGCGGGCCGTCGCCGACCCGGACTGTTCCGTGCGGACCGGCGTGTGGGAGGCACTGGTCCGCCGGTGGCCCGCCGATCCATCCACAGTGGACCTCCTGCGGGAGCGGGCCGCCGCCGAACCCACCGACCTGGGGCGCCGCAACGCGCTGCGTGTTCTTGCCGAGGCGTCCGGTTGCGCCGAGTAGGCGCCGGCGTCACAGATCCAGGCGGTACCCCAGCCGCAGGCGCAGTTCCACGCACACCTCGTCGGCCGGGATCGTGTAGACCGCCGGGCCGCCCCAGTCGGCGTACTCCCGGTCGTGGTCGGCGATGTCGTTCTCGGACAGGTCGAGCAGGGTGAGCCTGTCGAGGGCCGCCGCGCGCAACAGTGCGCCCAGCCCGCCGCAGCGTACGTTGCGCAGTACCAGTTCCCGCAGGGCGGGCATCGACGCTTCAGCCAGTGCATCGAAGCCTTCCGGCGTCACCGGGTTGCCGCTGAGGTCGAGCCGGGTCACGGTGGTGCGCAGCGGGCTGCTGGTGAGTGCGCGGATGCCGTCGTGGCCGAGCGCGTTGCCGACCAGCTCCAGGTGCGTCACGGCGGTCAATGCGGGGTTGGCCGCCAATGCCGCGGTCCCGCTGTCGCCGAGCTGGTTGTGGTGCAGCGCGAGCCGCTCCACGTCGGCGAACCGGGTGTCGGTACGCAGCAGACCGTACGAGTCGGGCTCCAGCCCGACGTCGCGCAACGTCACCGACCGGGTCTGCGCGGCCCGGCTCAGCTGTTCGGCCAGCTCTCGATGCCCATCGCTCATGCGTCCGCGCCTCTCCGTAGGAAGTACCGGTCATCGACCGTAGTGACCCATTGCTACGGTGCGGGGATGCGGACTCGCGGCGGCGGAGCGGACGGGGAGCGGCACTGTCCGGCCCGGCGCCCGGAGCTGGTGTCCACGGTGCCGGTGCCGGATGCCTGGCACGAGTCGTACCTGCCGCCGGCGGTCGGCGGCGGGCTGCTGCTCGCCGCCGCGGGTGCCGCGTGCGACGCGGTGGCCGGCACCGTGCCGGCGCTCATCGCGCTGGACGCCCGCTCGGCGGTGGAGCGGTTCCGGGTACGGGTGCCGCTCGGGTGGCGGGGAGCGGAAGGGTGTCAGGTGGGCGTGCCGCGCCCGCTGCCGGACGCCCGCATCCTGCTGCCGGTCTACCAGTGGGACGAGTCGTTCACGGTGTACCTGATCGATGCGGACGGCCGGATCCTGCGCGCGGACGATCTCGCCGACGGCCGGGAGCCGGCCCTGGACGTGTACGGCGCCGATGTGAGCGTCAAGCTGTGGCAGGAGCCGCTCGCCGTGGGGACCGGCGCCTACCTCGCGTCGTGGGTGTACCGCGCCTACTCCTGGCACCTGCAGTGCCGGGACCTGGCGACCGGGGCACTGCGCTGGGAGGCGGCGGAGCGGGCCCTCGCCGCGGCCGGGGACCTCGCCGTCACCGAGACCGCGCCGGGTCAGGACAACGGGGGTGAGATCGTCGGCCGGGCGATCGCCGACGGCCGCGAGCGGTGGCGGCTGCCGCCGTGCCAGATCTTCCCGCGGCGGGCCCGCTCGTTCGGCGTGGTGGTGGGCGACACGGCGGTGCTGGTGGACCGCGGGCGCCGGCTCGCCGCGGAAGCGGCCCGCGAGGAGGCGATCGTCGCGCGCGAGGCGGAGTTCGACGTGGAGTCCGACCTCGACGACCTGGCTCGAGCCTGGGAACGGCAGCATCCGGCGCCGGGGGAGGAGCTGATCGGCTACGACCTGGTCGGCGGGCGTGAGCGATGGCGCTACCCGCTGGGCGGCGAGGTCGTCGCGATCGCCGAGGGCCCCGCGATGGTCTGTGCCGTTGTCGTCGACGGCGAGCGGCGCTACCGGCTGGAGCGGATCCTCGTGGACGGGCCGCGGCCGCGCCGCAGTGAACCCGTCGACATCGACCTCGGTGGCGGCGGCGACGTCGCGCGCCGGGACCCGCCGGTGATCGCGTACGTGGACGCCACCCATCTGCTGCTGGCGGGCTCGACCGAGCTGGTCTGCGTGTCCACCCCCGCGCCGGAGACGGTCGTGTGGCGGCTCCCGTTGCCGGACAGCCCGCTGGCGCCCCGGCCGAACCCCGGCGACCGCCGGATGCTCGGTGCCTCGATCGCCGTCGCGTACGGCCGCGTCTGGGTGCGCGGCACCGACTCGGCATGGATGTTCGTCGAGGCTGCCGGCGCCTCGTAGCCCGCCCGAATCGAACGTGCAGTGACGCCCCGAGCCGCGGATCGGCCTTGCGCGAATCGACCCCGCCGGGTCACCCGCCGTCGTATCGTCGTGATCAGTGCCCCCAGCAACGGTCGATGCGGGGTTCTGCGATGTTGCGGTCAGTCGCCGGCGCCGGCCGGCGGGGGCGCACCGCCGACGCCGCAGTGGACACGAACATCCAGGCGTACCTGCCGGACGCGGCCGACCCGGCGGCCGTTCGGCGGTTCATCGACCTGTGGCGACAGTACCGCGACGCCATGAACAACCAGCTGCTGCCGGCGGCCCGGGCGAACGACTTCGCCACCTTCGTCAAGGTCAGCTCGCAGGTGACGTCGCCGCTCTCCGCGCAGGCCATGACCGAACTGGACACCGCGACCAAGGCGGAGGCGAGCCAGGCCGAGGGCACCGTCGCCGCCGCCCGCTCCACCTACCAGCAGGGCCGGACGGTCCTGTACGCCGTGCTGGGCGCCGGCATCGTGCTCGCGGCGCTGCTGGCCTGGTGGGTCACCCGCATGATCACCAGGTCGCTGCGGCGGGTGAGCGAGGTGCTGTCGGCGGTGGCCGCGGGCGATCTGACCCGCGTGGCCGAGGTGGACTCGGGCGACGAGGTGGGCCAGATGGCGAAGGCCCTCGACGCCGCGACCGGCCGCACCCGGCAGGTGATCGCGGGGGTCGCCGAGACAGCGGGCAGCGTCGCCGCGTCGTCGGAGGAGCTGTCGGTCACCAGCGACCAGATCGCCGCGACCGCGGAGGAGACCAGCGCCCAGGCGGACGTGGTGGCCGCGTCGGCGACCCATGTGTCCGGCAACGTGCAGAGCGTGGTGACCGGCGCCGAGCAGATGGCCGCCTCCATCAGGGAGATCGCGCAGAGCGCCGCCGAGGCCGCCGCGGTCGCCGGGCAGGCCGTACGCGCCGCCCGCAACGCCAACGAGACCGTGGGAAAGCTGGGCTCCTCCTCGACGGAGATCGGCAACGGACTGAACCTGATCACCTCGATCGCGGAGCAGACCAACCTGCTGGCCTTGAACGCCACCATCGAGGCGGCCCGGGCCGGCGACGCTCGTGTCGCAGTTCCGCTTCTGAGTCGAGCCGGCGGCCCGGCGGACGGGGCACGGTTCCGTCCGCGGATCGCGGAACGGCCCAACGGAACATCCATCCCTGAGCGACTACAATCACCAACGGAGACACCCCCCTCAGTCACGCAGGACGGTCAGGGGGACCTGGACGGCGATCGCCGTGCCGGCGGGGCCGGAGGTGTACGCGCGGCCGACCGGGGCGGCGCCGCGGACCTGACTGGAGGTCAGGCGGGCGCCGATGGCGTCGCCCTCGGTGATGGACCTGGGGGACAGGAGCAGGCCGCGGCGGGAGCGGCGGGCGGCGGTGAGCCAGGCGCCCAGGCCGATCGAGAGGGCGTCGGCGGCGCCGGCGTAGACGATGGACTGGCCGTGGTCGCGGCCCGAGGTGGCGACGGCCCGGAGGACCTTGTCGGCGGCGGGGGTGGTGAGCAGGTCGGCGTCGTCCACCAGGATCACCGCCGGACCGCGTAGGTCGGTGAGCGCCGCCTGCACGGCGTCGTTGGCCGGGTCCGGGTCGGTGAAGAGACGGACCTGGGCGTGCCGGGCGAGGGCGCGCAGCGGCGACTCCCGCGGGGTGAACACGATCAGGCCGGTACCGCCGGCCAGCAGCGACACCGCGAGGGTGGCCAGGGCGTTGCTGCGGCCGGTGCCGGGTGCGCCGCCGACGTAGAACGCCGACGTCGTGGCGAGGTCGACGCCGACCGCGGTGCCGTCGTCGCCGCCGACACCGAGCAGCCCCCACATCGGGCGGCGCAGGGACGCGGGGACCTGCTCGTAGGCGTCGGTGAAGGCGACGGACGTGGGCAGGCCGGCGACGGTGAACGGTCGTTGCTGCGCGGGGGTGCCGGCCGCGGCCCCGATCCTGCGCAGGGCGGCGGCCTGGGCCTGGCCGCTGTCGTCGGGGTCCAGGAGCGCGACCTGCGTCTCGGTGCGGGACAGCACGTGCCAGCCGCGGCCGGGCACGATCGTCGCCGGGACCTTGCTCGGCAGGATGCCGACGAGCTGGTAGTCGTTGCGGTCGGCCTGGCGCAGCAGCAGCTTGTGGTCGTTGTGCGCGGCGAGCCGGCCGCCGAGCAGGGCCCGCTCGGAGGTGGCGACGACGTGGATGCCGGCGGCGGCGCCTTCCCGCACGATCCTGGTGACGTCGCCGAGGAGCCGGCCCTGGTCGTGCTCGTCGAGGACCGGGGCGAGGGCGTCCCAGCCGTCGATGAAGAGCAGGATGTGCGGCGGCCGCTCCGCGGCGGGCAGCCGCCGGCGCAGCTCGACGAGCCCGGCGCAGCTGAGCGCGGCGCAGCGTTCCTGCCGCTCGGTGAGCTCCCGGCCGAGGCGGCGCAGGAGGCGTTCGAGGCGTTCCATGTCGTGCCGCGACACCACTGCGCCGCAGTGCGGCAGCGCTTCGAGGGCGGTGAGGCCGCCGCCCGCGGCGTCGATGCCGTAGAGGTGCACGTCGCGGACCTTCGTCCGTTGTGCGGCGGCGCCGGCGATGGTCCGCAGCACCTGGGTCCGGCCGGAGCGCGGCGCGCCGATCACGTAGAGGTGGCCGAACGTGCCGAGGTCGACCGTCGCGACCCGGCGCTGCTGGAGCTGCGGGATGTCTTCGAGCGCGTACGGGATCAGCGGCGGCACGCTCTCGTGCACGGGCGTCTCCCGCTGGACGGTCAGCTCCGCCAGCAGCGCCCGCTCGTGCAGCGCCGGCAGCCACGGGCTCGGCTGCGGCACCAGGTCGGTGAGGCCGGCCGCGGCCTCGTTCACCGCGGCGACGAAGACCTGCAGGTCCGTGGGCACGAGCGCGGTGGGGGCATGCGGGTCGACGTCGGCGGCGGGCAGGTCGACGGGGCGACCGAGCCGCTGCCACGACAGCTCCGCGGTGCGCAGCGGCGCCGCGGCGACAGGTGCGGTGCCCTCGGGGTGCCGGCCGGCCCCGACCCACGCGGCCTGGAACGGCACGGTCGTGCGGTGCCCGGCGCGCACCAGCGCCCGGCCCGGGTTGCCGGGCGAGATGGTGACGGCCTCGCCGGTGTCGATGATGTCCTGGCTCTCCACCGTGTCGGTGACCCGCAGCGCGATCCGCAGGTTGGTGTTGGCCTTGATGTCGGGGGTGACCGCCCCGGCCGGCCGTTGCGTGGCGAGGACGAGATGGATGCCCAGGGACCGGCCCCGCTGCGCGATGCCGATCAGGCCGGGCACGAAGTCCGGCACCTCACGCACGAGGGTGGCGAACTCGTCGATCACCAGCAGCAGCCGCGGTAGCCGGGGCAGCGCCGGGTCGGCGGCGCGTTTCGCCCGGTACGCGGGCAGGTCCTTGCACTCGGCGGCGGCGAGGATCCGCTCCCGGCGGCGGAGCTCGGCGCCGAGGGAGTCCATCGCCCGCTGCACGAGGTGCGCGTCGAGGTCGGTGACCATGCCCAGGGTGTGCGGCAGCTCGGCGCACTCCCGGAATGCGCTGCCGCCCTTGTAGTCGACGAGGACGAAGGTCAGCTCGTCGGGGCGGTTCGCCGCGGCGAGCGACGCCACGAACGCCTGCAGCAGCTCCGACTTCCCGGACCCGGTGGTGCCGGCGACGAGCCCGTGCGGCCCGTCGCGGACCAGGTCCAGCGCGAGCGGCCCGTCGTAGCCGCGGCCGAGCGCGAACGTGGTGCTGGCCGGCCGCTTCTCCCACCGGCGCAGCAGCTCGGCGGGGTCGGGCGGCTCGAGGTCCAGCAGGTCCAGCAGCCGCACCTCGCGGGGGAGCCCGGCGTCGTGCTCGGGGCTGACGTCGCGCAGCGGGGCGAGGCCGCGGGCGAGCCACTCGCACCAGCCGACGTCGACCAGGTCGGCGCGGATGCCGGTGAGGTCGGCGCTGCCGGTACGGCGCAGCGTGACGGTCGTCGCGGCGGCCACGACGACCGCGGTGCACTCCTCCGGCAGGAGCCGCTCCTGCTCGTCGAGGCAGATGCTGAACAGGCGGACCCGCGGGCCCTCGGTGAGCAGCTGCACGACGCCCGGGACGTCCCGCAGCTGGCGGGCGCCGTCGAGGATGACGAGCACGTCGGGGTCGGTGAACATGGCCTTGCCCAGCGACGAGCCGAGTGCCCTCTGGCGCGCCTGCACCTGGGCGACCAGCTCGGCGACGCGGTTGGCGACGCTCTCCGGGTCGTTGCCGACGCTGACCATCGGGCCGCCCCCACCGGCGGGCCGCAGGTGCGGCAGCCACCGGACCCAGTCCCAGCCGTCGCTGCGCTGCGGCTCGGTGAGCACCACCACCCGCAGGTCGCGGGGGCTGTGCAGGACGGCGCTCTGCGCGACGAACCAGCGCGCCAGCGCCTGTACCGGCGCGGCCGGGCCGGCGACGCCGACGACGCCGTATTCGGCGAGCTCCAGGCCGACCGGCACGTCCTGGATGTTCCAGCGCACCGTGCGGTGGTTCTCGTCCCGGCCCGGGTCGTCGATCTCCTTCACGGACGGCAGGTCGGCGGTGCCGAGCCGGACCAGCAGGTGGTCGGGGTCCCGCCGGCGCCGCTCCCACAGCCGCACCCCGGGGCCGGTCGCGACGAGGCCGAGCGTCGCCGGGTCGGGTCCGGTCACGCAGCGCACGTGCCGCTCCTGCCGGACCGCGTCGTGGATCTCGCGTTGCAGGGAGTCCATCCGCAGCCGGTACCGCCGCCACTGGTCCTCGTGCTGTTTGCGGTTGCCGCGCCGCCCGACCATCCAGTTGGTGACCGCCATGACCGGCGTGAACAGGATGAAGACCAGGTAGAAGTACGAGCGGAACACCCCGACGAGGACCAGCCCGAGCACGATCGGTGCGACGAGCATCAGCATCGGGAAGGGCTGGCGCGGCGGCTTGGTCGGAGGGTTCGGCAGCCGGACCCGCTCGGCGTCCAGATGCGGCGCGATCCGCGGCGGCCGGTTGTAGTCCAGGCCGATCCCGTCGGCGGCGTCCGTGACCGCGGCGTCGGCCGCCACCGGGGCGACGAGCCTCAGCAGGACCGGACCGACGGCAAGGTCGGTGCCGGGCTCCCAGCGCCGGCCGGGCTCGTCGTCGTGCTGCGCGTCCGGTACGGGCGGCCGTCCGGCGCTCTCGAGGGTGATGCCGGTTTCCGGGTCGAACGCGTACGGCGGCTCCACGACCGCCGGTCTGACCTCGCCGTCGTCGCCGGGCTCGCGGTGCCACGTCACGGTCCCTCGGGTGGAGACCGTCACCCAGAGCCCGCCGGTGGGCGCGTCGGGGCCGTCGACGCTGATCGCGCAGTGATCGGCGGCGCCGATCTCCCAGCTGCCCGGGGTGAGCCGCCAGCTCCGGCCGGCGGCCGGCCCGGAGACCGCGTGCAGCTCGACGAGCACCGGGCCGGCGTCGGCCGGGTCGGGCCGGACCAGGTCCCGTCGCCGGACGGGCCGGCCCAGACCCAGGACCGCTCCCGACCGGATGCCGGAGCCGTGCACCGGGGCGGAGAGGGGCACCTCGACGCCGTCGAGGTACACCTTCCTGGCCGGCCCGGCTCCGGCCAGGAACCTGGCCGCGCTCCCGTCGTCGGCGGGCCGGTCGAGGGCGGCGCTGAGCTCGGCCACGGTGCAGGCGCCGGGCAGGTCGACGAGGTGGTCCCGGCGCGTCCCGTCGATGCCGTCGACGGTGGTGAGTGTGAGGTTCATGCCGGCATCCCCGTGGTCGCGGACACGCCCGGGGCGGGGCGCTCCGGCTCGTCGAACTCGTCCTCGTCGTGCGTGGTGGCGCTGACCGGCCGGATGGGCGGCGGCGCCCCGGCGCTGGCAGCGTCCCCCGGCGGCGGCACTGCCGGCCGATGCGAGGGCGCTGCCGCCTGCGGGTCCGCCTCCGGAGCCGTCGCTGCCCGGTCCGGCGGCCGGGACGTCGGGTCGCCTCGGTCCGGCGGCCGGGACGACGGGTCGTCGAGGGAGGCCACGAAGGCGTCCTCGTCCAGGAGTGGGCCGGTGTCCGGGCGCCGGGGCGCGGGCGGGATCGTCGCGAGCGTGCGGACGACCGATCTCGGCAGCGCGGTGACGTCGAGGACGAGCGGGGTGCCGGCCGGGCGGACGAGTCCCGTGCGGTCGGCGGCGAGCAGCCTGGCATGGCCCTGGGCGCCGCCGATGCGGACGGTGCGCAGATCGGTGCGCGTGCTGCCGGGTACACCCGCGCAGATGAGGAACTCGCTGGCCGGCGTGGTCAGTTCGCCGGCGAACCCGGGATGCACGCCGGGACCGATGGTGACCACGCCGCCGGGCAGGCGGGCCTCGAGCTGGGCGGCGATCGACTGCACGAGCGCGCGGCCGGTGCGGTCGTCGCCGGTCGTGGCGACGGTGGCGGGGCCGGCGGTGAGGTCGAGGAAGACCACGCCGCCGCGGGCGTCCTCCACGCCGGCCGCCACCAGCACCGGGGTCGCGTCGCCGGGTGCGCCCAGGTCCGGTGGGGTCCACCACAGCAGCGGGTCGTCCTCGTCGGCGGTCCACGGCGAGTCGTCGGGGACCACGCAGGGTGCCCCGGCGAAGTACACGCCGACGGCGTCGCCGGCGAGGATCACGGCGTAGGGCTGCCGCCGGCCGGGCAGCGGGATGTCGCGCAGCGCCGCTTCGGCGGTCGTCCAGGTCTGCGGGTCGGCGAGCAGTCCTCTGAGGAGTTTGAGCCGTCGCCGGTACCGCCACCAGCGCCGGACGGGCCGCCCGAACGCCGCCGCCGTCCGCCGCACCTCGTGGGCGAACCGGCGCCGCACCACCCGCCAGCCGCCGGCCCGCCGCACCGCGCGCTGGAGCAGGACGAGGGCGAGCACGAGCAGGCCGAGACCGCCGAGCAGGGCGCTGATCGGCCCGCGGTGCGCCGACAGGTACGCGATCATGCCGCCTCCCCGAGGACCACGCGCATGGCCCGCAGCGCGTGGTGGGTGCGGGACTTCACGGTGCCGCGGGGGATGCCGAGCGCCGCCGCGGTGTCGTCGCCGCCGCGTCCGAACAGGTGGACGTGCACCAGGATCTCGCGGTGCCGGGCCGGCAGCTGCCGCAGCCCGTGCACCAGGAGGTGCCGGTCGGCGACGGTCTCGGCCAGGTCGCCGCGGTCGGCCCGCTCGGGGAACAGGTCGGCCGCGATCCCGATCGGCACGCTGCGGTCCTTGCGCCAGGCGTCGACGACGAGGTTTCGCGCGATCCTGAACAGCCACTGCCGGATCGGCCGCTCGGCCCAGTCGAGCTGGTCGGCGTGCTGCCACGCGCGCAGCAGGGTCTCCTGCACGATGTCCTCGGCCTGGTGCAGGTCGGGGGCGACGAGCCGGGTCACGTAGCGGTGCAGGGCGGCGCGTTGTTCGCCGAGGTCGCGGGCGGCATCGCCAGAGCTCACGTTGGGCGCAGCCTTTCGCGTACATTCGTACGAAGCGCTCGGATGGTCGTTCATTGAGCACTTCCGTGCCCACACTTACAGCGCCGGATTGCCTACGGGTAGCCGAAGATGAACATGGCGTGTTCATTCATTGGCCGACAGCTATACGACGTCGACGCGTACGAGGGACGCCACTGGATCCGCGTGTCGTCGCGTGTAGCGGGCGCGTCGGGCTCGGGCTTGATGTTGACGTCGAGGTCAACGGCTACTCCGACGACATGCTGTGGCGTATGTCCCGCCGCTACGGCGGCGAAGCGGTCGCAATCAGCGTCGTTGAACGGCCGAAGACCTACCCGGCATCACGTCAGGCGGATACGAGCCAGTTCTTCGGCGGCGCCGCAGTCACCGGCCCCTGTCCTGCGCCCTTGGACGGCCGCACCGTTGCCCGGTGTCTGCCGGGCCGGTCCAGCAGTGCCGCGCCCGAGTTCCATCCGGCAGACCCGTAGACCTGGAGCTCACCGGTGAACGTCCGGCCACTGGGGTGCAGGATCCGGCCGCCGCGTTTCCGCGACGCGGTGCCGGCGATGGACTCGAAGACGTTCATTCGCAACGCGTTGCCGGTCCGGTCCGCCGTGAACATCCGTCTGCCGGAAATCGACTTGATGACTGTGCCGCCGTGGTCACCGGTCACCTCCGGCGGTAGCCCCGAAGCCTCACCCGATGGTTCATCCGCGGGGTAGCGGGAAGTGAGCGCCGGAGGCCGATGCTGCGACTCCGCTGAGCTGCACCGGGATTGACGCATTGACACGTGCGCTGCGGGCAGGTTCGCCACCCGAACAACCTACCGGGACGGTGAGAGACCCACCGTCCCGGCGGCCGACCCGGGCGAGCAGCGGGTGCAGCGGCGCGCACTACCGGTTGAACTGGAACCAGTTGAGGTTGACGAAGTCGGCGCCCGCTGTACCGGTGAACGTGATGAAGACGGTGTGGACGCCGGTGGCCGTGCCGGTCAGGTTGGTGGTGGTGCTGGTCCAGGCCTGCCAGCCGCCGGTGGAAGTGACCGGGACGCTGGCGATGATCGGGCCGGTGGTGGTGTCCAGGCGGTACTGGATGGTGCCGTTGCCCGCGCCGGACGCCAGCCGCGTGGTCACCGATGCCGCGGTCGGGGTGCCGAAGTCCACGTTGGTGTAGCCGAGCCAGTCGCCGGGCGTGACGTAGCCGACGTTCTGGCCGCCGCCGGTGTCGGTGGTGGCCTCGGTCTGGGTGCCGGACTGGCTGCTGAATCCCTCCGCCTGCCGGACGCTGTAGGCGTTGGGGAGGCCGCCGCCGGCGGTGAACTGCAGCCAGTTGAGGTTGACGAAGTCGGTGCCCGCGGTGCCGGTGAAGGTGAGGTACAGCCGGTGCACGCCGGTGGCCGTGCCGGTCAGGTTGGTGGTGGTGCTGGTCCAGGCCTGCCAGCCGCCGGTGGAGGTGACCGGGACGCTGGCGATGATCGGGCCGGTGGCGGAGTCCAGGCGGTACTGGATGGTGCCGCTGCCCGCGCCGGAGGCCAGCCGGGTCGTGACCGAGGCCGGCGACGCCGCGCCGAAGTCGAGGTCGTAGGCGAGCGTGTCGCCGGGCGTGACGTAGCCGACGTTCTGGCCGCCGCCGGTGTCGGTGGTGGTCTCGATCTGCGTACCGGACTGCGCGTTGTAGCTCTCGGCCTGGATCTGGGTGTACGCGCTGCGGGTCACCGGCGGCGTGCCCCACGGGACCTGCGGCGAGCTGTAGAAGTTGATCCCCTGTACCGTCCACCGTGGACCCTGGGCGCCGAGCCGTACCTTGAAGGTGTCCCAGTTGCGCGCCGACTGCGGCGACCACGCCAGCTCGGCGAGTGCGGGCAGCCGCGGGAACGCCATGAACTCGATGCCGGCCAGGTTCGTGATCGTCTCGGTCCACAGTGGAGCTTCGACGCCAAGGATCGCGCTGGCCGGAACGCCTGAGAGGTAGGCGCCCGGGTCCCAGTTGTAGGCGGTCTGCACCTCGATCAGGCCGGCCCACGTCTGGCCGAGCGGGGTCGAGTTGGTGTACTTCATGTCGAGGTACGCCTTGTTCGCCGGCGACAGCAGGATCTTGTCGCCCTTGCTCACCGCCGCGCTCAGGTCGGCGTCCGATGTGGACGTTCCCCAGTACTGCGCGACCCGGTTCGTCGTGTGGGCGGCCTGACCGATCTGGTGCCAGCCCATGACGGTCTTGCCGGCGGTGCCGACGAAGGGCTGGATGCGGTTCATGAAGGTGGTGTAGTCGGCCGGCGGGGTGCTCGACGCCTCGTCGCCGCCGATGTGCAGGTACGGCCCGGGGGTGATGGCGGCGAGCTCGTTGAGCACCTGCTGCACGAACGTGTAGGTGACCTCCTTGCTGACGCACAACGAGCTGAAGCCGACGGCCGTGCCGGTGTAGAGCGGCGGGGCCGTGTTGTTGCAGTTGAGCTGCGCGTAGGAGGCGAGCGCGGCGTTGGTGTGCCCCGGCATGTCGATCTCGGGCACGATGGTGATCTGCCGCGACGCCGCGTAGGAGACCAGGTCGGAGTACTGCGCCTTGGTGTAGTAGCCGCCCGCGCCGCCGCCGACCTGGGTGCTGCCGCCGACGGTCGTCAGCTGCGGCCAGGCGTCGATCACGATGCGCCAGCCCTGGTCGTCGGAGAGATGCAGGTGCAAGGTATTGATCTTGTACTGCGCGATCTCGTCGATGTACCGCTTCACCACATCGGGGGCGAAGAAGTGCCGGGACACGTCGAGCATCGCGCCGCGGTACCCGTACCGCGGGAAATCGACGATCCGGCCGCCGGTGACCGTCCACGGTCCACTCTGGATGGTCCGCGCCTCGACGCTCGCCGGCAGCAGCTGCCGCAGCGTCTGCACTCCGTGAAACAGCCCTGCCGTGGTCTGGGCGCGGAGCGTGACGGCGGCGGCGGTCACGTCGAGCTGATAGCCCTCGGTGCCCACGCTGGGGTCGGCGCCGGACAGCAGTAGCGCGATGCCGCTCGCCGGCGTGCCGGTCGTGGTGGAGACCGGCAGCGCGTAACCGGTCGACGGGCGGAGGATGCCGGCGAGGTAGTCGCCGACGTCGGTGGCGCCGGCCGCGGTCTGAATCGCGGCGTTCGACGGCAGCGTGTAGGTCACGCCGGCCGCGGGCTGCACCGACACCGGTGCGGGCACGACGTCGGAGAGACTCACCGCGGCGCTGGCCGGGGAGCCTGCCAGCACCCAGGCGGCGCCGGCGGCGACGGTCACGACGGCCGCGGCGGAGGCCAGCAGCAGGCTGCGCGGGGAACGGTGCACGGCATCCTCCGGCGAAACTGTTAAGTTACCTGCGAATTTGACGGGAGGCTATGTCCTGGGCGGGGGCGTGTCAAGGACCTTCACGCGCCAGACCTGTGCCGCACCGGGCGGCCTGTCATTCGGCGGTGGGCGCGGGCCGTCAACTTCTTGCGCACAGTTTGCCCACCGGGCCGGTCGTACGGTCACCACGCTGCACCGACGCGTAGACCGTATCGAAGGAGAACCCGATGACCGTGCCTGATCCGGTGGCAGGCGATGCACCGCCGTTCTGGTTCCTCGGCGGAGACGACATGACGACCGAACACCAGGCGAGCCGTCGCACGGTCCTCGGGCTGCTGAGCGCCACGGCCGTGCCCGCCGCGGCCCTGATGCTGCCGGGCGGTGCGCACGCGGCACCGGCCGGCGCGGGAGGGCTGCCGGACTACCTGCCGATCCCCAGCGGCTCTGCCGGGCCCGAGCTCAACGCCGACGGATACCACGTCGGGCGGATCAAGGACGAGCTGTACTGGGTCACCGACGGCTTCTACCAGGCGATGCTGCTGAGCACCCGCGACGGCGTCGTCCTCGTGGACGCCCCGCCGACCATCGGCCACAACCTGCTGCGGGCGGTCCAGGACGTGACCAGGGCGAACGGGCGGCCCGGACAGGTCACGCACCTGGTCTACTCCCACTCCCACGCCGACCACATCGGCGCCGCCGTGCTGTTCGGCCGGCGGGTCGAGCGCATCGCGCACGTGGAGACGAAGCGGCTGTTGCGCGCCGCGGGCGACCCGAACCGGCCGCTGCCGACGGTCACGTTCGAGGACCGGCACGTGCTGCGCGTCGGCGGTGAACGGCTGGAACTGGCGTACCACGGGCCCAACCACTCACCCGACAACATCTTCGTCCACGCGCCGGCCCACGCCACGCTCATGGTCGTGGACGTGCTCTACCCGGGATGGGTGCCGTTCAAGAACCTCGCCGTGTCACAGGACATCCCGGGCTGGACGGACGCGCAGCGCAGAGCGATGCAGTACCCGTGGACCACGCTCGTCGGCGGTCACCTCGGCAGGCTCGGCACCCGCGCCGACGGTGACCTGCAACGCCAGTACGTCATCGACCTGGAGGCGAGCGCCCGGGCGACGCTGGCCGCTCTGGACCCCGCACCGTTCTTCGGCAAGTACCTGCCGGCCGGCAACGCGTGGGCGATCTTCAAGACCTACCTCGAGGAGGCCGCGCGGCGCACCGCCGAGCCCGTCGCGGCCAAGTACGCCGGGGTGCTGGCCGCGGCCGACGTGTTCACCGTCGACAACGCCTTCGCCATGATCGAGTCACTGCGCATCGACGCCGGCGTGCTCGGGCCCTTCAGCGTCCGCCCCTGATCCGCCCTGATCCGGGCGCCCGACCACCGGCTACGACTACGACACCTTCGCCGCCGACCTGCACGCCCTCATGACGCGGCTCGACCTGCGCGACACCGTCCTGGTCGGCTTCTCCATGGGCTCCGGTGAGGTCGGCCGGTACCTCGGCACGTACGGCTCGGAACGGGTCGGCGCCGCCGCGTTCATCGCCGCGCTCGAACCGTTCCTGCTGCGTACCGACGACAACCCGGCCGGCGTCGACGGCGCCGTGTTCGACGGCATCCTCGAGGCCGTCACCAGGGACCGGTACGCCTACTTCACCGACTTCTACAACGACTTCTACAACGTCGACGAGAACCTCGGCACCCGGTTGAGCAGCCAGGTCGTCGACGCCAGCTGGATGGTGGCCGCGGGCGCGTCGGCCCACGCGTCGGTCGCCGCGGTCCCGACCTGGACGACCGACTTCCGTGCCGACATCGCCAGGATCGACGTCCCGGCCCTGATCGTGCACGGCACCGCGGACCGTATCCTGCCGATCGACGCGACCGCCCGCCCGTTCCGGCGGCTGCTGCCGCAGGCGTCCTACGTGGAGATCGAGGGCGCACCGCACGGCCTGCTGTGGACCCACGCCGAGGAGGTCAACGCCGCACTGCTGACCTTCCTCAAGCGATGACCCGGCAGCGTCCCACCCCACTTCAAGGAGCCCTCGTGTCGAAGCTCGCCCGATCCGTCATCGTCGCCGTCACCGCGGCCGGCGCCGCCCTGGCCCTGACCGTGCCGGCGGCGGCCGGCCACCCGCAGCGCCCCAAACCGACCGTCGTGCTGGTGCACGGCGCCTGGGCGGACGCGTCCGGCTGGGACAAGGTCACCAGCCGCCTGCAGCACGACGGGTACACCGTCCTCGCCGCACCGGACCCGCTGCGCGGTCTCAGCGGCGACGCGGCGTACCTGGCGGCGTTCCTGCAGCAGCGCACCACCGGACCGGTCATCCTCGTCGGGCACTCCTACGGCGGCGCCGTGATCAGCAACGCCGCCCTGTCCGACCCGGACGTGACGGCCCTCGTGTACGTCAACGCGTTCGTCCCCGACCAGGGCGAATCGGTGCTCGGCCTGCAGTCCGGCGGCGACCCGGCCGCCCTGTTCGACGTCGTGCAGTACCCGGGCGCACCCGCCGGCGACGCCGAGCTGTACATCAAGACCGCCGTCTACCCGCAGGTGTTCGCCGCCGACCTGCCCGCCGCGACCGCGGCGACGATGGCGGCCGCGCAACGGCCGGTCACGCTCAGCGCACTGCTGGAGCCGTCCGGGCCCGTCGCCTGGAAGGCGCTGCCGAGCTGGTACGTGCTGGGCACCGCCGACAACATCCTGCCCCCGGCCCTGCAGCAGCAGATGGCCGACCGGGCCGGGAGCAGGGTCACGAAGGTCAAGGCGGCGCACCTGTCGATGGTGTCCAGGCCGGACGTGGTGACCACGGTCATCGAGTCGGCGGCCCGAGCCACCACCTGACGCCTCGAGCGGTACGCCACCGATGTCACCGGCACCGTGGTGGAGGGCTCCGGCCACTGGCTCTACGAGGAGCGGCCCGCCGAGATGACGAGGCTGCTCATCGACCTCCTGCGTTGAGTCCGCCGGCCAGCTGGTTCAGCCTCGGCTGGACCAGCTCCGGCTGCGGCGGCTGCAGGCCTTGCAGGATGCGCAGCGCCACCCGCCAGACGAGCCCCGCGGCGTCGGTGTCACCGGCGTCGTGGTGCACGTCGCCCAGCCTGATCAGCGACGCGGCCTCCTGGCACGAGTCACCCTCCTTGGCGTACAGCTCGACCGCCCGCCGGTAGTGACGGACCGCCTGCGGGTGGTCGTGCAGGCCGTGGTGGATGGCGCCGAGACTGTCCAGGCATGCCGCCTCGCCGTGCCGGTCGCCCAGCTCGCGGAACAGCTCCAGCGCCTGCTCGCAGCGCGGCTCGCCGAGGCGGGGCCGACCGAGCGTGGTGTACGCGAACCCGATCTCGTTGAGCGCCTTGGCCAGCCCGAGCCGGTGCCCGGCGGCCCGGTACAGCTTCTCGGCCCGCAGGCAGTGCCGCAGCAGCCGGTCGTACCGGCCGCCGACCTGGTACGAGTAGCCGATGCCACGCTCGACGTGGGCCTGGCAGACGAGGTCACCGAGGGCGACATAGCCGTCCAGGGCGGCGGCGAAGTGGGTGCGTGCCTCCTCCGGACACCCCGCCCCGGTCAGCGCGTGACCGAGGTCGCGGTGCGCGTCGGCGAGGACCGCCGGGTCGGCCAGGCGCCGTGCCGCGGCGAGCGCGGTCCTGCGGTTGGCGACCAGATCGTGCACATGCCCCTGGCGGCGCTGGAACGTGTCCAGCGTCCACGCCAGCTGCCAGGTGAGCTCGTCCGCCCCGGCGGCGGCGAGGCGGACGACGAACGCCTGCAGCGCCCGGTATTCCGCGGTGAGCCAGGACAGGGCCCGGTCCTGGTCGGCGAGCGGCTCGACGGTCGTGCCCGGCCCGGGCGCGGTGAGGACGATCGGTTCCCGCCCCGGCGCCAGCAGCAGCGCGGCCCGGTGCGCGGTGTGCAGGTAGTGCTCCACCAGCCGGGCACCGGCGGCACCGCGTTCCGCGTCGGGCTCGACGGTGTGGACGAGGTCCGCGGCGTACGCCCGGACCAGGTCGTGAAAGGCGAACCGGGCCGGGGTGTGCTCGGTGACGAGGCCGGTGCGGACCAGCTCGCCGAGCTGCGGCCTGACCCGTCCCGGCGCGAGACCGGCGAGGCTCGCCGCGGCGAGGACCGGCACGTCCGCGCCGGGGTGCAGGCCGAGCAGCCGGAACAGTCGTGCCGCGTCGGCGTTGAGCGCACGGTACGACCAGGAGAACACCGTCCGGACGTCGCTGTCCGGGTCGCCGGTGGTGAGCGTGTCCAGCCGGCCGCTCTCGTCGCGCAGCTCCGCGGCCAGGACCCCCATCGGCAGGTGCGGGTCCGTGGCGCCGCGGGCGGCGACGATGGCCAGGGCGAGCGGCAGCCCGGCGCACCGGCCCACGATCTCGTCGACGGCCCGCGGGTCGGCGGCGACCCGTGCGGCGCCGAGCCGGTGCACCAGCAGCTGGCGGCCTTCGTCGGGCGAGAACAGGCCGAGCGGGATCGGGGTGGCGCCGTCGGAGGCGATGAGCCCGGCGAGCCGGTCGCGGCTCGTCACCAGCACGAGGCAGCCGACCGTGCCGGGCAGCAACGGGCGGACCTGGGCGGTGTCGCGGGCGTTGTCGAGCAGCACCAGCATGCGCCGGCCGGCCAGTTCGCTGCGGTACAGCGCGGCGCGGGCGTCGAGGCTCGCCGGGATCCGGTGCGGCTGGACGCCGAGCGCCTCCAGGAATCGGGCCAGGGCCTCGGACGGGTCCATCACCTGCCCGGTGGGGGAGAAGCCGTGCAGGTCGACGTACAGCTGGCCGTCGGGGTAGCGGCCGGCGACCTGGTGCGCCCAGTGCACCGCAAGGGTGGTCTTGCCGATGCCGGCCATGCCGCTGATCGAGCCGATCACGACCGAGGTCGGGGAGGCGTCGCCGGGCAGCAGGGCCAGGGCGGCGGCCAGCTCGGCGCGGCGGCCGGTGAACGTGGCCGGGTCCAGTGGCAGCTGGGCGACCCGCGGGGTCACCGGCACGGTCGGCGCCGGCACGGCTGACGGGTCCGGCGCGGTCGGGCGCAGGACCCGGTCGCGTGCGGCGGCCACCTCGGCACCGGGGTCGAGGCCGAGGTCGTCGCGCAGACGGGCCCGGACGGTGTCGTAGCGGCGCAGCGCCGCCGCCTGCTGGCCGGTCGCGGCGAGCAGCAGCATGAGTCGTGCCTGCAACGCCTCGTCCAGCGGGGCCCGGTCGGCGGCGGCCTCCACCGCCCGCAGCACCACCGCCGGTGCCCCCGCGGCGAGCGCGGCGTCGGCCGCCTCACGGGCCGTGGCCTCGTACTCCCGGTCCAGTGCGGCGAAGACCGGCAGCCCGCGGATCTCCGCGGCGACGGTGCCGGCCGCGGGCCCCTGCCAGAGGTCCAGCGCCTGCCCGAACAGCGCCACCCGGGACCCCGCGTCGCCGTCGGCCCTGGCCTGCGCCAGCAACCGCCGGAACCGCAGCAGGTCCACCGTGTCGGCGTCGCCGTCGAGCCGGTACCCGCCGCCGGCGCGGGTCAGCCAGCGGCCCGCGCTGCGGGTCGCCAGGTCCGGCTCCAGGGCTCGGCGGAGCATCCCGACGCTGCGGTGCACCGCGTTGACGGCCGACGCCGGCGGGTCCTCGCCCCACAGGACGTCCACGATCTCCGCCAGCCCGACCGGCTGCCCGGCCCGGGCCAGCAGCACCGCGAGCACGGACCGCTGCTGGGGGGCGCCGAGGTCGACCTCTGCGTCGGACCGCCGGACCCGGACCGGTCCCAGGACGGTGAACCACATGTTGGCCATGACCGGACGGTAGAGCCCCGGCGGCAGGCGTCGCTTGTGTCATGTGACGGTACGTGGCATGACGGCGAAGTTCGGTTCGTTGACGTTCGACATGGTCAGCTCCTCTCCGGGTGCGGCGACGACAGGGATCGGTTCCGCAGCCACGTCAGGGCGGCGTCGGCGACCGCCCGCCAGCGGCTGTCGATGGTCAGGCAGTGGCCGCGGTCGGGGAACACGACGACGTCGGTCGCCCGGGTCGCCGGGGCGTGGTGCTGTCCGCCACCGGTGATCAGCAGCAGCGGGCCGCGCGGTGCGTGGGCCGGGTCCCCGTCCGCGGAGCGGTGCGGGTCGAAGCCGGCGGCGGTGGCCTCGAACAGCGGCCTGCCGGGAGCCGGGATGCTCCAGCGGTCGTACAGCTCGGCCGACTCCTGCGCACTGACGGCGCCGCCGAAGAAGGACCGGAACTGTTCCGCGGTCAGCGACACCGCCTTGCGCCGGTTGGCCGGGTTCCTGAACAGCGGCAGTGCCGGCAGCAGGCCCGTGATCCGGTCGGCGTCGATGGCGACGGCGGCGGCCGCGAGGCCCTGCCCGAGCAGCCGCTCGGCGACGATCCCGCCGAAGGAGTGCCCGACCAGGACGGGCCGGTCCGGCAGAGTGGCGATCAGGACGGCGTAGTGCTCCACGACGTCGTCGATGCCGTGGTCGGCGATGCTCTCGGGGTTGTCGCGGGCGTCCTGCACGGTGTCGGGATGCCCTGGCCAGCCCGGCGCGGACGCCTGATGGCCCGCCTCGCCGAACAGCTCGATCCACGGGCTCCACGAGCTGGCGTGCAGCCAGGGACCGTGGATGAACAGCACACTGGGCGGTCCGGTCATGATGTCCGCGTCGGAGCATCTTCGCACACGTGGGAGCGCTCCTCGAACCGACCGTGCCGGCATGTGTACCCTCAGGACCGACACGGGCGGGCCGACCTGGATGGGTGACCTTCGGTATGCCAGGCGAGCACCTGTACGGCCGCGACGCCGAACTGCGGCAGCTGACCGCGCTGCTGCACGGTGTCCGCGAGCGCGGCGGCGCGCTGGTGCTGCGCGGCGAGGCCGGCATCGGCAAGACCCGGCTGCTGACGGAGGCCCGCCGGGTCGCCGCCACCGGCGGGATGCTGGTTCTCGCCACCGCCGGCGTCGAGGCGGAGGCCAGGGTGCCGTTCGCGGGCCTGCACAAGTTGCTGCGCCCCGTCCTGTCCCGCGCGGAGGCGCTGCCCGGCCCGCAGCGCGACGCGGTGCACGGCGCGTTCGGCATGGCCGACGTGGCCACCCCCGACCTGTTCCTCGTCGCGCTCGCCGTGCTCAACATCCTCGCCGACGCCGCCACAGGACCCGCCGCCCTGCTCGTCGTGGAGGACGCGCACTGGCTGGACCCGGCCACCGCGGAGGTCCTCGGGTTCGTCGCACGGCGCCTCGACGCGGACCCGGTGCTGCTGCTGGCCGCCGTTCGCGACGGCTTCCCCACCTCCTTCGGCGCCGACCTGCCGCAGCTGCGCCTGGACCGGCTCGACGAGACCGCCGCCGCTGCCGTTCTCGACGCGCACGCCGCCGACCTGCCGGCCGGCGTGCGACGGCAGCTGCTGCTGGATGCCGCCGGCAACCCACTCGCCCTGGTCGAGCTGTGCACGATCACCGCCGGGCACACCGTGGCGTCCGGACCGCCCGGCCCGGCGACCGCGGCCCTGCGCCCGCTCACCGACCGGCTGCAGGAGGCGTTCGCGGCCAGGGCGGTCCAGCTTCCCGCGGCGACCCGGACCCTGCTGCTCGTCGCCGCGACCAACGACGGTGACGCCCTGTCGGAGACCCTCGCCGCGGCGACGCTCGTCGCCGGCACCGCCGTCACCGTCGGCGACCTGCCGCCGGCCGTCGCGGCGTCGCTGGTCGACGTCGACGGTGACCGCATCCGGTTCCGGCACCCGCTGATGCGTTCAGCCATCCACCAGCACGCCGACCTCCAGCAACGGCACGCCGCGCACGCCGCACTGGCCCAGGTCCTCGCGGGTCAGCACGACCGCAGCGGCTGGCACCGGGCCTCGTCCAGCCACGGACCGGACGAGGACGTCGCGGCCGACCTCGAGCGGATCGCCGCCGCGGCCCGCCGTCGCGGCGCGGCCGTCGCGGCGCTGACCGCCCTCGAACGCTCCGCACAGCTCACCGACGACCCGGTCCGGCGGGCCGCCCGGCTGCTGCGCGCCGCCGAGGCCGCCGTCGAGCTCGGCCGGCAGGACGTGGTCCACCGGCTGCTGCGCGACGCCGCAACCGTCGAACTGTCCTCATGGCAACGGGCCCAGCTGCTGTGGATCGAGGCCAGCTTCGGCGACGGGCTCCGCGACGAGCACCGCCAACCGGCACGGGTCGCCGACGTCGCTGAACGGGTCGCCGCCGACGGGCACGTCGACGTCGCGCTCCGGCTGCTCAACGGTGCGGCGCTGCGATCATTCTGGACCGAAGCGGACCTGCCGAGCAGGCACCGGCTCGTCAGCGTCGCCGAAGCACTGCCGGTTCCCGCTGACGACCCGGACCTGCTGGCGATCCTCGCGTTCGCGGCACCGATCGAACGCGGCGCCGCGGTGATCGACAGCCTTCGCCGCGGCGCGGAGCGGGCCGCCGGCAACGCCGAGGCGCTCCGCCTGGTCGGTAGCGCCGCGGTCCTGGTCGGTGCGTTCGACCTCGCCGAGGCCTGCTGCACCGCGGCGCTGCCGGCGTTGCGGGCGCAGGGCCGCCTCGGGCTCGTCGCGCGGGCGTCGGGGGCGCAGGCGTGGAGCGCCGCCCACCTCGCCGACCTCAACGTCGGCATCCCGGCCGCCGAGGAGTGCACCCGCCTGGCCCGGGAGACGTCACAGCCGCTGTTCGTCGGCATCGGCCAGGCGACCGCTGCCGTCCTCGCCGCCCTGCGCGGCGACGAGCCGGGCGCTCAGGCCCTTGCCGGCGCCGCCGAGCAGGCCGCCATGTCCGGCCGGGTCCGGCCGGTCCTCGCCACCGCGCGGCTCGCCCGGGGGCTCGCCGCGCTCGGCGCCGGACGCTACGCCGACGCGTTCGAACAGTTCCGCCGGATGCACGACCCGGTCGACCCCTCGTTCCACCCGGCGCTGCGCTGCTTCGCCCTGGCCGAGCTCGCCGACGCCGCCGTGCACAGCGGCCAGGCCGGCGCCGTCGCCGGGATCGTCGCCGAGCTCGAGACGTTCGCGCTGCAGACTCCGTCACCGGCCCTGCACGGTGGGCTGCGGCACGCCCGTGCGGTCCTCGCCGGCGACACCGACGCCGAGGCGCTGTTCCAGGCCGCGTTGCAGGTCGACGTCGGACGCTGGCCGTTCGCCCGGGCCCGGCTGCAGCTCGCCTACGGACGCTGGCTGCGCCGCCAGCGCCGGGTCGCCGAGTCCCGCGCCCAGCTGCGTACGGCGATGGACACGTTCCACACCCTGGGCACCGTCCCGTGGGGGGACCAGGCGCGGCAGGAGCTGCGCGCCGCCGGTGAGACCAGCCGCAGGCGCGGCGTCGACGCCCGTGACCGGCTCACCGCGCAGGAGCTGCAGATCGCGCAGCTCGCCGCGGAAGGCATGACGAACCGCGAGATCGGCGAACGGCTGTACCTGTCGCACCGCACCGTCAGCTCACACCTGCACCGCATCTTCCCGAAGCTGGAGATCACCTCGCGATCCCAGCTGGCCGGCCTCGTCCACGTCCAGGCCGGCCGCTGACCTACAACGTGCTGACCAGGCCGCCGTCGACGGCGAAGTCGGCGCCGGTGACGTTCGCGGTGCGGTCACTGGCCAGCAGCAGCACCAGATCCGCGACCTCCTGCGGTCGGGTGAACCGGCCGGTGACGGACTCACCGGCGGCCCGGTCGGCGACCGCGCCGGGGTCACCGCCGCCCAGTGAGCGGGCGACGGTTGCCGCGACCCCGTCGTCGCCGAGCCACAACCCGGTGCTCACCGGCCCGGGGCTGACCGTGTTGACCCGCACCCCACGCCCTCCGAACTCCTTCGACAGCGACTTGGAGAAGCTGGCCAGGGCGGCCTTCGCGGCGCTGTAGTCGATGACGAGCGGGTCGGGCAGCGTGGCGTTGACCGATCCGACCGTGACGATGCTGCCCGCGCCACTGGCCAGCAGGTGCGGCAGCGCCGCCCGGGTCGTGCGGACCGCGGCGAGGAGGTTCAGCGTCAGCATCGCCGTCCACTCCTCGTCGGTGACGGCCAGGAACCCGGCCGTGCGTGGCCGCACCGCACCGACGTTGTTGACCAGGATGTCGAGCCCGCCGAACGCGGTCACGGCGGTGTCGACGAGCCTGGCCGGTCCGTCCGCGGTGCTCAGGTCGACCTCGACGACCCGCACGTCGGCGCTGCCGCTCAGCTGCGTGAGGTCGGGTCCGGCGGTCCTGGCCCCCGCCACGACCCGGACCCCCTCAGCGGCCAGGGCCTGGGTGACGGCCAGGCCGATGCCTTTGCTGGCGCCGGTGACCACCGCGGTCTTGCCGGAAAGATGCAGATCCATGGCGTTTTCCTCTCTGGTACGCGCGGCGGCCGTCGCACGGGACAGCGGCCGCGTCGGCCGGCCGGTCCCGCGTCACCTCAGAGCCCGTTGCGCCGCAGCCACGCCAGGCTCTCGTCGGCGACCGCCCGCCAGCCGCTGTCGATCGTCAGCGAGTGGGCGCGGTCGGGGAAGTCGAGGATGTCGGTGACCGCGTGGGAGTGCCGGTACTGCTTGAGGGTCGCCCGGGTCACCGACTCCGGCACCGTGTGGTCCCGCCCGCCCGTGACGAGCAGCAGCGGACCCCGCAGCTCGTTGGCCGTGTCCACCTTGGCGGGGGAGTGCGGGTCGAAGTTCGCCGCGGCCGCCTCGAACAGCGGCTTGCCCGGCGCCGGGACCGCCCACCGGTCGAACAGCTCCTGCGACTCCTGCTCGGTGACGGCGTTGCCGAACGCGAACCGGAACTGCTGCGCCGTCAACGACACCGCCCGGTGCTTGTTCGCCGGGTTCCGGAACACCGGCAGCGTCGCCCGCAACGCCGACAGCGGCAGCGGCAGCACTCCCTTGATCTGCGCCGCGTCGACGGCCACCGCCGCGGAGGCGAGGTCCTGGCCGAGGAGCTTCTGCGCGATCATGCCACCGAACGAGTGCCCGATCAGGATCGGCCGCTCCGGCAGGCCCGCGATCACCTTCGCGTAGTGCTCGACGACGTCGTCGATGCCGTGGTCGGCAACCGCCTCCGGATGCTCCCGCGCCTCGGCGACGGTGCCCGGCTCACCCGGCCAGCCCGGGGCGACCGGCGCATAGCCTTCCGCCCGGAACAGCTCGACCCACGGCTGCCAGGACGATGCGTGCAACCACAGTCCGTGGATGAATACGACAGGCGTGCTCATCGCTGCGCTCCTTCATTGTCCGTCAAGACCGTCGACGCCGGTCTCCCCGCACGCTAGGCCTGCCTTGTGCGCAATCAGTGGGCAAAAACTTGTCGCCGCTCGGGCGCCTCGCGCTGCCGCCGGTGAGCCGCAGGCACTCGTCGTCGGCAACGCCGAGCGCGCCGTCGGGCAGCTCGGCGGAATCCGGACCGCATCGACAACAACGTGGTCCGGATAGGCAACGTCCGTTGCCGTGCTTGCCCACAGACTGACATCGATCGCCTTGATCGCTGGTGGCGACAGTGAGGTGAACGGGGGGTGCGATGGAGCGGCAGAACGCGCTGGCCCATCGCTCCGCTTCGCGAACGGCCGCTGGGTCGCTGCGCGCCATCGCCGGCGGCCACTCGGCCCAAACTCCTCGCCCCCGGGGCAGGCATTCGCGCTGGGGGGCGAGGAACGCCGGTGGCCTGCACATTCATGTTCGTGTGTAACTGACGGGAGTTACGTTGCCGACACGTTGGCGTTCGCATGTCTTCAGTGCGCTGAGCTGGTTCCGGGCGTTCCGTCCGGTGACTCTCGCCCTGGCTGCGCTGCTGGTGCTGGGCGGGCTGGACAGCCTCGACCACGAGGCCGCTGAGGCGGCACCCCCCAATCCGTCGGGGGCGGTGAATCCTCAAGCGCAGTCGGTCGCGGTGTCTGGCGTGTCGGGACGCGCCCGGCCGGGGGTCGAGTCCGACAAGGCGGCGCTGGGGAAGGTGCCGGCGCCCGTGTGGCCGGTGGCCGGGTCGGCGGTGGTGCCGGTGAGCGGGACGGCGCAGGCACAGGCGAAGCAGCAGGGGACCGTGGTGGCGCCGGGCGGGTTGCCGGTGATGGTCCGGGCCGGTGGTCCGGTGTCCGAGCCGCGTACCGCGGGGGAGCAGACCGCGCAGAGCGGCGTTGCGGCGGTGTCGCAGGTGCGGGTATCGGTGCTCGGCCAGGACGTGGCCGCGGCGTTGGGTGTCAAGGGTGTGGTGCTGACGGTGAACCGGGCGGACGGTGCGGCGAGGTCCGGGTCGGTGGGGCTGGACCTGGACTATGCCGCGTTCGCGACGGGCTACGGCGGCGACTACGGCGGTCGGCTGCGGCTGGTGTCGCTGCCCGCGTGCGCGGCGAGCACACCGGCGTTGCCGCAGTGTCAGGTGCAGTCGCCGTTGAAGTCGGTGAACAACCCGGTGTCGAAGCGGGTGTCGTTCGACTCGGTGTCGCTGCCGGGTGACCCGGCGGCGGTGGCGGGCGGGTCGAAGTCGGCCGGCTCTGGGTCTGCAGGCGCGGTGCTGGCGTTGACGTCGGGTTCGGCGTCGCAGGCGGGTGACTGGTCGAAGACGTCGTTGTCGCCGTCGGCGTCGTGGTCGCAGGGCGGTTCGTCGGGTGACTTCACGTACAGCGTGCCGTTGCAGGTGCCGCCGTCGTTGGGTGGTCCCACCCCGAATCTGCAGCTGCAGTACAGCTCGGGCGGCGTGGACGGCAAGACGGTGGCGACGAACGCGCAGGCGTCGTGGGTCGGTGAGGGCTGGGACCTCGACCTCGGTTACATCGAGCGGTCCTACCGGGGTTGCTCCGATGACGGCAACGCCACCGGTGACTTGTGCTGGACGTCGGCGAACGGCGACAACGAGCCGATCTCGATCGTGATGGACGGCGTGTCGGGGCAGTTGGTGCGGGACAGCGCCACCGGTGAGTACAAGTCGGCGGTCCACACCGGGTGGAGTTTCCGGAAGTACACCGGCGCGGTCAACTACGACAACGACGGCGAGTTCTGGCAGGTGATGTCGCCGGACGGGACGCAGTACTTCTTCGGTCACGGCGGGGCCTACAGCGCGACGGCGGCGCAGACGTACTCCACGGGGATCGTGCCGGTGTACGGCAACAACAGCGGGGAGCCGTGCTACAAGACGGCGGCGCAGGGTGGGTATGCGGCGTCGTCGTGCCCGCAGGCGTACCGGTGGAACCTGGACTACGTCGTGGACCCGCGCGGGAACAGCGAGACGATCTTCTATCAGAAGACCACGGCGAAGTACGGTCACAACAACAACAACGGTGTCGCGGATTACGACGTCAACGTGTACCCGGTGCGGATCGAGTACGGCACCCGGCAGGGTTCGGAGGGTGCGCCGGGCAAGCCGGCGCCGATGCGGGTCGACTTCGGCATCGAGGCGCGGTGCAACGATGTCGGCACCTGTTCGATCGACGTGCCGTGGGACAAGTACTGTGTGGCGTCGTCGTGTCCGAACCTGACCAGCCCCTCGTACTTCATGCAGTGGGCGCTGGCGTCGGTGACCACGAAGGTGCTGACGGATCCGGCCAGCGCCACGTATCAGACCGTCGACCAGTGGACCCTCGATCACGACTTCCTCAACCCGGGCGATGCCAGTCCGTCGGCCCTGTGGCTGGAAGGGTTGCAGCACACCGGGTTCAAGGGCGGCACGTCGCTGTCGGAGCCGCCGATGGCGTTCGGTGGCGGTGCGTTGGACAACCGGGTCGACTACAACCTCGCCGCCGGTGTGCTCAAGCTGCGCCGGTTCCGGCTCAGCAGCATCGAGAACGGCACCGGTGGTTTGCTGACGGTGTACTACGCGGGACAGGACTGCAGTCCGACGAGCATCCCCGAGGGCAGCGCGAACAACAACATCTACCGATGTTTCCCGCAGTACTGGGCCCCGGAGGGCGGTACGGCCGGGTTCGGCTGGTTCCACAAGTACGTGGTCACCGCGGTGCAGCAGTCGGACCTGGCGGACGCGACCGCGCCGCCGGTGCTGACCAGCTACAGCTACAGCCTCACGCATTCCTCGACGAACGTCCTGTGGGGTCATGATCCGTCCGAGACCGCGCCGCTGTCGCGGCGGTCGTGGTCGGACTGGCGCGGCTACACCGACGTCACCACGACGACCGGACCGGTCGGCGGCACGCAGACGGTGTCCTCGGCGCTGTACTACCGCGGGTTGCACGGTGACCGGGCCAGCGCCACCGGCGGCGCCCGGACAGTCACCGTCACCGACTCGCAAGGCACCACGACCGACGTCAACGTGCTGCGCGGGCAGCTGCGGGAAGAAACGTCGTTCCGGCCCGGTGGGCTGGCGTACTCCTCGACGCTGCACACCTACGGTTACGGCACGGTCGCGATGCGAGACCTGGCGTACGGGATGGGAAATCTGGTCGCGAACAACTTCGCCGAGGTCGAGACCCGCACCCGCACCCACATCACCAGCCCGGCCGGGGGCGAGGGATGGCGGTGGACGAAGACCACCACCACGACCGACAGCTACACGCTGCCCACCCTGATCCGTGACTGGGGCGACGAGGCCGACCCGAACGACGACCGCTGCACCGAGATCACCTACGCCGACCGCAGCGTCGACCCGGCCAACGGCCGCTACCACGTCAACTACCCGCGGCAGACCCTGCAGACCACCTGCACGATCGTCGACGGCAACGACTTCCTCGCCGGGGCGTTCCTCTACTACGACGGCAACACCACCGGCACCGGCCCGGTCGGACAGGGTCTCGTCACCAGGGTCGACGCGTTGGGCGGGGCGACGGGGACGTCTCCGCAATGGCAGAACACGACGAACACCGGCTACGACGCCTACGGCCGGGTCGTCTGGACCCGCGACCCGATGAACGACAACGCGCACAAGACCACCATGCAGTACACCCCGGCCGCGGACGCCCCCGTGACAACGACGGTGACCACGAACCCGCTCGGCCACGTCACGACCGTGACGTCGGACGGTGCTCGCGGCGTCCCGGTCACGGTGAAGGACGCCAACAACAAGACCACCACCGCCGTCCACGACCCGCTGGGCCGGCTCACCGACGTGTGGCTGAACCGCACCGCCACCGGTACTGCGGACCTCCACTACGCCTACACGCTGTACTCGGGCGCAGGGACGACCAACTCGACCGCCACGACCGTGCTGGGCCCGAACGGCAACGGCATCACCAGCTACGACCTGTACGACGGCAATCTGCGGCAACGGCAGCAGCAGCGGCCAGCCCCGCAGGCCAACGGCGGACGGATCGTCACCGACACCCAGTACGACGGGCGCGGCCTCAGCGCCAAGACGACCACTTTCTGGAACTCGAGTGCCCCGGCCGCCGCGCTCGCCGGATTCTCCGACACCGACTCGGGCGTCAAGAACCAGCACCGCTACACCTACGACAGCCTGCAGCGGCAGACGATCGACGCGCTGTACTCCGTCAACACCCTGAAGTGGCAGACCACCACCGCCTACGACGGCAACTTCACCACCGTCACACCTCCTGCCGGAGGCATCCCCATCAGCAGGTATGTCAACGGCCGGGGCAAGACCACCGAACTGCGCCAGTACCTCAGCGGTGCACCAGCGGGCAGCTTCCACGCCACCACCTATACCTACGATCGACTCGACCGGCTGCGGACCACCACCGACCAGTCCGGCAACACCTGGACCACCAGCTACAACCGGCTCGGCCAGGTCGACTCGGCCACGGACCCGGACAAGGGCACGACCAGCATCAGCTACGACCTGGGCGGCCGGCCGACGACGGTCACCGACGCGCGCCCCGGGTCCAGCACGACCCTCAAGTACGACGAGCTCGGCCGCAAGACAGGCCTGTACGACGGGGCCGGCACGACCGGTTTCAAGCGGGCGTCGTGGACGTATGACACGCTCGCCAAGGGGCAGCTGACCTCGTCCACCCGGTACGTCGGCGTCGACGCGTTCACCAGCACCGTCACCGGCTACGACGACGGTTACCGGCCGCTGGGTATCACGACGGTGATCCCGTCGAGCCTGAGCATGCCGTGGCTGCCGAACGGCTCGTACACCACGTCGATGACGTACAACGTCGACGGGTCGGCCGCCACGGTGACCTACCCGGCGGCCGGTGGCCTGCCGGCGGAGACGCTGACCACGACCTACGACAACACCGGCAACGCGCTGACGCTCAGCGGTCTGGAGACGTATGTCGCTGCGACGACCTACCAGGCGTTCGGTCCGATGTACCAGCAAGTCCTCGGGTCCGGTTCGAAGCGGGTCCGGCAGACCACTGCCGTCGACGAGGCGACCGGCCGGCTCACCAGCGCCAAGACCGAGACGGAGAACTCCGCGAACCCCAACACGTGGGCCGAACGGCTGACCGAAGGCTACGGCTACGACCCCGCCGGCAACGTCAAGAACATCACCGAGACCCTGGCCGGGTCGGTCGTGTCGAACCAGTGCTTCGGCTACGACGCGCTGCGCGAACTGACGGAGGCGTGGACCACGACCGCCGCAGCGTGCCAGGCCAACCCGTCCACCGCGGTGATCGGCGGACCCGACCCGTACTGGACCAGCTACCAGTACGCCACCGGCACCAGCAACTACAACAGCGGCAACCGCACCCAGGAGATCCGCCATGCCATCGGCGGCGGCACCGACACCACCCGCACCTACACCTACCCGACCACCGGCAAACGGCACACCCTCACCAGCGTGACCGCCACCGGCGGCGGCACCGGCACCGACAACTACACCTACGACGCCGCCGGCAACACCCTCACCCGCAACGTCACCGGCAAGCCCGGCCAGACCCTGACCTGGGACAACGAAGGGCACCTCGCCACCGTCACCGACAGCACCGGCGCCAGCAGCTACATCTATGACGCCGACGGCACCCGTCTCGTGGCCAAGGACCCCGCAGGGGCGACGGTGTACCTGCCCGGCTACGAACTGCGCAAGGTCGGCGGCACCGTCACCTGCACCCGCTACTACGGCGTCGCCAGCCGCACCCCGGCCGGCCTGACCTGGATCGCCGCGGACCACCACGGCAGCGGACAGCTCGCCATCGACGCGGTCAGCCAGACCGCCACCCGGCGCAAGACCGACCCGTTCGGCAACCCCCGCGGCACCGATCCGACCTGGCCCAACACCAAGGGCTTCGTCGGCGGCACCCGCGACAGCACCGGTCTCACACACCTTGGTGCCCGAGAATACGAACCCCTCACCGGCCGATTCATCTCCGACGACCCAATCACCGACCATGATGACCCGCTTCAGGTCAACGGCTTTGTGTACGCCGCCGCAAACCCTGTGACCGACAGCGACCCGACCGGCCTGCGCACCTGCAGCGGCGCCGAAGACTGCGGATCGGATCAGAGTCACGGCAACTCCGCCTGGGGCAACGGGTCCAGCAAGAAGAGCTCCGCCAAGAACAAGAAGATCTGTGGCGGCAACGGCAGCTGCTACCGCGGCAAGCCGCGCAAGTCCAACCCCGGCCCTTCGGTCCAGCAGCAGCTCTGCGCAGGCATGACCGCCCGCGCCTGCGAGGCGTACAACGAGAAGCAGGTCATGTACCAGAAGCAGCAGCAGAAAACCACCATGAAGACCGCGTCGGGCACTGTCTCGGGTGGCTCCGCCGACGATAGCGCGTGTGGTGTGTTCGGATGTGCGTACGAGTACGGTCCCGGGCCGGGCCTCGGCTTTGGGAATCCATGCCAGCAGTACCTGCAGCAGGCATGCGCGGCGGCCTTGCAGGTGAAGGAGCACGTGCAGGTGGCAGCCACCGGGTGTGCCGTGGTGTTCTGCGCGTCGCTGACTGTCCAGGACGGCGTGTGGAATTTCGGTGTCGGTCCTGGTGGTGGCGCCGGTGCGGCGGTTAGTGCCAACCTTGTTACTGCGAAAGTGGACGAACAGGGTCCGATTTCTGCTTGGGGATGTGTCGGTGATGGCGCCGCTGGCTGTGTGGTGGGTGGCAACACGACCGACCATAAGGTCTGGGGTGGGGCGGGGGCAGGCGTCGGTGCCGGCGCCGACGCAGGCATCACACACACCCTCTTCTCGTACGACTCGAGGAATGGGACTTTCACAAGTTACTGGCCGATGGACTGGTCCTGGTGATATTCGATGGGGCCTGTGATGCTGGCGGATCTGTCTGGTGTGCTGTTCGGTGCTGTGCTCGCGATGGCTGGTCTTGCCGTGATGATTAACTTCCGCGGCATCGTCAACTATCACGTTGCACGGAGCATTCAGTCGGCTCGGCCTTTCTGGGGCCAACCACGCCGACGCTCCGAAGAGGACATCGCGTTCATGCGTGGGCTGGTTCACGTAGTGGACAGGGTGCTGGCAGTGGCCATGATCGCAGCCGGATCGGTACTGCTCTGGCAGAGTCTTCATTCGCTCGTCGATGGATGAGATGCGCCTCGGTCGAGCTGGATGAGGAAATCGGCCCGGCCGGTGTCGCTGTCGATTCACCGATCGGTGATCGCGCGGCACCGGTCGGGCTGTTCGCTGACCGTTTCCGAAACAACTCCACAAAGCCGCCTTACCGGGCGTGACTCGGCGGCACGCGATGCAGCAGATGAGGTCTCGGCAGGCGGTCACCGGCATGTTGCAGGCCGCACGCACGACCGATCTGCCAGGGGCATGCACGGGATCAGGCTACGGCGGCCCTGGACGTCTTGGCGGTGAAGGTGACCGGGACCGACATGAAGTCGCGGACGCCGGTGCCGGGGCGCATGCGGGCGTAGTGCAGGCGGACGTTTGAAGCTGCGGAAGGTCACCGCCTGACTCCCGTACGTCTTTAAGCCAAACTTAAGCCGGAAAAGCGTAATCGAGTGGGCTCTTCGACCGGGCCAGCAGTGCTGGGAAAGCGCATTTACAAGAGTTCCTTTGCGACTTGAAGTAAGCCTCTGAGCTGGTAACTTGCTGACCGAACGGATTCCACGACGTCAGCCCAGGACGGCGGAGACAGACGTATGCGCAACTATTCCCAGAACCCGCGCGGTAGACGGCGGGCCCGCAACATCCTCATCGCCGCGACGGTCGTGGCGGCGGTCGGTGTGAGCGGGGCCTACCTGGCGACCGCGAACGCCGACGAGACAGCGCCCGGCAGGATCGAGGCGGAGAGCTGGTCGGCCCAGAACGGGGCACGGACCGAGAACACCGCCGACAGCGGCGGCGGCAAGAACGTCGGGTGGCTCGCCGCCGGCGACTGGCTGCAGTACGACAACGTGACCGTCGGCGCCCAGCTGAGCGCCCGGATCGCGGCGAACAACCGGGCCGGCGGCTCGATCGAGCTGCACCTCGGCTCGCCCGCGGGCGAGCTCGTCGCGACGTTCCCGGTCGCGTACACCGGCGGCTGGCAGAAGTGGACGACCGTCAACGCCACCGCGGCGCGCGTCCCGTCCGGCCCGCAGACCCTGGTCGCCGTGATGAAGAGCGACCAGAAGAGCGACTTCGTGAACGTCAACTGGTTCGCGCTCGGCTCCGGCACGCGCCCGCCGGCAACCGCCACGGTCGCGCCGCCCCCGCCGAGCAGCGCCGCCCCGACCGGCGGCGGCTCGCCCAGCACCTCACCGACCGGCTCGGCCCCGGCCGGCGGCTGGGTCGACGTCGACCAGGCCAAGTGGCAGGCGGAGCTGGCCGCGTTCAACCAGATCAAGCAGCTGCCGGTGCCGGCGGGCACCACCCGGGTCGCGGAGTTCCACACGGACTGTGCGGTGTCGAACGAAGCCAAGGACGACCCGATCGTGCTGCCCGGCCTGCCCGGCGCGTCGCACATGCACACGTTCTTCGGCCCGACCGTCGACGCCACCACCAAGCCGGCCGACCTCTTCGCCCGCAAGACCAACTGCAACGCCCCGGGCGACAACAGCGCCTACTGGGTGCCGCAGCTGCTCAAGAACGGGCAGCCGGTCAAGATGAAGAGCTTCCGGGTGTACTACGGCTCGCGGCTGCCCGACCCGTCGGCGACGGTGCCGTTCCCGCCCGGCCTGGTCATGGTCCACGGCGACGCCAAGCGTCAGGTCGCCACGCAGAAGGGCGCCCCGGGCCAGTTCTGGTGCGCCGGCAGCGCCGAGGTCGGCCGCAGCGCCGACGGCAACTGGCCGGTGTGCGCCCCCGGCGGCAACCTCATCTTCCAGCTGACCTTCCAGGACTGCTGGGACGGCAAGCACATCGACTCGCCCGATCACAAGTCGCACATGGGCGGCGCGAAGAACGGCAAGTGCCAGGGCGACTACCCGGTCGCCATCCCGAACCTGTCGTTCATGGTGAACTACGAGTCCCTCGGCGGCGACGGCCTCGCGCTGTCGTCGGGGATGGCCTCGTCGATGCACGGCGACTTCATGAACGCCTGGAAGCCGGAGAACCTCGGCCCCCTCGTGAAGGTCTGCCTCAACGCGAAGGCGAAGTGCGGCACCACCCCGTCCTTCACCGGCGGCTGACCTAATCCCTCCGAACGGCCCCGCCCACGTGGCGGGGCCGTTCCTCATGCCCAGTGGGGTGTGTTGTGCGAACCGCGGCGAAACTCTTCGCGGCGTCCAGCCTGGCCGTCGCCACAGTGCTGTGGGCGGTCGGCCTGCCCACGTCAGCCCCCGGCCTGGCCGCCGCCGGCCGCCTCGCCGCGCTGTGGTCGACCGACCTGCTGCTGTTGCAGGTCCTCGGCACGGCCCGGATCCCGTGGCTCGAGCGCGCCTTCGGCCAGGACACCCTCGGCCGCTGGCACCGCTGGACGGGCACCGCGTCCTTCGCGCTGCTGCTCGCCCACGTGGTCCTGGCGCTCGTGTCGCACGTCGAAAGCGCCGGGCAGCTGTGGGCGCTCCTCACGGGGTACAGGGGCATGGTCCCAGCGACCGTGGGCCTGCTCGCCCTCGTGCTGGTGGCGGCGACGTCGCTGCGTCCGGTCCGCCGCCGCCTGCGCTACGCCACCTGGCATCTGCTGCACCTGTACGCGTACGCCGGCATCGCCCTCGCGGTGCCGCACGAGCTGTGGCTGGGCAGCGACTTCGGCACGCCGCTCGCGTCGGTGTTCTGGTGGACGATGTACGGCGCGGCCGCCGGCTCGACCGTCGTGTTCCGCCTCGGGATGCCGGTGTGGCGGACGCTGCGCCACCGGCTGCGCGTGGACCGGATCGTCGAGGAGGCGCCCGGCCTGGTCTCGGTGTACCTGCGCGGTCGCCGCCTGGACCGCCTACGGGCCCGCGCCGGGCAGTTCTTCGTGTGGCGCTTCCTGGACGGCGAGGGCGGCTGGCGCGGCAACCCGTACTCCCTGTCCGGCCCGCCCCGAGCCGACCGCCTCCGCATCACCGTGAAAACGGTCGGCGAGGCCACGGCCCGGGTCGCCAACCTGCGCCCCGGCACGAAGGTCGTCATCGAGGGCCCGTACGGGCGGATGACCGCCGACACGTACCGCGGCGGCTCGGTCACCATGTTCGGCTGCGGCGTCGGCGTCACCCCGTTGCTGGCGCTGCTGTGGGACCTGCCGTACGGCCACGGCCAGGCGACCCTGGTGTACCGCACCCGCCACGCGCAGGACGTGGCGTTCCTGCACGAACTGGAGTGGCTGGCCCGCGAGCGCGGCGTCCGCCTGGTCCCACTCGTCGGCCCGCGCGCGGCGCCCGGCTCGTGGCTGCCGGTGGTGTACGCCGACTACGACGACATCGCGGCGCTGCGCTCCCTGGCCCCGGACCTGGCGGACCACGACGTCTTCGTCTGCGGCCCCGACCCGTGGACCGACGCCGTCCTGCGCGCCGCCCGCCGCGTCGGCGTCCCCGCCCCGCGCCTGCACCGCGAGCGCTTCGCCTGGTGACGACCGCTTTCAGTGCGGATCGGTTGCAGTACCGCTGACGGCCGGAGCGGTCCGCCCGCCGCCCTCAGGTCGTCGTGCCGCCGGCCGACTGGGCGGGCATGGCGCAACGGTCCCCGGTCGGTGAGCTCCTGCGTGACCCGGCGCTGCTCGGCCTCGCCGGGCTGGCCCTGGTCGTGCCGGTGTGGTTCCTCGCCGGGCCGGGCGGCGGCGCCGTCTCCTGGGGGATCCAGGCGGCGCTCGACGTGTCGATCGTGGTGTTCGCCCGCCAGCTGCAGGCGCACGGCGGCACGGACCGGCACCGGCGCCGGTTCTGGCGGGCGATGGCGGTCGCCGGCCTGCTGTGCGCCGTCGGCGACGGCACGCAGACCGTCGTGACGGTCGCCGACCCCGGCGCCGCGGTGAGCATCGTGCAGTCGTTGTGCGTCGTGTGCGCGATGACGCTGATGGCGGTGGTGATGCTGCGCCACCCGCTCGGCGACGGCGGCCGGCAGCGGATGCGGCTGTGGCTCGACGCGGGCGCCGTGCTGATCGGTGTCGCCGTCTTCCTCTGGTACTTCTCGATCGGCGCCGAACTGGACAGCCCACACCTGGGGGACCGGCTGGCCGCCGCGGCCGGCGCCGTCGTCATGCTCGTGATCGTGCTGGGCGTGCTCAAGCTGATCCTCAGCGGCACCGCCCCCTTCACCCGGCAGGCCGGGATCGCCGGCTGTGTCGGGGTCGGCGGCACGGCCGTGGGCACCTCCGTCGCCGCGATCCTGACCGGCGCCACCGATGCGCGGATCGAGGCGGTGGCGTCGCTGCTGCCGTGCATCCTCACCGTGGCGAGCCTGCGCGTGCAGGGGATCCAGCAGCGCCGCCCGGCCGGACACGCCGAGGCGCCGCAGCGCCGGTTCAGTGTCATGCCGTACGTCGCCGTCGTCGCCACCGAACTGCTCGCGATCGTCGCCCTGTACGTCGCCGGGGCGGACGCGCGCACGTCGGGCGTCGCGGTCGGCGTCGTGCTCATCACCGCCGTGGTCCTCACCCGCCAGCTGATCGCGTTCCACGACAACGACCGGCTGCTCACCGACCTCGACCGCAGCATGCTCGAACTGCAGCGACTGCACGACGCGCTGCGCCACCAGGCGACGCACGACGCCCTGACCGGCCTCGCCAACCGCGCCCTGCTGACCGAGCGGCTCGCGGCGATCGACACCGCCGCCCGGCTGAGCGTCCTGGTCATCGACCTCGACGGCTTCAAACAGGTCAACGACGTCCACGGCCACCACGCCGGCGACGCGCTGCTCGTCGAGGTCGCCCGCCGCCTCGAGGCGGCCGCCGGCCCGGACGCGCTGGTCGCCCGCCTCGGCGGCGACGAGTTCGCCCTGCTCCTGCCGGGCGTCGACGCCGACGCGGCGCACCACCGCGCCGCCTCGATCGGCGCCGCCATCACCCGGCCGTGCCACCTGCCCGGCACCGTGGCGCACGTCGGCGCCAGCATCGGCGTCGCCACCGGTACCCCGGCCGACGCCGACGCGCTGCTGCGCCGGGCCGACGCCGAGATGTACCGCCGTAAGCGGCAGGTCCGGCTGGCAGTGCCGACCTGACGGCGGGCAGGCCGTCGTCGAGCGCCGCGGCGCCATTCGCGAGTTCGGACAGCCGTCGCCGCGTCACGGAAGCAGTATCCTGCCATAGATAGTGGTGGATCTATGGTTCGTGAAGGGGCGGTCATGGCACAGCGATTCCGGCGCATTCTGGCGCGGCTGGCCCTCGGCGTCGTCGCGGCGACGGCGGGTCTGGCGGTCGGCGCCTCCCCGGCGCAGGCGTTCGGCGGCGAGACCTTCGGCTGCCGGGTCTCACCGGGCACCATCCTGACGTGGAGCACCAACTGCCACAACAACAAGCCCGCATCGGTGTACAACGCCGGCTTCAACGTCAACAACCTCTCCGGCACCGGGTACACGTTCTCCTGGAGCTACACCGGGCCGGTGCTCTACGTGGTGTCGGGCTGCACGTCGACCGCCAGCGGCTGCGGCCTCGCGGTGGCGAACAGCGACGCGGTGATCTCGGTGACGGTGACGTACACGCAGAACGGACAGAGCGCCACCAAGACCTCCAACGCGTTCATCATCCAGTACTGCGGCAACGTGTACTGCTGAGCAACGGTCCGGGCCGCACCGACGATGCGGCCCGGACGGCCGCCGTTTCTGCTCACAGGCGGTGGATGCCCACGTGGACGTGGTCGGCGTGGTCGATGCGGGCGCCCCACAGGATCTGCACGCGGAACTGCGCTCCGTCGACCTTGACCACGAACGAGTCGTAGCTGTTCGGCTGCCAGGAGCGGTTGCCCATCGCCCGGGCCGGGGCGCGGGCCTCGTCCTCGCCGGAGGCGGTCGGGTAGTCGATCGCGTAGGAGGATCTGCTGCCGACGAAGTGGTCCGAGGTGGCGGGGCCGGGGACGGAGTCGGTCGGCCGCTTCTGCGACCCGGCGGTGAGGCCCTCCTTGCGCAGGAACGGCGTCACGAACTGGTCGAAGATCGACTTGCTGCCGCCCCAGGCGTGTCCGAGCTTGACGTTCGACAACCCGTGCGGCCGGGGCGCGGACGGTGACGACGCCGGAGACGTCGGGAGGTGCCGGCGGGTGGGGGCGCTGTCCCGCCGGTACAGGTCGCGGAGCAGGTGGGCGACGTTCTTGCGGGTGCCGGCGCCGTGCCGGGCGGCCAGCGAGGCGATCAGGCGCTCGACCCCGCGCCGTTCGTGCCGGTTGTCGGTGTCGGCGCGCAGTGCCCGGTCACGGGCCTCCAGGAGGTATCCGACGTCGCGGCTCAGGTAGCCGGGGACGAGCCTGAGTCCGTGCTGGCCGTCGAGCACCTCGGCGAGGGCGGCGTGCAGGCGCCGGCCGGTCGCCGGGTCGGCGAACCGCATCCGGTGGACGTCGGCGGTGGCGCGCTTCGTGCGGTGGTACACCGAGTCGACGGTCGCCAGGTGGTCGGTGAGCTGCCGGGCGAGCCGGGACAGCAGCGGCGGGTCGATGACGATGCGGCCGTGCTTGCCGGCGATGTTGCGCGGCACCTGCCAGGGTCGCATCGGAAGGACGCCGCCACCGCCACCGCCACCGCCACCACCGCCCGGCTTACCGTCGGCCGGCGGCAGGCCGGCCCGGTGCAGCACCCGCTGCACGTACGCCGACGTCGGCAGATACCCGTCGCTGAGCCGGTTGAGGTAGGACGGGTCGTGCGCGACCCGGCGGGCGGTGCCCTCGCCCGCGTGCCAGGCCACGGCCACCAGGTCCCAGCGGCCGAACTCCCGGTGGTAGGACGACATGAGCTGCGCCGCCTTCTGGTCCTGGACGGCCGGCGGGGCGCTCCTCGCGGTCGGGTAGCCCTTGAAGTTGTTCCAGGTCGAGTCGATGAACTGGTACGCGCCGCTCGCGCGGCCGTACGGGGTCGGCGGGCCGGCGATGTGGTAGTCGCCGCCGGACTCGACCGAGCGGATCGCGGCCATGAACCGGCTCAGGGCACTCGGCATGAGGCACTCCAGGACAGTAGGTGGTCGAGGGCTTCGCGGACGTCGCCGGGGTCGGCCGGGGCGACCCGATGGCGTCCACTGTGGATGGCGGTGACCTGCCAGCCGGTCCCGTCGCCGGCGACGAGCCACCGCAGTTCGTCGGCAACGAACCGGCCCGTTGCCGGGTCGTGGTGGGCGACCCGGACCGCGGCGGCGAACCGCCGGCCGGTGATCGCGCGCAGCCACCTCGTCGCCGGCCCCACCGGCACCCCGGCGCGGCGCAGGACGTCCAGCGCGGCGCCGTCCGCGCCGGCGGCCACCAGCTCGTCGGCTTCCGCCAAGGCGTCGGCGTCGACGTCGAACCCGGTCGTCTCGTCGCGGGCGTCGGGCAACAGCAGCAGCCGCGGCACGACCGCCGCCGGCGACCCGTCGAGGAGCTCCACGTCCACGAGCCCGTCGTGACGGCCGGCCAGGACGGTGGTGGACGTGTCGCCGGCGGCCGCGTACCAGCGCCGGGTCCCGGCCTCGTCGGCGTCGATCTCCACGGTGGTGCGTGGCCCGGTCAGCGGTTCGAGGACACCGGCGAGTGGGTCCTCGCCTGGCGCGAGTCCACGCGCGGCGAGGCCTCGTGCCGCCGCCAGGTCGATGCGCATGTCCGCGTCGTCGTCGGTGACGTCGGCGGGCAGCCAGTAGCCGGCGAGCCGGGCGAGGGCGCACAGCTCGTCGAGGGTGAGTGTCAGCCGGGCCGGCGCGGGGTGGACCGTCATGGTGCCGGGGTCCCGCCGGTCTGGGCGGTGGCGAGCCGGTCGCGTTGCTCGTCGGCGGCCAGCCGGGCGAGCCGTGCGGTGTCGCGGAGCCGGTCGGCGGCGTGCGCGAGGTGGTGCTGCCGGTGCCGGCCGTCGAGGTGGGCCCGGAAACGGTCGGCGACGAGTCCTTCCCACCCGCCGCGGGTGTCCTGGACGGCGTGCCGGAGCTCGTCGCGGACCCGGTCCAGTTCGCCGGCGTGCCGGTCGAGCGCGGTGGCGAGGTCGTCGAGTTCGTGGGGTGGGGTCAGCGCCATGTCAGCCTCGGCTCGAGCGGGCGGGGGCGGGTTCGAGGAGGAGATGCCGGAGCCAGGCGGTGATGTCGTCGACGGGTTCGGCGATCACCAGGTCGTCGTCGTGGACCTCTACGGTCCACAGTGGACCCGTCTCGGCGGCGAGCAGCACGGCCGAGGCGGCGTGGTATGTGCCGTCGCCGGCGCCGCCGAACGGTGTGACCCGGGCGGCGTACCGGCAGTCGGCGACGGCGTGCGTGAACGGCGTCATGGGGCCGTGTTCGATGCGCCGGCGCAGTCCGGTCCGGGTCAGCCGTTCCGCGCCGTCCCCGCAGGGCGGGCGGGCCGGGGCGGCGAGCAGGTGGCGCACGGTGGTGGGCAGGTCGGCGGGGGAGTGCCGCAGCCGGTGGTCGCCGTCGGCGGTGGCCTCGTGCAGCACGACCGTGCCGCGGCCCCGGGACACCAGCGTCATCGTCGACGCGGCGGGTGTGCGCACCCGGACGCCGACGACCAGGTCGGGGTCGAGGACGGCGTCCAAGAGGTCCTGGTAGACAGGGGCGACCTGCCAGCCGCCGACGCACGACTGGACGATCCCACGCATCCGCAGCGCACCGGTGAGCCGGCGGGCGACCGCCGCCCGGTGCTCCGGCGGGGCGGCGGCGACCAGTGTCGGCCCGACCCCGGGGAACCCGGCACCGGCGAGGCCGTAGGCGAGGGCGTCCAGCTCATCGGCGGTGGCGAGCAGCGCCGGCGGCGCGACGGGGCGGTTCACAGGATGCCGCCCACGAAGTCCTTGACCTCGCCGGCCGCGTCGCCGACGGCGTGCACCACGTCGTCGCCGTGTTCGAAGCCGACGAAGTCGACAGCGTCCAGGGCCATCACCGACGCGTCGAACGTGAAGAAAACGGCGGCGTCGACGCCCTTGTCGGCGACGGTACCGGCGACCGGGACGACGTTGAGCACGTCGCTTGCCAGGTGCAACCCGGATCCGACGGTCGCGGTGGTGTCCCGCAGCACCTCGAGGCCTCCTCGCGCGCCGGTGTGTTTCTGGTTGAACAGCTGACGGCCGTCCTCGAGCAGCAGCGCCGCCGAGCCACCGGGGATCGCCCAGTTCCCGACGCGTCTGAGGCGGCGCAGGCCGTGGCCGTCGCCGGCGAGACGCCGGATCCAGTCGGGTCGCTTCGCGGCCGGCACGCCGGCGCGCCGGGCGGCATGACGCAGCGCGTCGGCGGCGGCCGTCGCGTGCCAGGCGAGCGGGTAGCGCAGCCGCCACAGCGCCCGGTCGACCGCCTTGAAGTGCTTGAGCCCCTGGTAGTAGCGCATCGCCTGCTGCGGCAGCTTCGAACCGGTCACGTCCTCGCCGAACAGGTCGACGCCGGTGCGGGTGATGTTGCCCAGCCGCCGGGCGGCGCCGGCGTCGCGTCCGTACCGTGCGCGCAGCGTGCGGTCGCCCTTGAACGCGTTGGTGACCTTGCCGAGACTCGCCCCGGCCCAGAAGGTGGCGTCGAGCGCGGCCAGCTTGCCGACCGTCGCGGCGAGCCAGCCGGCGTCGGCGCGCAGCCCGCGGGCCGCGGCCTCGAACCGGACCGCGATGCCGCCGGCCACCGCGGCGGTGTCGGCGCCGATCCCGGGCAGGTCGGCGACGGCCGCCTGCGCCACCCGCACCGACCCGGCGGCGTCGTCGAGGGCGTGGGCCGCGCCGCGCAGGGTGCCGGCGAGGCCGTGCAGGTCGTCGAGGTTGAAGACGTACCGGACGACCGGGTTCATGGTTGGACCGTCTTCCACGCGAGGTAGAGGTCGCCGTAGTGCTTCGACATCCGGTCGAGGTCCTCGGCGAGCTCGGTGAGCCGGTCGGCGGCGGCACGGAGGTCTTCGGTCATGTCGCCGGTGCGTTGCTTGAACCGGCTCGCCGACGGGCTTTCGAACGCGGCGCCGGCGGTGCCGCGTCCGACGGCGCGGACGGCCGCCTCGGCGCGGATCGCCGCGGATCGGAGGACCGCCGCCTGGGTGGTGGCCGTCTGCGCGTACTCGGCGTAGCGGGCACCGTCGATGAGAACAGGGTCGCGCGGGAGCATGCCCCAAGCGTTGCCGGTGGCGGGGAACCCTTCAATGGGAAGGGTTCCCCGCCACATCGCGGCGGGTGACGGTTACGGGCGCGGCCAGACGTGGCAGAGCGTGAAGTCGTACGGCGAGCCGAACCCGGCGGCCACGAAGGCGTTGTACTCACCGCTGCCGGGCTCCGCCCAGGCCCACGCGGCGGCGCCCGGGTGGAACAGCGCCCGGATCGGCACGGTGCCGGGGATCTGGTCGACGAAGCAGGCGAACGCCGGCCCGTCCATGACCCAGTTGGCCTGCGTGTTCGGGTTTGCGGAGTAGTAGTAGCCGCCGACCTCACCGCAGGCCCGTTCGCAGTGCGACTGGTAGATGAGTGTCAGCCCGGGCATTCCGGCGGCCATCGCGACCGGATAGATCCGTCCGATCGTGCTCTGCTGCGACCAGCCGGAGGGCCCGCCACCGCCCGGCGACAGGAAGTTGCCGCGTCTGGCGCCCGGCGCCTTGAACCGGTTCATCGGCACCGGAGTCCGTGACTGGTAGGCGATCGTGACGGCGGTGCCGACCGGGAGCGCGGTGCCCGGCGGCTGGTCCTGCGCGACGACGACACCGATCGGCGACAGGATCTGGGCGGTGTCGCTGCGGTTGCAGCCCAGCTGCTGCTGCGCGAGGTTCGCGCACGCCTCGTCGGGGCTCATCCCGACCAGGTTCCCCACGCCGCCGTGCACGTAGTGGTCGAGGGTCACCGCCGCGCCCGGCGCCAGGCCCGTGCCGGCGGCCGGCTGCTGGGCGATCACCACGTACGCCGGGGTGCCCGGGCCGAGGCTGTGCGGGGCGCAGGTCAGACCGGTGGGGCAGGCCACGTTGGACGGCTGGCCGACGAGGTTCGGCACCGCGATCATGTCCGGGTAGGTGACGGTGACCGGCGTGCCGGTCGCCGCGGCCGTCCCCGGCGCGGGGCTCTGCGCGGTGACGACCCGGACCTGGCTGCCGTCGGCGGCCAGCCCGGCGACCTGTTCCCGGCAGGTCAGGCTCGCCGCGACCAACGCCCGGCAGGCCTGGCTGGCGGGAAGCTTCGTGACGTCGGGCACCTGCGCGGGCCCACGGTAGAAGACGGTCACCGTGCTGCGCGGGCTGACCCGCGACCCGGCCGGCGGGTCGGTGCCGGTCACCTTGTCGGTGTCGGCCGGGCCGTCCGGCTGGGCCACGAGCCTGCACCGCAATTGGCGGCTGAGCTGCGCCAGCCGCGCGCACGCGGCGGTGCGGTCGACGCCGACCAGGTTCGGCAGGGTGACCGGCTGCTGTGGCGCCGCGCTCGCCGAGGCCGACGGCTGGGAGCCGCTGGGGCTCGCCGACGGCTTTCCCGACGGCTTCGTCGACGCCTTCGGTGACGGGCTCGGCTTGGTCGCGTCGGTGAGGTCCGTAGTGGTGGGCCGGCCGTCGGCGTCGAAGGTGATCACCACGGCGTTGTCGTGCGGGTCGTTGACCCAGACGTGATCGTCGCGGGTGAAGACCTGGAACGAGTCGGAGCGGCCGGGGACCGGTTGTTCGGTCTCCACCTTGCCGCTCGCGGTGTGCACGACGATCACGTGCCGGGCGGTGAAGTCCGGGAGGTACACGCGGTCCTTGTGGATGACCGGCTGGCCGAACCGGTGACCGGCGCGGCCGGGCAGCGCGATCCGGCGCACGTCCCGTTCGTCGCTGAACTCGCCGAGGACGAGCTCACCCGTGCGGGCGACGGCGACGGCGACGGTCGCGGCCGCGCCGGGGGCGGCCAGCACCCCGAACGTCGCGTCGAGGTCGAGCACGCGCTTCGGACCGTCCGGGCCGTACATGCCGGCCTGCCCGGTGTGCGGTACGTAGATCACCGGTGCGCCGCCGACGAGGGTCAGCTCGGCGCGCTCGCCGGCGCTGAGCACGCGCTGCCGCGACTTCACCTTGTCCTTGACGATCTCCACGAGCTCGCCGGAGGCGGGTGCGTATCCCCAGGCGGTCCCGGCGCCGTCGACCACCGCCCGGTCGACCGGCGGCAGGTCGGTCACCTGGGTCTGCTGCCCGGCGGTGCCGTCGAGCCGGCTGACCGTGCCGCGTTGCGAGTCGAGGAGGTACGCGTCGCCGCCGCCGCTGACCACGGTGAGCTTGCCCTGGGAGTCGGGTCGCTTGTCGACGGTCTTCGGGTCGAGGGTGTCGGTCGGCAGCAGGGTGACCGTGCCGGTGGCGTTGTTGACGACGTACACGACGCCGGGCCGGACCTGCACGACCTCGAGCATCTGCTTGCCGGTCGCCAGCTGCTTGGCGACCACGGCGTCGGCGTCGCGGTTGTCGGCATTGACGTGCACGATCCTGGTGTCCTTCTGCAGGAACGCCCCACCGTCGCCGTACGCGGCGCGTGAGGACCGGTAGCCGACGCCGAGCCCGACCGCGATCACGGCACCGCACAGCACGACGGCCAGGGCGGCGCGGTTGACCCGTTCGCCGGTCAATGACGAGCGGCCCGGCAGGCGCAGCGGCATGGACCTGAGCCGGGCGGTGAAGCCGGACATGGCACTCCCTCGGTTTGTCGGCGTGGCCGAGAATAGCGACGATGCCGGTCAATCGGAGCGGCGGTCGGACGGGAAGGGTTTCCCAACGGATGCGTGTTGAGCGCGGTGGACAGGTTCTGACCTTGGTCGATGAAGATCGGCTGACGTTCGGGCGGGCGAAGGAGTGCACGATCTGCCTGGACCCGGGTGACGCGGCGATCTCGCGGATCGCCGGGACGATCACCAGGGAGGGGTCCGTCTGGTGGTTGACGAACGCGTCGTCCACCCGGCCGTTCGCGGTCGCCGACGAGTACGGCTTCCGCAGTGTCCTGCCGCCGGGCCGGCGGGTCGCGGTCGAGCGGCCGGTCACGGTGCTCGTCGACGGCAGCCTGGCCCAGCACGATCTGCGGCTGACACCGCCGTCCGCACCGCTACCGGCCGGCGGCCCCGTGGCGGAGCCGCTCACACCGGCCGTGCCGACCGAGGTCGGTGCCGCCGTGGTGATCAGCGCGGCGGACCGCCTGGCGATGGTCGCCCTGTTCGCGGGGTACCTGCGGGAGCCGCCGCAGTACGACCCGCACCCTCGCACGTACGCGGCCGCGGCCGCGCGCCTGGACTGGCCGCGCACGACCCTCGTGAAGCGGATCGAATACCTGCGGGCCCGGCTCGACGAGGCCGGTGTGCCCGGCATGACCGGCCACAACGCACTTGTCGGCCTGGCCGAGTACGCGCTGAGCCGGGAGCTGATCACCCGCGACGACCTGCGGCTGCTGCGCTGAGCGCGCCCGCCGGGGTCACGAGGGATTGGGGAGCCTTTCCGATGTCGCCGGTGCCGGCGCGGTCCCTACGTTGAGTGGCGAACAGTCCACCAGCGAAGGAGAGTCCCATGTCGGTGATCGGCGGCGAGATCGGGCAGTTGCACACGCTGAACGGCAACTTCGCCCGACAGAGCAGCACGGTCGACAGCCTGCTGCGTGACCTGCGCACCGCACTGGCCAACACGTACTGGCAGGGCGGCGCGTCGGAACGGTTCCGATCGTCGTGGAGCAGTGAGTACGAGCCGGCGCTGACCCGGCTGTCGGTGGCGTTGCAGGACGCGGCGGACGAGGTGCGGCGGCGTGCCGACGCCCTCGAGCAGGCCGGCGGCTGAACCGGCGACATGCGGATCACGGGCATGGAGCGTGAGGTGCGCGTCGCCACGGACGGCCGGGAGTACGCGACGAGGATCCGGGCCGGGGCGCGGGCGACCGTCGAGGATCTCGCGCGGGCCCTGGACTGCGCCGGCCGGCAGCTGTGGCTGGCCGGCCGGCCGCTGCCCGGCACCGCGCGGGTGGCGGACCTGACGGTGCCGATCGGCGCGCTGCTGCGAACCGATGCCGGACCGGCCGGTCCGGATCATGACCGGGACGGGGTCGAGCTGGTCGCGGTCGGCGGGGCGGGCGGCGCGGCGCGGGCCGCGCTACCGGCCGGCAGCACGGTCAGTGTCGGCCGGGCATCCAGCAACGACCTGGTGATCGCCGACCCAGAGGTCAGCCGGGTCCACGCGACGGCGCGGCCCACCGCGACCGGGTTCGAGATCGCCGACGCGGGCTCCCGCAACGGCGTCGCGCACCGCGGGGTGCGGCTCGTCGGCGCTGCCGAGGTCGCGCCCGGCGAGGTGTTCTCCGCCGGCGAGACCGTCCTCACCGTCCGGCCCGTCGATCCGGCCGACGGGCCGGTCGGGCCGGTCGCGGAGGACGGGACGGTCCCGTACAACCGGCCGCCGCGCATCGGCGCACCCCCGGCGGTGGCGCGGCTGAGCGTGCCGCGGCGGCCGGAGCGGCCGCGGGCGGTGCGCTTTCCGCTGCTGGTGATCCTGCTGCCGCTGGTCATCGCCGCGGTCATGTACAAGCTGCTCCCCGGCGCCGGCTACTTCCTGATCTTCCTGGCGCTGTCGCCGGTGCTGATGCTGGCGACGGTGCTGTCCGACCGGCGCAGCGGCCGCAACGAGCACCGCGCGGCGGTGAAGGAGTACGGACGAGCGCGGGCCGCCCTGGTCACCGACCTCGAGCGGCTCGCCGGCGAGCAGGGCCGGGCAGGCCGTGACGCCTGGCCCGACCCGGCCCGCCTGCTGGGCATCGCGAGCGGTCCCGGCCGGCGGCTGTACGAGCGCCGGCCGGCCGACCAGGACTTCCTGCACGTCCGGCTGGGGCTGGGCACCGCACCGGCACGGGTCGACCTTGACGGTGAGTTCGACATCCCCGTTGTCGAACACCTGCCGTCCACCGTCGATCTGGCGGCGGCCGGTGTGCTCGGGCTGGCCGGTCCCAGGGAAGCGGTCCTCGCCACGACCCGCGCCGTGCTGGCGCACCTCGCCACCCTGCACGCCCCGCACGACCTGGGGATCGTGGTGCTGACCGGCACGGACGAGGCATCGGAGTGGGAGTGGGCGAGCTGGCTGCCGCACACCGTCCCGCACACTGCCGACCTGGCGTGCCAGCGGATGATCGCCACCGACGCGGAGCAGGCCCGGGCGCGGCTGACCGAGCTACGCCGGATCGTGGCGGCGCGCCGGGCCGAGCGGCAGGCGGCGCTGCGCGCGTCGGTGCCGGCCGGCCGCCGGATGATCGTGGTCGCGGACGGGGCCCGGCGGCTGCGTGGGCTGCCGGAGCTGGCCGAACTGCTCACCGACGGTCCGGATGCAGGGGTGTACGCGATCTGCGTGGACGTCGAGGAGACAGACCTGCCGGCTGAGTGCCGGGCCACCGCCGTGATCAGCTCCCCGTCGGGGACGCGGGCCCGGCTGCGGCACCCCGACGGGCGGGTCCTGGACAACATGCTGCTGGACCGGCTCGGTCCGGCCGACGCCGCCGCGCTGGCACACGCCCTCGCTCCGTTGCGGGTCCTCGGCGGCCGCTCCGGCGACGACGGGGGACTGCCGGACACCGTGCGCCTGCTCGACCTCGCCGGGCTCGGGCACACACCCACCGCGGAGGCGGTCGCCCGCAGGTGGGCCGCCAGTCCCGGCGGGAGGTCCGCGACCGTGCCGCTGGGGGTCGGCGCCGGCGGACCGTTCAGCATCGACCTGAGCCGGGACGGGCCGCACCTGCTCATCGCCGGCACCAGCGGCGCCGGCAAGTCCGAACTGCTGCAGACCCTCGTCGCGGGCCTGGCCCTGGTCAACCCGCCGGACGCGCTCGCCGTCGTGCTCGTGGACTACAAGGGCGGCAGCGCGTTCGCCGAATGCCGGAACCTGCCGCACTGCGCCGGCATGGTCACCGACCTCGACGGGCATCTGGTCGCGCGGGCGCTCGCCTCGCTCAGCGCCGAGCTGCGCCGCCGGGAGGCGCTGCTCGCCGAGGTCGAGGCCAAGGACATCGCCGAGTACTGGGCCACGACCGGCGGCCGGCTGCCCCGCCTGGTGATCGTGATCGACGAGTTCGCGTCGCTGGTCGAGGAGGTGCCGGAGTTCGTCACCGGCGTCGCCGGGATCGGCATGCGCGGGCGCAGCCTCGGCGTCCACGTCGTCCTCGCCACCCAACGACCGGCCGGTGTGGTCAGCGCCGAGCTGCGCGCCAACCTGAACCTCCGGATCTGCCTGCGGGTCACCAGCGCGAGCGAGAGCAGCGACGTCGTGGACGTCCCCGACGCCGTGCGACTGTCCCGGCACCTGCCGGGCCGGGCCTACCTGCGCGCCGGCCACGGTGACCTGGCGCTGCTGCAGGCGGCGCGGATCGGCGGTCCGCGCTCCGCCGTGGTGGACGCCGACGAGTCGGAGGTCCTCGCGCGGGCCCGGACGGTCGGCTCGCTCGGCCACCAGCCGCCGCCGCCCGCCGCGCTCGACGACGGCGCCGAGACCGACCTGGCGGTCCTCGTCGACGCGATCCGGGGCGCCGCGGAGCACGCGGGACTCGCCGCGCCGGCCAGCCCGTGGCTGCCGCCGCTGCCGCCGGTCGTGGTCGCCGCCGATCTCGCCGGTCCCGCCGTGGACGGACTGGCCCGGGTCGCGGTCGGCCTCGCCGACCTGCCGTCGCAGCAGGCGCAGCGACCGTACGTGCTGGACCTCGCGTCGACCGGCCCGGTCCTGGTCGCGGGCATGGCCCGCAGCGGCCGGTCCACGGCGCTACGGACGATCGCGGCCGGGCTGGTGAGCGCCGCCGGGCCCGCCGACGTCCACCTGTACATCCTCGACCAGGGCAACCACGCCCTGGCCGGGCTCGCCGGGCTGCCGCACTGCGGCGCGTACGTGGACGGCGACGACACCGACCGCACGGCGCGCGTGCTGCGGCTCCTGGACGCCGAGATCGGCCGGCGTCAGCGGCTCCTCGCCGCCGGCGGGCACGCGTCGCCGGCCGAGCAGCGGGCCGGTTCCAGGGACCCGCTGCCGTACCTGGTGCTGATCATCGACCGGTACGAGACGTTCCACGCCCGGTTCGCCGAGCTCGACGGTGGCCGGCTCGTCGATGCCGTCGACGCGCTGCTGCGGCGAGGCCCCGCTGCCGGGGTGCTGACCGTCCTGTCCACGGACCGGTCCGGGTTCACCCACCGGCTCGCCGGTGCGGTCGCGACGCGCCTGGTGCTCGCCCACGCCGACCGTGACGACCTCGCCGCGTACGGGATCAACCCGCGGGAGGCGCCGGGCGAGATGCCGCCCGGCCGGGCGATCGCCTGCCCCGGCGGGCAGAGTGTGCAGGTCGCGTTGCTCGACCCGGAACCTGACGGCGCCGCGCAGGTCGCCGCGCTGGACCGGCTCTGCGCGGCGACCCGCCACCGCTGGGACGGCGTGCCCGCCGACGCGCTGCCCCAACGCGTCGACCCGCTCCCGTCGATGATCACTAGCATCGATGCCGAGGCGCTGCGCAGCGCGCCACGGGCCGCCGGCGCGGTCACCGTCGGCGTCGGCGGTGACCAGCTCGGCCCGGTCGACGTCGACCTGGCGGAACTGGGCAACGCGTTCCTGATCTCCGGGCCGCCGAGTTCCGGCCGCAGTGGCGCGCTGCTGCAGGTCGCCCGGTCGTTGGTGGCGCGGCCGGCGCCCGTCGTGGCCCTCTGCCCGCGCCGGTCGCCGCTGACCGACCTCGACGGGCTCGCCGCGGCCCTCGTCGGCACCGAGGACGCCGCCGACCTCGCGCTCGTGCTGCAGGAGGTGGGTACGCCGGTAGCGGTGCTGGTCGACGACGCGGAGCTGCTCGCCGAGGGCCCGGCGGCGCTGACCCTGGAGACGCTGGTACGAACGGCCCGCGACGCCGGCAGCGTGATCGTCGCCGCCGGCACCACCGACGACCTGCAGCAGCACCGTTACCGGGGCTGGCTGGCGATGCTCCGGCGGGCGCGGACCGGGCTGCTGCTCAACCCACTGTCGCATGTGGACGGCGAACTGTTCGACATCCGGCTGCCGCGCTCGACCGCCGGCGGCTGGCCGGCCGGCCGCGGTCTGCTCGTCACCCGTGGACAGTACTCGGCGGTACAGGTTCCGGCGGCGTCGAGCACCGAACCCCGTGAGTCGGTGCGATGAGCGGGAGTCGCTATGGTGTGGACACCACGGTGCTGTCGCGCCGCTCACCCGCTGCGGACCACACCCCCACTGTGGAGATCATGACCGACGATCCGGCGGCTCAGCCGACGCTGCCACCGACGACGCCCTACACCCCGGCTGGGTCACCGCTGGGCAGCGGTTACCTCCGTGACAGCGTGATCGGCCAGGGCGCCAACGGCCGGGTCTGGCGCGGGATCCGCCGCGCGGACGGCCAGCCGGTGGCGATCAAGGTGCTCCGGGAGGAGTACGCGGCGGACCCCGAGGCGGTCGCCCGGTTCCTGCGGGAACGCAACGCGCTGCGGGCCGTCGTCCACCCGAACCTCGTCCGGGTGCTGGACCTCGTCGTCGAAGGCGACACCCTCGCGATCGTGATGGAGCTCGTCGACGGGCTCGACCTGCGCGGCGCGACGAAACGCGGTTTCACGACCGACCGGGCGGTGACCGTGCTCGCCCAGGTCGCCGCGGCACTGGCCACGGTCCACGCCGCCGGCATCGTGCACCGCGACGTGAAGCCGGAGAACGTGCTGATCACCTGGCGCGGTGGCGAGCCGTGGGCCCGGCTCACCGACTTCGGCATCGCGAAGGTCGCCGGCGGCGAGGACCTGACCCAGCAGTCCATGGTCGTCGGCACCCCCGCGTACCTGGCACCCGAGCTGGCGATGGGCCGGCCCGCGAGCCCGGCCGTCGACGTGTACGCCCTCGGCGTCACCGCGTACGAGCTGCTGGCCGGCCACCGGCCGTTCGCCGGCGACCACCCGATGGCGCTGCTGCGGGCGCACCTGGAGGAGGAACCGGCCCGCCCCGACGGGCTCGCCGACCCGGTGTGGTCGGTGATCCAGGCCTGCCTGGCCAAGCGGCCCGCCGACCGGCCTGAAGCGGCCGCCCTCGCCGAGCGGTTCGCCGACCTGCAAGGGCACACCGGGACGTTGCCGCCGGACGCGCCGCCGCCGACCCCGGCCCGGCCGATCGACGTCGCCTTCCGCGCCGCCGCGCCGGGGACCGACGTCGCGCCGGCGGAAGAGCCCGCGCCGGTCGGCCCGCGGTCCCGGCCGGCCGCCCACGACGATCTGCAACCCACCGCCGGGGCGACCCTGCCGGTGCCGGACGCGCCCGCGCCCGAACCGGCCCGGCGGCGCCTGCTGGTGCCGATCCTCGGCCTGCTGACGCTGCTGATCGCGGCGACCGCCGTCGGCCTCTGGACCGGCCGGCCCGACAGCACCGGCACCCCCGCGACGGCCAGGACCAGCAGCGCCGCCGGTCCGAAGAGCCAGCTCTACCCGGTGCCGGTGACCGCCACGTCACCCCAGGCGGGCGTCGTCCGGCTGGACTTCCGCGTCGCCTCCAACATCCCCGGCTTCGTCTCGTACGTGATCTTCCGGGACCGCGAGAAGATCGGCGACGCGTCCAAGGACCAGCCGTCGCCGTACCTGGTGCGCGGACTCGACCCACGGACCGAGTACTGCTACCAGATCTGGGCGCTCGTCATGACCGACGTGCCGCCGCCGCCCGGACCACCAGCCCCGTGCCTGGCCGCCACCGGCGGTAAGTGAAGGAGTGCCCCGATGTCCCAGGCAAGCGACCCGGCCGGCTACTTCGCCGAGCAGTACAACGCCATCCATGACAACGTCTCAGGCGCGCTCACCGGCAAACCCGACGCCATCCGTCTCGCGCTGACCTGCTTCTTCGCCGGCGGTCACCTCCTCGTCGAGGACGTGCCGGGCGTCGGCAAGACGACCCTCGCCAAGTCGATCGCCGCGTCGATCGACGCCGACTGGCACCGCATCCAGTTCACCCCCGACCTGCTGCCCTCCGACATCACCGGCAGCACCGTCTACGACCAGCACAGCGGCGAGTTCTCCTTCCGGCCCGGCCCGACCTTCGCCCATCTGGTCCTCGCCGACGAGATCAACCGCGCGTCGCCGAAGACGCAGTCGGCGCTGCTGGAGGTGATGGAGGAACGGCAGGTCACCGTGGACGGGCGCAGCTACCCGGTGCCGGTGCCGTTCCTGGTCGTCGCCACCCAGAACCCGGTCGACCTCGAAGGCACCTACCGGCTCCCGGAGGCGCAGCTCGACCGGTTCCTGCTGCGGATCAGCATCGGCTACCCGGCCGTCGACGACGAACGGGACCTGCTGCTCGGCCGCTCCCGCACCGGGACCGCCGCGCGGCTCACCCCCGTCACCACCGTCGAGCAGATCCGCTGGATGATCGAGTACGTCCAGCAGGTGCACGTCGCCGAGCAGATCGCCGACTACGTGGCCCGCATCGCCGCCGCGACCCGCGCCGACCCGCGGCTGCAGCTCGGCGTCAGCCCCCGCGGCAGCCTCGCGCTCCTGCGCGCCGCGCAGTCCTGGGCCGCCACCGACGGACGCGGCTACGTCGTCCCCGACGACGTCCGGGCCGTCGCGGTCGCCGCGCTCGCCCATCGGCTCCTGGTCCGCCCGCAGGCCGAGATCGAGGGCGTCCACCCCGCCGACATCCTCCGCGACGTCCTCGAAACGGTGCCGGTGCCGGTGCCGGAGGTGGCCGGACGCCGATGAGACCCACCGGCTCGGGCCTGGTCGTCGGGCTCGGCGGCGGCGCACTGGCCGCGGCGGGCCTGACCGCCGGCCTACCGGCGCTCGTCGGGATCGGCGCCGCCGGGCTGACCCTGCTGCTCGGCGCGGTCGCCCTGGTACTCCTACCGGCCCGCCTCGACGTGACCCGTGCCGCCGCCCGGACCCGGATGACCGTCGGCGACGCGGTACGCGCCGACGTCACGGTCGTCAACGCCGGCCGGCTGCCCACCGGCGTCTTCGAGGTCCTCGACTCCTTCGACGGCGAACCGCAGCGGATCGCCGTCCCGCCGCTGGCACCCGGCGCGCGGTTCGCCGACTCGTACGAGATCAGCACCCGCCGCCGCGGCGTCATCGCGCTCGGACCGGTCCGGCTGGAACGCCGCGACCCGCTCGGCCTGGTCCGCCGCGGTGAGCCGCTCGCCCCCGCGCTGTGGATCTGGGTGCACCCGAAGATCCACCCGCTCAAGGCACTGCCGATCGGCGTCGCCGTCGACTTCGAGGGTGAGCTGATCGACCGCGCGCAGCACGGCTCGACCGCGTTCGCGTCACTGCGGGAGTACCGCGCCGGCGACGACTTCCGGCAGATCCACTGGAGGACCACGGCCCGCGTCGGTGACCTCGTCGTGCAGGACCGCGTCGACACCACCGAACCGTCCACCACGGTCCTGCTGGACACCCGCGCGGCGGTGCTGTCACCGGAGCGGTTCGAGGAGGCGGTTGCCTTCGCCGCGTCGGTGGTGTCGGCCGCCGGCCGCGGCGGCCACCCGGTCGCGCTGCTGTGCACCACGCCGACGGACCCGCCGCCGGTCACCGCGCTCGACCGGCTCGCCGCGGCCGTCCAGGACGGCGGCGACGAAACCGGTCTGCTCGCGATGGTCCGCGGCGCGCCCGGCGGCGGGACGATCGTCGTCGTCAGTGGCGAACCGGCCGGGCTCGTCCCGCTCCTGGGGGCGCAGCGGCGACGGTACGCCCGCATCGTGCTCGTGCAGATCGGCGACTCGACCGGGACGTCGCTGCGCTCCGGGATCTCGATCATCTCCGCGCCGACCGCCGAGGCGGCCGCGCAGGCGTACACCCGGCTCGGCGGTGGACGGTGACCGAAACGGCGCCCCGACCGGCCATGACAGAACCCGCCGCGAGGGAACCCGGCGCGGCGCTGCCACGCGCCGGACTGGCCGGACTGCTCGCGTTCGCACCGGTCGTCGCACTCGCGCCCGCATACGGGCGGACCGGCGTCGAGGCGCTGACCGAACCGGCGTACGCGCTGCCGATGCTCGGCGCCGTCGCGCTCGCGCCGCTGGCGTGTCTGCTCGTGACGGCCGCGTCCGGCGAGGCCCGGCGCGTCCCGCCGGTCACCAGGCTGACGATCGCGCTCGCCGCGCTCGCCGGGTACGTGTTGCTGATCTTCGGGCTGTCCCCGGCGGAGCTCGCCGCCGGCCCGTCCCGGCTGCTGACCAGCATCCCGCCGCTGGACCCCGACGGCGCCGAGCTCGCGGCCTCCACACTGTTCGCCGGGCTCGTCGCGATCGGCACGGTCGAGCCGGCGCTGCGCCGCGCCGCCGCCGGGTGGTCGCTGATCGCCCCGGTTCTGGGCACCGGCATCGCCGTCCTGCTCGCCGTCCCGGGCCGTCCGGCAGCCTGGCTCGCGCCGGCGTTCGCCACCGTCACCGTCGGGCTGCTCGCGTTGACCGCCCGCGAACGCCGACCGGTCTCGGCGGCCTCCGCCGGATTCCGGCTGCTGCCACCGGTCGCACTGCTGGCCGTCGCCGCCATCGGTGCCGCCGGCGGGCTGCTCGCCACACCGCTGCTGACCCTCGCCGGTGACCCGAAACCGGTCGACCTGCGGCTCCTCGCCGACCAGACCGTCCAGCCGCGGGAGGGGACCAGCCCGCTGGCCCAGTACCCCGCCCTCAAGTCCGGCAAGCTGACGCTGCGGCTCACCGTCCGGTCGGCGCAGCCCTCGACGCGGCTACGGTTCGCGACGCTGGACCGGTTCGACGGGACGTACTGGACGAGCGCCGCCACATACCGTCGTGCCGGCACCCGCCTGCCGGCCCCCGACCGGGACGGCGTCACCGTCGAGGACGAGGTGCACGTCGAGGACCCCGGCACGTTCGGCTGGCTCGTCGCGACCGGCCGACCGGTCCAGGTTTCCGAAACCGGGCTCGGCGTCGACACGCGGACCGGTGACGTGGTCATGCCGGCCGGCCGCCCGGTTCCGCGGCAGTACACGGTCCGCAGCCTGGTGACCGAACCGGACCCGGCCGCGCTCGCCGGTGACACACCCGCTGCATACACCGGAGAACGGCCGCCAGCGACGCTCGTCGGTCACGCGACCCGGCTCGCCGGCGCGAACGGTGGATACCCGGCGCTGCGCCGGCTCGCCGACCAGCTCGCGTTCGACGGCGGCTTCTCCGTGGACCCGTCCAACCGGCCACCGACCGGCCACGGCCTGTTCCAGATCGACCGGCTGCTGACCAGCCACTCAGGCACCGCCGAGCAGTACGCGTCGGCGTACGCGCTGATGGCCCGGGCCCTCGGCTACGACGCCCGGGTCGTCGTCGGCTTCCGCCCGTCGACACCCGGCAAGATCACCGAACGGGACGTCGACGCCTGGGCCGAGGTCCGCTTCGCCGGCGCCGGATGGGTCGGGTTCTACCCGACGCCGGGCTCGCGGCAGCGTGCGCCGGAGCCGCAGCCGGCCGAGCAGGACGAACCCGTCGAGCCCGCACCCACCACGACCCCGGCACCCCTGACCGCACCCTCCGGCGACTCCACAGCGGACTCCTCGGCAACCGGCGGACCGATGGTCGGCGACAGTCCACAGTGGATCATTGCCGGACTGGCGGCCGGCGTCGCCGTCATGCTGCTCGCCGCCCGCCCCGTTTCGCGGGGCCTCGTCAGACGGCGCAGACGGACCGCGTCCGACCCGCGCCGGCGGATCTACGGCGCCTGGCTGGACGCCCTCGACCGGTACGCCGACGCCGGCCTGGCCTGGCCACCGTCCACGACATCCGGGCAGGTCGCCGCCGCGGCTGCGGAGCGCTTCCCCGCCGTCGGCGAGCCGACCCGCAGACTGGCCCGCCTCGCCGACGCCGCCGGGTACGCGGCCGCGCAACCGACCGCCGGCGACGCTGATCACGCGTGGACGCTCAACGGGGTGGTGCGCGGCGAACTGGCGAAGGCGACCCCCTGGTGGCGTCAGCTGCTACCGAGGCTGCGACCCCGTCAGTAGCTGAAGGTCACGGCAGGGTCGGCACCGATCCACTGCCACATCTGCACGGTGCCGCCGGGTTCCGCGTTGTCCCGGAATCCGGCCGGGTCGACCTTGCGGGCCTGCACGCAGATCGGGCACACCAGGAACGTGCCGCCGGCCTTGGCGTACCGGTCGAGGAGATCCGCCAGGGCCGGGCAACCGTCGCAGGCGACGGCCTGGGCGAACCCGTCGGTGGCCAGCCGGACCGCCTCCTTGGTCAGGAACATCAGCGTCGGTCGTCCCTGCTCGGCTGCCCCCACGGCGACGAGGAACGCGACGGTGACCGTCTCGGCATCCTCCAGACCCGTGTTGAGACTGATCACGGCCTTGTTCATGGTGTTGCCCCTCGGCTCGGTGCGATGGTTTCGGCGTCGGTGATCAGGGTGCGCCGAGCCGCGCCACCGGGCATCCGTGCGCGGCACGGAAATCTGCACGGACGCCACGTCAGTAGAGGGACAGGTGCTCCTGGGCGCGACCTGGACCAGGTCACCGGACGATTGAGCGCATCCACCGATCGGTTGATCCGGAGGCTCACCGACTGAGGTGCCGCGCGGTCGATCCGCGGCGGAGCGCCGTCACGCAGGCTGAAGGGCGTGGACATCATCACGGTCACCGATCTGCGGAAGCGGCACGGGGAGCGGGACGTCGAGTACGCGGGGGACTATCGAAGATGCTGGCAACGCGCACCGTGGACCTGTCCCCGCTCCCGCCGGCCGAGCGATTCGACTACTGGGCGGATCTCGTGGCCAAGGAGGTCGCACCCAACCAGATCAGCAGCACACACGCCCACGACTTCGATGCCTGGATGCGAATGAGCAGTCTGGGGGCGCCCACCCTCACGACGCTGCGGTTTCCATCGCTGACCACCCGGCGGACGGCAAAGCTGATCCGCCGCTCCGATCCTCAGCAGTACCATCTGGCGCTGCTCACATCGGGTTCCGGCACGGTCGAGCAGGACCGGTGCGAATCGGCCATCCAGCCGGGCCAGTTCACGCTGCTCACCTCCTCCCGACCCTACAAGGCGTCCCACGGCATCCGGACCGTTGCGGGGCCTGTGGGTTCCGTCGTCGTGGTCATTCCGCACTCGCAGCTGCCCATCCCGCACGACAAGGTCAGCCGACTGTTCGGCATGCCCCTGCCGTCAACCGAGGGCATCGGCGTCCTGCTGGCACAGCACCTGCAGCAGATCAGCGCCCACCCCGAGCAGTACGACACGTCGGACGCCACGCTCCTCGCGGGCGTCACGCTCAACCTGATCACCGCTCTGCTCGCGCAGCAGCTCGACGTCGCGGAATCCCTGTCGAGGAACGTTTCGCAGGTCGTGCTGCGCACCCGCATCGACGCGTTCATCGACGCCAACCTCGGCAGACCGGACCTCGATCCGCAGATGATCGCCGCGGCGCACAACGTCTCGATGACCACGCTGAAGCGTCTCTTCCGGACCGGTGAAACCCCGGTGGCCGAGATGATTCGCACCCGGCGGCTGCAGCGCTGCCGGAAGGATCTGGCCGATCCCGGACTGCGCGACCGGCCCGTGCACGCCATCGCAAGCCGCTGGGGATTCGGTTCCACCGCCCACTTCAGCCGGATTTTTCGAGAGGAGTACGGGATGTCTCCGAGTGAGTACCGGGCGAGGAACTGACTCGGAGACAAGACGCCGGGTACAACGGCACCAGCGCTACGCCGTCGCCCCGACCGTGCTGTCCACGGTGACGGGGTGGCGGCGGGTGGGCATGCCCAGCATCGGGTTGGCGACGCCCCAGGCCGCGCCCTTGCAGATCAGCTCCTTGTAGACCGCGGCGAGCCGGCCGGTGAGGACCGCGGAGACGGCACGGTCGTCGGCGGTCACGTACTGGATCAGGCCCTCCTTGCGGCCCAGCGAGATGCACTGGTTGAAGTAGCGCAGCGGGACGTTCGGCAGCTTCCCGCCGGTCAGGCGCGCCGCGATCGCGTCGGCGGCCTGCCACGCCATCGGGGTGCCGGACGCGCACGACATCCGCAGCGGCTTGTCCCCGGCGCCCATGGCGAATGCGGCGTCGCCCACGGCGTACACCTCCGGATGGGACACCGACCGCATGGTGCCGTCGACGACGATCCGGCCGGTGTCGGTGACCTCCAGGCCGCTCGCCTGCGCGATCGGGTGCACCGCGAACCCGGCGGTCCACACCGTGACCGCGGCCGGGATGGTGCGGCCGTCGGCGGTGACGACGGCGTCGGCCTCGACCCGGGCGACGTCGGCGTGCTCGTGCACGGTGATCCCGAGCCGGGCGGCGACCTTCCGCAGGTGCGCGCGGCCCTTGTCCGACAGCCAGTCGCCGAGCTCACCGCGGGCGGCGAGCGCGACCTCGAGGTCCGGACGTGCCTCGGCGATCTCGGTGGCGGCCTCCAGCCCCGTGAGGCCGCCGCCGACGACGACCACGGGCTGCCCGGCGTCGAGGCGGGCCAGGCGGTCGCGCAGCCGCAGCGCGCCGGGGCGGCTGGCGAGCTCGTGAGCGTGCTCGGCGGTGCCGGGGACGCCCTGGGCGTTCCAGCCGCTGCCGAGCGCGTAGACGAGGGTGTCGTACCCGAGTTCCTCACCGCCGGCCGTGACGGTCCTGCGCTCCACGTCCACGGCGGTGACCTTGGCGATCTTCAGCTGGACGCCGGTGCCGGCGAGCATGGCGCTGAACGGCCGCGGCTTGAGCGTCTGGCCGGTCGCCAGCTGGTGCATGCGGACCCGTTCGACGAAGTCCGGCTCGGCGTTGACGAGGGTGATCGCGACGTCCTCGCGGCGCAGCCGCTTGGCGAGCCGGCCGGCGGCGATGGCCCCGGCGTACCCGGCGCCCAGAACGATGATGCGGTGCTGCTGCATGTCCCTGCTCCTGTCTGGCGGTGTGCCCCTTGAACCGGGCGGCCCGCCGTTTGCTGACAGGAACGTGGTGTGAAGCAGCTCACATGCTCACTCAAACGCGGTGAACAGGGGTTTTCCATGGTCGCCGGCGGCCGCCCAGCGCTCGGTCGCGCGGTCGAGCTTGTCGGGGTTGACCTGGTTGCGCAGTGCCGCGATACCGCCGGCGGTGACCTCCAGGCACATGACCCCGACGACCCGCCCGTCCACGACGGCCACCACGGCCGGCTCCCCGTTGGCGGTCGTGGCGTAGATTTCGGGCGACCCGCCGGCGGCGGCGCGCTTCGCCTCGCCGGGCGCGAACAGGCCCCGCACGAACTTCGCCACCGCGAGGGCACCCTCGAACGCCTTCGCCCGCGCCGGCACCTTCCCGCCGCCGTCGCCGATCGAGACGGCGTCCCCGGCGAGCAGCCGCACGAGCGGCTCGGTCCGCCCGCTGGTCGCGGCCGCCAGGAACTCCTCGACGATCCGCCGCGCCGCGGCCTCGTCGATCTCCGTGCGCGCCCGGCCCTCGGCGACGTGCTGCTTGGCCCGGTGGAAGATCTGCTGGCTGGTGGCCTCCGTGATGTCGAGGATCCCGGCGATCTCCCGGTGCGGGTAGTCGAACGCGGCGCGCAGCACGTACACCGCCCGCTCGTTCGGCGTGAGCCGCTCCATCAGCGTGAGCACCGCGTAGGACACCGACTCGCGCTGCTCCACGGTGTCGGCCGGACCGAGCATCGGATCCCCCGCGAGCAGGGGCTCCGGCAGCCACTGCCCCACGTACACCTCGCGCCGCGCCCTCGCCGACGCGAGCTGGTTGAGGCACAGGTTGGTGAGGACCTTCGTCAGCCAGGCCTCGAGCACCTCGATGTGCCCGTGGTCCGCGCCCTGCCAGCGCAGGAACGTCTCCTGCACCGCGTCCTCGGCCTCCGCCGCGGAGCCGAGCATGCGGTAGGCGATGGCCTCCAGCCGCGGCCGGGCCACCTCGAACCGCTCAACGTCTCCAACGGTCAGCGCCATGACCACACGGTACGTGCTTCGCTTTCGCCGGGCTTACCCCGGCCGCTGCCCCGCCCGCCGGCCTGGAGCCGAATTCGCATCGCGCTGTCCAAGGCACTGCTCCTCGCCGCCGCCGACGCGATTACCGACCCCGCGATCCGGTACCCGAGCACCGTCCGGCGATGATAGGCAACCGTCGGAGGGCGGCGCCCACCCCCGACGGTGGGTGCGAGCGTGTCGGAGGGTGGAGGGCAAGGTGTTGGTGGCATGACCACCCCGTCGCGGGTCAGCCGCGGAAAGATCATCGTCGTGGAGTTCGCGGTGCTGTGCGTCGCCGTCGTCCTGGTGCCCGTCCTGCACGCCGAATCGCGGCCGGCGCGAGGAGCCGCGGTGGTGCCCGCGAACGTCGAGCTGCCGTACCTGTGGCAGGCCACCGTCGGCATGGACCCGCCCGGCACCGCGGCCGTGCTGTTCGGTGGCGACGCCGCCGGGTTGCAGAGCGACCTCTTCGAGATGGAGGGCGGCAAGCTGGTGGTCGTCGGCCGCGGCGGTGAGTACCGCGTCCTGCGCTACCCGACCGAGAAACTGCTCGCCGGGCAGGACGTCCGGCTCTCGCCCGACGGCAACCTCGTCGCGCAGAGCGAGGTCACGGACGGCCCCGGCGGCCGGCTGGTCGTGACCGACCTGCGCACCGGCCGCAACCGCGGATACGGCGGGCAGAACGGGGACTACTACGTCGACGGCATCGCTGCCTGGCGACCGGACGGCGGTGCGGCGCTGCTGCTGAGCCAGCTCGAAGACTTCAAGGTCCCGGTCGACGCCAAGCACCTTGTGCGGCCTTTGCGTTACGCCCTATTGGATCTGGACACCGCCGAATCGGTACCGCTGGCGGACATCTTCGAGGGCTACGACGTGAGCCTGGCGTGGGCGGCGGCGTTCGCACCGGACGGGCGGAACCTGGTGCTCACAGTGCCCGGTTCGACCAACGGCACCGTGCTGCGCGCATACGACACCGGCGGCACGCCGCTGTGGGACAGGGACCTCGGGGCCGAGCGGCATCTCGCCGGCTCGGGCGCCTACACCCCGGACGGCAGGGCCATCGCCACCATCACCCTCGACGGCTGCACCGATGTCTGCGACCGCGACCAGCTCGCGGCCCGCCGCTGGACGGTGTCCTACGTGGACGCCGCCACCGGCGCCGACGTCGCCGGCCCGCCGCTGCCGGCCGCGCCCGGGATGGCGGTGCGAGCGCTGGGCTGGCACGGCACCGACCTCGTCGTCGTGCAGTACCGGCCCGAGGACGGCCTGGCGAAGGACTATGAGTACTTCAGGGAGACCGGCTGGTACGAGACCGGCGACGTGCGCGTCCTCGCCCTGCGCAGCGACGGCACCGTCAGCGTCCTGCTCGACCCTCCGAACGACGTCACCTCGATCGACATTCCGCAGGATCTCATCCGCGACGGCACCTTCGCCGGCCCGACCTCGTCGCCGTCGCTGCTGCCCGCCCGCTGGGGCATCCTGGTACAGGTGAGCCTCTGCACCGTGGTGCCGCTGTTGCTGATCGCGGCCGGCGCCGTTGTCGTCGTGCGCAGGGTCCTGCGGCGCCGACGGGTCAGCGGCCGACCGGGCCGTCCATCGCGATCGACAGCAGCCGCGGGATGAGGTGAGGCGTGCCGCCGGTCTGTTCGCCGGCCCAGGCTACCCCGGCGGCCGGCGCCAGCAGTCCGTTCGGGGTCACGTCCGGGCGCACCCAGGCGTCGCATTCCAAACCCGACGAGTCCCGAAGCGTTGCCGATGCTGCACTGTCATGCGGCCTCGACCGGGTATCCGATGATGGTGATGTCGTTGCGCACCTCTGCCAGCGTCGCGCTGGAATTCAGTGCCTGCACCACAGTCCCGGTGAGCGGACGATGCGCGACGATGTGCTCGACTGCCGTACGGTCGACCTCGATCTCGTAGTAGTCGGTGGCGAACTCGACAAATCGGTCGACGATGTCGTCCAGCAGGATCGCCAGCATGCCGGACCCGTCGGTGTCCGTGTCGTGCGGTCCGCGCGACGGCGGGAAGACAATGCCTTCTCCGGCGTGCCAGCGATCGTCCCCGGCGCGCCGCCAGAGCACCGCGGTGGCGACGAACTGTCCTTCGTCGTCGTCGAACGCCGGCTCCTCGACCTGGGGACGGAACATCGGAGGGATACCGTCGAGCAAACCCGGCCACAGCTCATGGTCCGGGTCGCGGTACGGCGTCATTGGCGACTCGTGGCAGAACACTCGGATGAAGGCGCCCTGCGCGGTGAACACGACGGCCCATTCGTCGCCGCTGCCGTTGCTCATCAGCGCCGCCTCGTCGTCACCCCACTGCGTGGTGTAGGTGTAGTACGGCTCACCACGGTCGATGATGCGCTCCAGCACCGCGAGAGCTTTGCAGCGGTCACGCAGCACGTCGAGCGACGGCAACTTCACGGCGATGTCGTACACGGTCACCGGGCGACTCTACGCTGGCGCCTTCGACGCCCACGGGATGCCGTGAACACCCCGGTCCGGCGCCAGCCGGAGTCCGGTTCGCGACATGCGCTGTTTCCGTACGGGCGCGCAGGGCTCCTACAGGACGTGGACCATCGCACGATGTCTTGGAGGACAGCCACGACCACATCTTCCGCGCCGATGAAGGCCTTGGCAGGCCGGCGCAACGGATGACGTGCCGCCGGCTCGCGGCGGCACGTCATCCAGGGCTCCGATGTGGTCGTGGTCGTCGAGTTCGATGAGTTCGAAGCCGGCATAAGGCGACCTGAAGCGAATCGTAAGCGGCCCTCGGCAGAGTGTTCCCTGTCAGCAGCGATCACCACGACCCACCCGGGAGAGCCTCCGATGCGCAAGCTCATCAACTCCACCTACCTCACCCTCGACGGCGTCATCGAGAACCCGATGTGGACGTCGCCCTACTTCGCCGAGGAGGCGGCCGAGGTGGCCACCGAGGTCACCAACGGCGCGGACGCGCTGCTCATGGGCCGCGCCACCTACGACGGCTTCTCGCAGGCCTGGCCGGCGATGGACGAGAGCGATCCCGCCACCGGCGCCGCGTTCTTCAACAACGTGAAGAAGTACGTGGCGTCGACCACGCTGAAGGACCCCTCCTGGAGGAACACCGAGGTGCTGGAAGGGGACCTGGTCGAGGCGGTCGCGAAGCTCAAGGAGCAGGACGGCGGGAACATCGTGCAGTACGGCTACGGCGCGGTCACCGCGCAGCTGGTCACGGCCGGCCTGGTCGACGAGGTGAAGTTCTGGATCCACCCGGTCATCGTGGGCGCCGCCGGGTTCTCCACCGTGCTGAGCGATGTCAAGGCCACGTTCGAACTCATCGACACCCGGGTCTTCACCAACGGCGTCATCGTCGCGACCTACCGGCCGAAGGCCACCGCCTGAGCGAGGCTGAGTTTGGCGCCCTCGGCCACCAGCTCGTCGAAGCGTTCCTGGCCGAGCGCGGCAACCGCCCGTCGCGCCGCCCGGTCGAGCTCGTCCTGCTCGGCCGGGGCGGCCGGGGCGAAGTTCTGCTCGCGGGCGGTGGCCGCGGCAGCCAGCAGCCGGGCCGCCACGGCCGGCTCGGCCACCGTGGCCATGCCCTCGACAGCGCCGATGCCGTCGCGGGTGGAGCCGATGGCGCTCTCGTACGCCTCCATGTGCAGTGCCCAGGCGGCCGCCGGGTCGCCCTGCAACTCCCGCGCGTAGGCCAGCTCGACCAGGATCATCGGCAGGTACGGCGGCGGGTTCGGCTCGACCCGACCCTGGTCGGCGATGCGGGTCAGGTGGGTGACGGCCTGGTCGAGGCGGCCCGAGCGGCGGGCCGCGATGCCGAGGCTCATCTCGGCGAACACCACCGCGGTGGGCGCGCCCTGCTCCACGGCCAGCCGGTAGGCGCGTTCGGCCAGCTCCCGTGCCGTTTCGTGGTCCCGGCGCTGTACCGCCAGCCAGGCCAGCCACGACAGTTTCGCGCCGACCTGCGGCGACAGCGAGAGCTCGGTCGCCCAGCGCAGCCCTTCCCGGTGCAGGGCGGCGGCCCGTTCGGGCTGGCCGCGGAACTCCGCCAGCCCGCCGAGCCAGTCACTGGCCCGCAGCCGCCCCCACCGGTCGCCGAGCTCGGCGAACAGCGCGTCGCTGCGCGTCGCGGTCGCCTCCAGCGCGGACAGGTCACCGGCGGCGTGCGCGAGCATCGCCCGCGACGCCAGCACCGCTGCCTCGGTCCACGCGTCGTCGTACTGCTCCGGCAGCAGCTCCGCGGCGAGCGCCAGGTCACCGCGGTCCATCACGGCGTCCGCCACGAACCAGGCCGACCGTCCGGCCGGGTCCAGGGCGAGCACGTCCCGTACGTTCTCGGGTACCCGCTCGCCCTGCAGCAGCGCCAGCCCGAGCCGCCAGGGCGCGGCGAGGCGCTCCTCGTCGGCCGTGCCGGTCAGCGCCAGGGCGGCGCGTGCCTCGCTGAGCCGCCCCCGCAGCACCCAGTACCAGGTGAGCGCCAGCGCCATCCGCAAGCCGCCGCCGTGCGCGAGCGCGGCCTGCAGGTTGGCCCGCTCGGCGTCCAGGATCGCGAGCCACCGCTGCTGCTCGGGGCCGCGCAACAGCGGGTCGGCGTGCTCGGCGAGGGAGCGGAAGTAGCCGGTGTGCCGGCTGCGGACCGTGGCGGCGTCGGTGAGCTGCGCGGCGCCGAATTCCGCGATCGACTCCAGCAGCCGGTACCGCGGTCCCGGCTCGGCCACCACCAGCGACCGTTCCACGAGCCGGTCCACGGCGTCCAGGCCGGCGTCGCACACCTGCTCGGCGGCCTCGGGTGTACAGCCGTCGCGGAAGGCCGACAGCCGGGCCAGCACCGCACGGTCCTGCGGGTCCAGCAGGTCCCAGCTCCACGCGATCACCGCGGTGAGGGTCCGCTGCCGTTCCGGCACGTCCCGCTGCCGGGTGGTGAGCAGCTCGAAGCGGTCGTCCAGGCGGTCCACGACGCCCTGGACGCCGAGCGCGCGCACCCGGGTCGCGGCCAGCTCGAGGGCCAGGGGCAGGCCGTCCAGCCGGCGGCACAGCTGCGCCACCACGGGTGCGGTCTGCTCGTCGAGCCGGAACCCGCGGTGCTGCGCGGCCGCGCGCGCCGAGAACAGCCGGGCCGCGGCCGAGCGCCGCACCGCGTCGACGTCGGCCGGGTCGCCCGGCAGCGCAAGCGGGCCCACCTCCCAGACCTGTTCGCCGGTCAGCAGCAGCGGCTCCCGGCTGGTGGCCAGCACGCGTACCCCGGGCGCGTCGCGCAGCAGCCGCCCGACCAGCGCGGCGGCCGCCGCGATCACGTGCTCGCAGTTGTCCAGCACCAGCAGCATCTCGCGGTGCCGCAGCGCCGTCACCAGCCGGTCGGTGGCGGACCCGGTGGTGCCCGGTGCCTCGTGCAGGCCGAGCACCCCGAGGACCTGCTCCGCCACCCGCGGGTCCGCCGGCGGCAGCGGCGCCAGCTCCACCAGGTGCACGCCGTCCGGGTGGACCTGTTCGGCGGCGGTCGCCGCGGCGAGCCGGGTCTTGCCCACCCCGCCCGGCCCGACCAGGGTGAGCAGCCGGACGGCCGGGATCAGGGCGCGCAGCTCCGTGAGGGCCTCGGCCCGGCCGATCAACTCGTCCAGCTGGGCGGGCAGGCTGTTGCGGACGATCGCGGACTTCGGCGGTGCGGTGAGGGCCGGATCCTGCTCGAGGATCTGCCGGTGCAGGGCGGCCAGTTCCGGTCCCGGGTCCAGGCCCAGCTCGTCGGCGAGCCGTTCCCGCAGCCCGGCGTAGCTGTCGAGGGCGTCGGCCTGCCGTCCCGCGGCGTACAGGGCGCGCATGTGCAGGACGCGCAGCCCTTCCCGCAGCGGGTGGAGCTCGACGAGCTCGGCCAGCTCCGTGGCGACCAGGTCGTGCTCGCCGCGGGCCAGCCGCGCCGCGGCGAGCCGCTCGTGCACGAGGAGGCGCTGCTCGGTGAGCCGGGTCGCCTCGGCGCGCGCGAACTCCTGGTCGGCCACGTCGGCGTACGCCTGGCCGCGCCACAGAGCGAGCGCCGCGCCGAGCCGGTCGACGTCGGCGGCGTCGGCGAGCGCGGCGAACCGGTCGGCGTCGACGTCGTCGGCCCGCAGCCGGTAGCCCGGCGGCCGCGACTCGATCAGGTCACGCGCGCCCGGTTCGGCGTCGTTGAGCGCCTTCCGCAGCTGCGACACCCGTACCTGCAGCGCGCCGGCGGGGTTCGCGGGTGCGTCGTCGCCCCACAGGTCCTCGATGAGCCGGTCGGCGGAAACCACCGTGTTGCGGTGCGCCAGCAGATCGGCCAGCAGCATGCGCACCTTGGCGCCGGGTACGACCACCGGCTCGCCGTCGGCGGTGGTGACGGCGAGCGGACCGAGGATCCCGAAGCGCACGACGGATCATGTTACGGCGGTAAGCCGACCGTAAGCGCAGGCCCGCACACTGCGCCGTATGGAGATGTACTTCGAGGAGCACGGTGACGGCCCGGGACGGCCACTGATCCTCGTGCCGGCCGCGCTGTCGGGCATCCACACGTCGTTCGGCACGCTGCTGCCGTTGCTGGCCGGCACCCGGCGGGTCGTCGCCGTCGAGCTGCCGGGGCACGGGCGCAGCCCCGACTGCGATGGGCCGTACACCGTCGGGGGCTTTGCGGCGCAGGTGGTGCAGCTGCTGGACCGTCTCGGCCTGGCGCGAGCGGACCTGCTGGGCTGGGGGCTGGGCGCCGCGGTCGCCCTGCGGATCGGCACCCACCACCCGGCGCGGGCCGGCCGGCTCGTGCTCGCCTCGCCGGTCTTCGACCGCGGTGGCCTGCACCCCGGGCTGCTCGACGGCGCCGCGCACCTGCGGCCCGAGCACCTGCACGGCTCCGAGCTGCACGAGGAGTACCTGCGTACCGCGCCCGACCCGGCGGGCTGGGATCGCCTCGTCACGAAGATGGCGGTCCTGGACGCGCATCCGCCGCGGTGGACGGCGGCGCAGATCCGCGCCCTGCGGGTGCCCGCACTGGTCGTGGTCGGCGACGCGGACATCGTCCGGCCGGAACATGCCGTGCGGATGTTCCGCCTGCTCGGCGGCGGTGTCCCCGGCGACATCTGCGCGATGCCGCGCTGCCGCCTCGCGATCCTGCCCGGCACCACCCACACCTCCCTGCCGCACCGGGCCGGGCTGCTGGTCCCGCTGGTCGAGGAGTTCCTCGACGAGGACCTCGCAGACGTACGCACGGTGCCTCCATCGTCGGATTCGCCTTCGCTCGAGTGCTCGGCTTCAACCTGCTACCCAGGCTAAGAACGTCGGCGCGGCTGTACCGGCCGGCGGCCGGGGAGGACGAGAAGGAAGGGCGGGCGTCGGCTCGTTCATGCTGCCGGCTTGAGCACTGCGGTGACCACGTGGCCCGTGCGGGGCCCAGACGGTATGACGTCTGGGCCCCGCGCGGGACGGGAGTGTCAGCGCTTCATGAGGGCGAAGACTCCCCAGCCGAGATACTCACGCCCGTAGCGCGCGTAGCGGGCGGGCTCGGTGGTGAGTTCTTCCCGCACTTCGGGGGCGAGTTCGTCGTCCGGGTTCTGGTCGAGCCAGCGGCGCAGGTTGAGCCACTGGGCCGCGGCGTAGCGGTCCCAGCTGTCCTGGTCGGCCAGCATCATTTCAACGACGTCGTACCCGAGTTCCTGGAACTGCTCGATCAGCTCCGGGAGGAGCAGGAAGTCGGCGATGGAGGTGGCGTGGCATGCCTTGGCGGTCTTTTCGTCCGTTGGGGTCTGCCGCCAGTACGGCTCGCCGATCAGCATCAGTCCGCCGGGGCGCAGGCTGCGGTCGAGCAGCTCGGTCGTTCCGGCGACGCCGTTGCCGATCCACGTGGCGCCGATGCAGGCGGCCAGGTCGACCGGCTGGTCCGCGACATGGCCGGCGGCGTCACCGTGGATGAACTCGACTCGGTCGGCGACGCCGAGTTCGGCGGCGCGGGCCTGGGCCTGCTCGGTGAAGACCGTGCTGATGTCGACCCCGGTGCCGGTGATCCCGTGGTCACGCGCCCACGTGCACAGCATTTCGCCTGAGCCGCTGGCCAGGTCGAGGGCTCGTGTCCCGGGGGCGAGGTGGAGCGATGCGCCCAGGGCGGCGAACTTGTCCGCGGTCAGCGGGTTGTGGATCCGGTGGCTGCTCTCACGGATGGTGAAGATGCGGGGAAGGTCCATGACCAGATTCCTTTCTCTGCGAAGGTCTGGTCCAGGCCTTCGTCGTCGTGCAGGCCCACGCCGCGCAGGAGGAGAGAGATCAGATGGGTATGAAGTGGGTCGATGAAACACGGTGGAGACCTTTGAACGGGGGCCCCGCCGGACGACAGCGTGCCGAGAACACTCCTACGAGGGAGGAAGGCAGGCGAAGGTCAGGACGAGGCCCGGGAGGTGAGGATGATCCGGGCACCGCACACAGCGGGCGTCTCCACGCCAGTCATCAACACACCTCCTTAGATCGCCGTCAGCGAACTGGTCATCGCTCCGGCAAGTACGGTAACACCCTCCGTGGACGTCGGCGCCGCTTGCGATGGCACGTTGGTCCGTTGCGTCATGCGTTGCCCCAGTCGGGCAGGCATGACCGGTGAAGTCCTCGAACCGCCGGCGTCCAGTCACCGAGCTTGCCGCCGCTATCTGAACAAGCCAGCATCGGGCTCACGGTGCCACCCGATCAGATGACGTAACGGCACCCGAACGCGTCCCGAGTCGTCACGGACGAACGCGGATGATCGTCTTCCCCTTGCGTCGCTCAGTCGGGTTGAGGGCGGCGACGGCATCGTCGAGGGACGCGACGTTGCCGATGTTCGTCCGCAGCCGTAGGTCACGCACGCGCTGGACGATCTCACCCAACTGGGCGCGATCGGACTCGACAACGAAGTCGATCGCCAGGCCATCGGCGGGCCGCGCCTCGGGTGGCCCTACGACGGTCACCAGTGTTCCTTCGGCCCGGATGAGGCCTGCGGACCGCCTCTGGATGCCTCCGCCGATGACGTCGAACACCAGGTCGACGCCGCCGACGTCTTCCAGGGCGTCGTCGTCGAGGTCGACGAAATCCTGCGCGCCGAAGTCGAGCGCCTTCTGACGGTCGGCAGCGCGCCCCGTACCGATGACATACGCGCCGGCCTCACGTGCGAGTTGCGTCACCATCGTCCCGACTGCGCCGGCCGCGCCGTGCACGAGGACGCTCTGCCCCGCCTGAAGACGGCCGTGCTGGAACAGCCCCTGCCACGCGGTCAGGCCCGAGATCGGCAGGCTCGCGCCCACCGTGAAGTCGACGTCGCCGGGCAGCGGCGCGAGGTTGCGTGCCTCGATGGCCACGTACTCCGCCAGGGTGCCGTCGCGATGCCAGTCCGCGATGCCGAACACCCGCTGTCCCACCGACAGCCCCGTCGTGCCATAGCCGAGAGCGGTGACCACTCCGGCCAGTTCGTGTCCAGGGATCGACGGTGTCCGGTCACGGTCGAGGCGATCGGTCCAGGTCGAGGGCCACGCCAACTCAGTCGGGACGAATCCCGACGCATGAACCTGAACAATGACGTCGCCAATCGCCGGCTCCGGCTCGGGCCGCTCCACCAGCGTCATCCCGGCCGTTCCTGCGGCCTGATCGGTCACCACGATCGCCTTCATCCGGCACCTCCGCTTACCCAGTCCTCGCCTGAACGGCATTTCGGATCACCAGTGTTGGTGGCACCAGACCTCGGCGTCCTACCACGCTGATCGGGAAGGGTCGTGGCGCGAGGCCGGCACTTCCTCGGCGTTGGCGTACGTCTGACGCATCTGCTCCGCCATCGCAGAATGCCGGTGATCGCGTTGTTCGTGTCGGCTGCGGCGGGCCCGTGGAACTGTGACGACCACGTACCCGGTCGGGTCGAGCGCAAACCCGGTCGAGCCATCCACGGCGCCTCGCGGTCCGGTGCACCCCGGTCACCTCGCCCGGATGGGGGTGATCGGGCACCGCCGGGCAACCATGGGGTCCGTAGCCGGCGGCTACGGAGACCTCGGGACACGTTGGAGGACTGCGATGCCCAAGGACCTCGTCACACGGACGACGCTGCTCGACGAGTCACCGCCGTTCATCCCCGATTCGCCCGAGCTCATGACGGTGCTGCTCGAAGTGCCGCCGGGCGGGAGTGTCCCGCCGCACCGGCACTCCGGCCCACTCTCCGCCTACGTCCTCGAAGGCGAGATGATCTTCGAACTGGAGGGCCAGCCGGAGCGGGTGGTCCGGGCCGGCGAGGCGGTCTTCGAACCGGGCGGCGACGTCATCCACTACCAGACCGCCAATCCCCGGCCGGACACCTGGCTGCGCTTCCTGGCCACCATGATCATGGTGCCGGGTCAGCCGATGCAGACCCTGGTCAGTGATGAGGAGCTCGAACTGCGTCGCGACCGGCGGGCACCCCGGCCCTCCTGAACTTCAACACAGGGCGCCACGGCGCCGAGCCACTGGACGTCGACGAGCTCGAGCCGGTCGAAGCGGCGCCGGCTGGGTAGGGATCGGGCCATGGACTTCGGAGTCGGATATTTCCCCACCCACAATGCCATGGCCCCGGGGGACCTGGCGCGGCTGGCCGAGGAGCGCGGCCAGTCCGCCGTGTTCTTCGCCGAGCACACCCACATCCCGGCCAGCCGGGACACGCCGTCCGAGGACGGGCAGGAGCTGCCGCAGAGGTACTGGCACACCTACGACCTCTTCGTCGCGCTGACCGCGGCCGCGGCGGCCACCAGCCGGCTGCGCATCGGCAGCGGCATCTGCCTCGTCATCGAGCGTGACCCGATCATCACCGCCAAGGAGGTCGCCTCGCTCGACCAGCTCTCCGGTGGCCGCTTCGAGTTCGGCGTCGGCGCCGGGTGGAACCGCGAGGAGATGCGCAACCACGGCACCGACCCGCGGGTGCGCATGGCCGTGCTGCGCGAGCGGATCGAGGCGATGAAGGCGATCTGGGCCGAGGAGGAGGCGTCGTACCACGGCAAGTACGTCGACTTCCAACGGATCTGGTCCTTCCCCAAGCCGGCCCAGCGCCCCCACCCGCCGATCCTCGTCGGTGGCATGGGCCCGGGCGTGCTGGACCGCGTGCTGGCGTTCGGCGACGCCTGGTTCCCCAACTACGGCGAGGGCGTCATCGAGCGCATCGGCGAGCTGCGGGCCCGGGCCGAGCGCCAGATCGACGTGCAGGTGCTCTCGGCGCCGGCCGATCCCGCGGTACTGCAGCGCCTCCACGAGGCCGGCGTCCAGCGCGCCAGCCGGTGGATCCCCTCCGGCCCGCGCTCGGTCGTCGAGCGCGGCCTCGAACAGTGGGAACGGGCCATCGCCGACTTCGCCGGCGAAGGCGCGTGACGCCGGACGAATGCCGGCAGCGTTTCGGGGCGGCGCGCGTCGCCCGGCTGGCCACCGTCGCCCCGGACGGCTCGCCCCATGCCGTGCCCATCGTGTTCGCGCTGGAGGGCGACACCGTCTACCACGGCGTGGACGCCAAGCCGAAGCGGCACACCGCCCTGCAGCGGCTGGCCAACCTGGCCGCCGAGCCGCGCGCCGCCGTGCTCGCCGACCATTACGACGAGGACTGGTCCACGCTGTGGTGGGTCCGCGCCGACGGCATCGCGCGTGAGGTCGACCCGGCGGGGGAGGAGGGCCGCCGGGCGCTCGGGCGACTGGTGGCGCGCTACCCGCAGTACCGAATCCGGGGCCTGATGATCGCGATCGACGTCGCGCGGTGGACGGGCTGGTCGGCCTCGTAGAGTCGGGGTCATGACCGACTTCTCCGCCGAGCACCGGCGGCTCATCGACGCCGTCGCCGAGCGCCCGGGCGCGCAGATCGCCGAGGCGGCGGTGGCCTACGACCATGACGGGCAGCCCATGGAGGGCTACCGCGCCCACGACGCCGCGGTCGCCGGGCCGAAGCCCGCCGTGATCATCGTGCCCGACTGGACGGGGCTGCGGGAGTACCCCAAGGCCCGTGCCCAGATGCTCGCCCGCCTCGGCTACTACGCCTTCGCCGCCGACCTCTACGGCACCGGGCGGCGCTTCGAGGACCACCAGAGCGCGGCGGCGGAGGCCGGGAAGTACTACGGCGACCTCGCGCTGATGCGCGCCCGGGTCCGCGCCGCCTACGACGTCGTGGCGAACGACCCGGCGGTCGACGCGAGCCGGATCGTCGTCATCGGGTACTGCTTCGGCGGCTCGGCGGCGCTGGAGTTCGCCCGCACCGGGGCGCCGCTGGCCGGCACGGTCGCGTTCCACGCCCGCCTCGTGACACACGAGCCGGCCGACGTCGCCGCGATCACCGGCGCGGTGCTGATCTGCACCGGCGGCGCCGACCCGGTGGTGCCCGACGAGGCGGTGGCGGCCTTCCAGGACGAGCTTCGCACCCGCCCCGACCTGGACTGGCAGGTCATCACGTACTCCGGCGCCGAGCACGGATTCACCCTGCCGGGCGGCGCGTACCACCCGGCGGCCGACGCGCGCAGCTGGCGCGAGCTGACGGCCTTCCTGGACGAGGTCTTCTAAACGCCCTGATGCTGGCCGTCAACAGCGCCGTCGGCTACCGGGACGTCCGCGGACGGCTGCCGACCGTGTCAGAGTGACACCGCGTGCAGGGCGAGCCACAGCTGCACGCGGTCGGCGGTCGAGGTGAGCCGCCTGCCGGTGAGCCGCTCGATCTGCTCGAGGCGGTAGCGCACGGTGTTGCGGTGCACGTAGAGGCGGGCGGCGACCTTCGCGACCGAGCCGTCCTCCTCGAGGTACACCCGCAGCGTCTCGACCAGGGCCGCGCCCGAGGCGGTGTCGAAGTCGAGCAGCGGCGCGAGGACCTCCCGACCGAGGTCGGCCAGGGGCAGGTCGTCGCTGGCCAGCAGCAGGCCCGGCAGTGAGAGCGGCTCCCGGCCGTTGATGCCGGGCCCGCGGCTGAGCGCCTCGCGGGCCTCGTAGAAGCTCCAGCGCAGCCCGTGCACGCCGCTGTAGGCGCCGCCGACGCCGACCCGGGCGCCGTCGCCGAGCTGGGCGACGTAGGCGAGGGTCTTGGCGGCGACATCCGCGGCGCTGGGCGAGCGGCCGACGAGCACCACCAGGTGGTCGTCGAGGTGGGCGGTGGCGACCGGCTCGACCCCGGTCTCGGCGAGGGGGTAGACGCTGCCGGGCAGGGCCCGCAGGCCGGCGACGTCGGGCGAGGTCGCGAGGACGACGGTGTAGGGGTGGGAGACGTCCACGCCGAACGCGAGCAGCCGCCGCTCGGCCTCCGCGGGGGCGATCGTGGCCCGCACGATGTCCTCGACGAGGTGGCCGATGAGTTCCCGCCGGCCGGCGAGGACGGCCTGGCGGCGGGCCAGCTCCAGGCCGACGAGGCTGGCCGCGTAGGGCAGGATGTCGTCCTGGCCGCCGGCGACCGGCCCGGTGCACAGCGCCGCCTCGACCGTTCCGCCGACCTCGACGGGGTCCTGCCGGGCGGCGCCGGACGGCCACGGCAGGCCCGGCGGCGCGGAGGCGAAGACGTGGCCGTAGGGGTCCACGACGCCGATCGGTGCGCCGACCATGCGCCGCAGCGCATCCACCATGCCGGCGAGGCCGCCGCCGGACAGCAGCGCCCGGGTCAGCTCGTCGTGCATGCGCAGCAGCGCCCGCTGCCGGCCGTAGTGCGCGGCGAAGACCCGGTCGGCGACGAGCCGGTCGACGGCGATGAACGGGGTCTCGTACGGCACCTCGAGGATCGGCAGCCCGGCGAGATCGGCGGCGGCGATCGTCGCCGGCGGCACGACCCGGTGGGTGAGCCCGGTGCCGAAGCCGATCGCGGCGACCGCGCACTCGGCGACCCGGCGCACGAACTGCCGCTGGGCGGCGGCGGTGCGCTGACGCAGGCCGGTCGTGAGCACGAGCTCGCCGCCCTGCAGCCAGTGCCGGGGGTCGTCGAGCTCGGTCACGGCGCACCAGCGGACCTCCCGCTGCAGGTCGGCGCGCGAACCGGCCCGCACGACGAGGCTCAGCCCGTCGTCGGCGAGGAGGTCGGCGAGACGCACGCTCACGCGCGTGACTGTACCGCTGCACAACGATTCGCTGTAGCGCTGTACATCTGTCCATTGGAGTCAGTGCCCGATTTCCCTACGGTTCCGTCAACCCAGCCGCAGGGAAGCGGAGGTGACCAACGCATGAGCGGACCGGCGATCCGGCTGACCGGGCTGCGCAAGTCGTTCGGCGTGGTCGACGCCGTCGACGGGGTCGACCTGGAGATCGCGGACGGCGAGTTCTTCTCCATGCTCGGGCCGAGCGGCTCCGGCAAGACGACCGTACTGCGCCTCATCGCGGGCTTCGAGTCGCCGACCGCCGGCACCGTCGAACTCGCCGGGGTTGACGTCACGCGGCGCCCGCCGTACGAGCGCGACGTCAACACGGTCTTCCAGGACTATGCGCTGTTCCCGCACATGTCGGTGCTCGACAACGTCGCCTACGGGCTGCGCGTGCGCGGCACCGGCCGGCGGGAGCGGCGCGAGCGGGCCGAGGGGGCGCTGCGCTCGGTGCGCCTGGAGGGCTACGGCGCCCGGCGCCCCGCGCAGCTGTCCGGCGGGCAGCGGCAGCGGGTGGCCCTGGCGCGGGCGCTGGTGAACCGGCCGAAGGTGCTGCTGCTCGACGAGCCGCTCGGCGCGCTGGACCTCAAGCTGCGCGAGGAGATGCAGGTCGAGCTCAAGGCCCTGCAGCGGCAGGTCGGCATCACGTTCGTGTTCGTCACGCACGACCAGGAGGAGGCGCTGACGATGAGCGACCGCGTCGCCGTCTTCTCCGGCGGGCGGGTCGAGCAGGTGGCCGCGCCGGTCGAGCTCTACGAGCGCCCGGCGTCCCCGTTCGTGGCCGGGTTCGTCGGTATCTCGAACCAGTTCGACGGCGCCGACGTCATCGGCCGGTCCGGCACGTTCTCGCTGCGGCCCGAGAAGATCCGCCTCGACGGCGACGGCGACTGCGCGGCCGCCGGCAAGGTCGCCGAGGTGGTGTACGCCGGCGCCTTCACCCGCCTGGTCGTCGACCTCGACGCCGGACCCCGCATGGTCGTGCTGCTCACCTCCGCACCCGGACTGCCCGCGCTGCGCGGCCAGGCGGTCCGCCTCACCTGGAGCTCCTCCGACCTCATCGCGCTCGACTGACGCGCTCGAATCAAGGAGAAGGCATGCGCCGATACATCGCCGTATTCGCGACCGTGCTGGCCCTCGCCGCCTGCGGGGACGACGCCAAGCAGAGCAACGCGCCGGCCGGGCCCGCCGGAGCCCAGCTGCCGAAGATCGACAAGCTGGCGAGCCTCGGGGCCGGCGAAGGCGCGGTGAACATCGTGGCGTGGGCCGGGTACGCCGAGAACGGCAGCAACGACCCGAAGGTCGACTGGGTCACCCCGTTCGAGAAGCAGACCGGCTGCAAGGCCAACGTGAAGGTCGCCGGCACGTCCGACGAGATGGTGACGCTCATGAAGACCGGCGACTACGACGTGGTCTCCGCCTCCGGCGACGCCTCCCTGCGCCTCATCTACGGCGGCGTGGTCGCGCCGGTCAACACCGACCTGGTGCCCAACTACAAGGACGTCTTCGACGGGCTGAAGAACAAGGCGTGGAACTCCGTCGGCGGCGCGCCCTACGGCGTCCCGCACGGCCGCGGCGCGAACCTGCTCATGTACCGCACCGACGTGGTCAAGCCGGCGCCGACCTCGTGGGACGTGGTCTTCGACGCCAACTCCCCGTACAAGGGCAAGGTCACCGCCTACGACTCGCCGATCTACATCGCCGACGCCGCGCTGTACCTCATGAAGCACAAGCCGGAGCTGGGCATCAAGAACCCGTACGCGCTGGACGACAAGCAGTTCACCGCGGCCGTGGACCTGCTCAAGGGCCAGCAGAAGATCATCGGCGAGTACTGGTCGGACTACACCAAGGAGGTGCAGGCGTTCAAGGCCGGCAACTCCGTGCTCGGCACCACCTGGCAGGTCATCGCCAACCTCGCCGAGGCCGACAAGGCGCCCGTCGAGGCGATCCTGCCCAGCGAGGGCGCGACCGGCTGGTCCGACACCTGGATGATCGCGGCCAAGGCGAAGCACCCGAACTGCGGGTACCTGTGGATGAACCACATCATCTCCCCCGAGGCCAACGCCGCCGTCGCCGAATGGTTCGGCGAGGCACCGTCGAACAAGCTGGCCTGCGCCAAGACCGCCGACCCGCAGCACTGCACCACCTACCACGCCGACGACGAGTCGTACTACGGCCAGGTCTGGTACTGGACGACCCCGGTCGCCGACTGCGTCGACGGTCGCACCGACGTGAAGTGCAAGGACTACAGCGAGTGGACCAAGGCCTGGACGAGCATCAAGGGATGACGGTCATCGCAGGGTTCTTCCACCGCCACCCGCGGGCGAGGCTGGCGGCGCTGCTCTCGGCGCCGCTGGCCTGGCTCGTCGTGGCCTACCTCGGGTCCCTCGCGGTGCTGCTCACCTCGTCGCTGTGGCAGGTCAACACCTTCACCGGCGAGGTCGTGCACGAGAGCACGCTGGACAACTTCCGCACGATCCTGACCGAGCCCGTGTACCGCAACGTCGTGCTGCGCAGCGTGGGAGTGGCAGCCGCCGTCACGCTCATCGACGCGGTCCTCGCCGTGCCGATGGCGTTCTTCATGGCGAAGGTGGCGCCGGCGCGGTACCGCCGGATCCTCCTCGTCGCCGTGGTCACCCCGCTCTGGGCGAGCTACCTGGTCAAGGCGTACGCGTGGCGGGTCATGCTGGCCAACGACGGCCCGCTGGACCGGATCTTCGGCGGCCCCGGCTACGGGCTGCCGGCGACCGTGCTCGTGCTGTCCTACATGTGGCTGCCGTACATGATCCTGCCCGTCTACGCGGGCCTGGACCGGCTGCCCGACTCGCTGCTGGAGGCGTCGGCGGACCTGGGCGGCCGGCCCGGGCGCACGTTGCGCTCGGTGGTGCTGCCGATGCTGGTGCCATCGATCGTGGCCGGCTCGATCTTCACGTTCTCGCTGTCGCTGGGCGACTACATCACCGTGCAGATCGTCGGCGGCAAGAGCCAGCTGATCGGCAACCTCGTGTACGCGAACATCGGCGCCGCCAACGACCTGCCGTTCTCCGCCGCCCTGGCCACCATCCCGGCGCTCGTCATGCTCGTGTACCTGCTCGCGGTACGCCGGACCGGAGCCCTGGAGAACCTATGACGCTCTCCCGCACCGCCCGCTGGCTCCTCGGCGCCGTCACCGCCCTCGGCCTGGCGTTCGTGTACATGCCGCTGGCGTTGGTGCTGCTGAACTCCTTCAACGCCGACCGCACGTTCGCCTTCCCGCCGCGCTCGTTCACGTTCGGCTGGTGGTCGAGGGCGTGGGACAGCAGCGGCCTGCGCTCGGCGCTGTGGACGTCGCTGCAGGCCGGCCTCGGCGCCACCCTGGTCGCCCTGGTCCTCGGCACGATGGTGGCGTTCGCGGTGCAGCGGTACCGCTTCTTCGGCCGCGAGGCGGTCTCGCTGCTCGTGCTGCTGCCGATCGCGCTGCCCGGCATCGTCACCGGCATCGCGCTGGACACCGCGTTCCGCTCGGTCGTCGAGCCGCTGGGCGTCGGCAAGGGCCTGCTGTCGGTGGTGATCGGCCACGCCACGTTCTGCGTCGTCGTCGTGTACAACAACGTGCTCGCCCGCCTGCGCCGCACCGGCGCCTCCTACGAGGAGGCGTCCGCGGACCTCGGCGCCCGCCCCGGCCAGACCTTCCGCTACGTCACGTTCCCGCTGCTGCGCTCCGCCCTGTTCGCCGGCGGCCTGCTGGCGTTCGCGCTGAGCTTCGACGAGATCGTGGTCACCACGTTCACCGCCGGCCCCGGCACCGAGACCCTACCGATCTGGATCTTCAACAACCTGTTCCGCCCGAACCAGGCCCCGGTCATCAACGTCGTGGCCGCGGTGCTCATCGTCGCATCGATCATCCCCGTGTACCTGGCCCAGCGCCTCTCCTCCGACACGACCGGCGGCCGGCTGTAGTCATCAGGCTCGCTGCGGCCTGTCTGCGGTTCGTGCGCAGGTCTCGGCGGAGGTGTGTACGCCGGATGAACAGTCGTGCCCCGTGTGCCCCATGCACATTGACCAGCGAAAGTACATCCTGGATACACCTCTGATCCGCATGTTACCGTGCGGCCGACGAAATCGCATCGATCGATATCGTCAATTCGTCGTTGGGGAGGTGAATCGCATGCTCAGCTTTTCGGGTCAGATCGGTACCACGGCCACTGGTGGGCTGACCGTCACGGTCGCTCCGGGTGCCTCCACCACGTGCGGCGGCGGCAACTGCTGCTGCACCAGTTGCTGCTCGTGGTAGTCGCCGGCCCATGCGCCCAACCAGTGAAGGGAAACCAGCCTTGCTCAGCTTCTCCGGCCAGATCGGTACCACAGCCACCGGTGGGCTGACCGTCACGGTCGCTCCGGGTGCCTCCACCACGTGCGGCGGCGGCAACTGCTGCTGCTCCAGTTGCTGCTCCTGGTGATCCGGCCGCTGCCGGTCACCTCCCTGTCCGCGCTCGCATCGGAGTGACATGCCCTACCGCCGCACCAGGGAAGAAGTCGAGGAAGCGCTCAAGGACCACGACTACCTCCGGGCGGTCGGCAGCTTCGCGATGCAGCACACGATTGTCTCGATCTATACGTCATCCACGGTCGTCCGGACCCCAGACTCCGTGGTGCGGGGCCGATGGGCGACCGGGGATGACGCCTTCGCCGGCGAGGAACTTCTGCTCAACTACCGCACGGACAACGCTCGGCTGGGCTTCCAGATGGGCATCGGCAGGTTCTACGAGCCGGATGCGGTCCTGTCCTCCTGTCACGCCGACCTTGAGGAAGACCTGCGTGACGTCGTCAAGCTGCCCACCGCGAAACCCATCCGTGCAGGACTGACCGCGGTCGTCACCGAGCGGCGCAGCACCCGCCTGTTCAGCGGCGCGCCGATCTCGCTGGCCGACCTGTCGGCGCTGCTGTTCCACTGCCAGGGTGCCACCGGCAGCCTGCCGTACGGCAATCCGGCCGACCCGCACGGCGTGATCGGGCTGCGCACCGTCGCCTCCGGCGGCGGCCTCTACCCGGTAACGCTGTACGTCCATGCCTTCAACGTCGCGGGGCTCGCCCCCGGCGCGTACGAGTACCTGCCGTACGCCCACGGTCTTTCGCCGGTCGCGCCGCATCCGCAGCTGCCGCCGGCACAGGTGCTGCGCTCGCCCGACCTGGACGTCGAGCGCAGCGGGTTCGTCCTGACGTTCGTGTACAACCTCTACGACAACTCGCGCAAGTACGGCGACGGGGGTGTCGTGTTCGGGCTCATCGAGGTCGGCGCCATCCTGCAGAACCTGCACCTGGCCCGCACGGCGCTCGGCCTGGCCGGCTGCGACCAGGGTGGCTACGACAAGCAGACGATCGAGAAGATGCTGGACCTGGACGGCCTGACCAGCCACGTCGTGCACGTGAGCGTGGTCGGGCAGGGAGAGTAGTCGGTGAGCGCAGACGAGTCCATGATGGACAGTTACCAGCTGGCAAGCACGGCGCGGTTGGTGGAGGACAGCGCCGGTCGCTTCCGGATCCGCACCGGAGTGTGGAACTTCGAGGAGGCGGTGATCGACGTCAGCCGCGAGTCGCCGGCGGTGGGGGCCACCGTGCGGGCCGCGCTGCGCGCGGCGGCCGCCGGGCCGGTGCGCGTCGCCGACCATCTGGATCCGGGGCTGCAACCGATCGAGTCGGCCAACATCGAGCGCCTCTTCGCCGACCTGGCACAGGCCGGATTGTTCGTGCCCGCGCGTGAGCGCGACAGCCAGGATGCGGTGACCGCGGCGCTGCTGGGCCGGATGGTGTCGCCGTACCCGGGGGACGGCGAGCCGCCGAGCGGTGAGGTCGCCTTCCTGTCGGACTCTGCCGCGGCCACGGCGCAGGCCGAGCACCTTGCGGCCGGGATGCGGCTGCGGCTGGCGCCGCTCGCCCCGGAGACGGTCGAGCGCCTCTCGAGCGCCGACCTCACGTCCCGTATCGACGGCCTGGCCACCGAGCAGGCCATGACCGACCTGACTCCGGCGCTGACCGGCTCGGCGGCGCTGGTGACGTGCCTGCAGCGACCGTCGCTGCCGTTGCTGCGTAACATCAATCGGGTGCTGGAAGGCCGCGACGTGCCGTGGGTGTGCGCGTTCATCGACGGGCCGTTCGTGTCCGTGGTGGGCCTGAAGTCCCCGCACACCGGCTGCTTCGAGTGTTTCGAGCAGCGGGCGCTGGCGCGGCTGGAGGACCACGTGTCCTATCACGACTTCGCCCGCTCGCCGGTCGGGTCCCCGGCACCGCGGGCCGCGGACGCGCCCATGATGAGCCTGCTGACCACGCTGGCGCTGACCGAGGGATACCTGCACGCGACGGTGGGCGTGTCGCGGCTGTCGGGCCGGGTGCTCGGCGTGCACCTGCCCACGCTGGAGATCCAGACGCAGGACCTGCTGCGCATGCCCGCCTGCCCGGGCTGCGGCAAGGTGTCCCGCCAGCGGATCCGCGAGATCAACTTCAACAGCCGGGCGGCCGTGGACCGGATCGTGTCCGGGGTGCTGCGATGAGCGCAGTGTCGCACTACCCGCCGATGACGCGGCTGCTGCGGCGGTACAAGCACCTGGGGGCGAACCAGACCGGCATCATGCCGGGGTTCTTCGTCGCCGTCGCCGACATCCCGGGCGAGCCCCGGATGCGGGCGATGACGGCGACCATGCCGCACTACCACCGCCTGATCATGGGTGACCCGCATCTGCAGGTGCAGTACCACCTGAGCGGGTACGGCCTGTACCAGGAAGAGGCCATGATCAAGATGATGGGGGAAAGCGTCGAGCGGTACGCCGCGATGGTCGCGATCCGCCTGTTCGACCAGGATTTCCGGTACGCCTCACGGCGCGAGCTGTCGGCCGAGGGCGAGTGCCTGCCACTGGAGTACCTGGGCATCCTCGGTCCGGAACAGCAGCGCACCCTGGCCTCGCGGCTGCACCGGTACGCCGACCGCCCGCCCACGGAGGACGACGTCATCGCGTGGGTGCGCTGCCCGGCGCTGACCCGGCCGGGGGAGGACCTCTGGGTCCCCGCGCAGCTGTTCTTCCTCGGTTTCACCACCTCGGCGGCGCACGGCGACCTGCTCTTCACCCCGTCGTTCTCGACCGGCACGGCGGCACACGTGAGCCTGGAGGACGCGCTGCGCAACGCGTTGATCGAGGCGGTGCAGATCGACTCGTTCGTTCTCAACTGGTACACCCCGAATCCGTGCCCGCAGGTCGTCGTCGACGACGAGGACGCGCTGCGGGTGCTGGCCACGATGAACCTCGGGCCGGATGCCGACTACCGGGTCCGGGCGATCCACCTGACCCGACCCGACCTCCCACTGCCGACCATCGGCGTGTACATGGACCGCAAGACCGACGCGCTGCCGATGCTCAGTTTCGGGGTGCAGGGCGACGCCGACCCGCGCTCGGCGCTGTTGCGCGGAGCGATGGAGAGCGCGGCCATCCTCGGCCTCGGCATGTACAGCGCCATCTTCGACACGACGGCGGTGCACGCGGCGACGAATTCCTCGCCGTACCTGGACCTCGACTCCAACGTGCTGTTCTACGCCGGACCGCAGGACGCGGAGCACAAGCGCGCCATCGTCGCCGAGCGGTTCAGCGGGTCCGTGAAGCTCTCCGAGATCGCCCCGCTGGCCGGAGCGTCGACGCTCGAGTCGCTGCTCGAGATGGTGGCCGGGGTGAGCCGCTGGGCGACCTACCTCGACATCACGCCGCCGGAACTGGCCGGCACCGACTGGAAAGTGGTTCGCGTCCTCATCCCCGAACTGCTCAGCATGTGCCTGCCCGGGATGCCGCCGAAGGCGCATCCGCGCATGGTCGCGCACGGCGGAGTGACGAATGTCCACCCGCACCCTCTGCCTTAGCGTGCTGGTTCTGCTCTGCGCGGCGTTCCCGGCGCAGGCGTTCCGGCTGACCCTGTCCGGAGTGCTCGGCGGCACCGGCGCTCGCGGCGCGGCGCGGCGCGGACTCGACCCGGCCGTGCGCGGGCAGCTGGTGTTCGCCGTGGCGCTGATGGCCATGGCGGCGCTGGTCGCCACGCTCGCACCGATGCGGTGGGACCTGTCCTCGCCCGTCGATTGGCGCTGGTACGCCGCCGCGGTGGCGTTCGGGTGCCTCGCCCCGGTGCTGGAATGGGCCGCCGGCGCCGCATGGCTGGCGGTCCGGCACCGGCGACTGGCCGGCATCGCGCTGCACCGGCTCGCGGGCGGCGGATCGGTCTGGGTGGTGCTGGCCGCGGTCGGCGTCGCCGCTGCCGAGGAGGTGCTGTTCCGGGGCGTGGGACTACACCTGCTGGGAGTCGTCCTGGGCTGGCCGGCCGCCGCGGCGCTGTTGGTCACCGCCGTCGTGTACGGCCTCAACCACCTCTACTTCGGCGCCATGACCGTCGCGCAGAAGACCTTGACCGGCATCGGGCTCGGCCTGCTGTACCTGCTGGGAGGCGACAACGTGCTCGTGCCGATGGTGGCGCACGCGGTGCAGAACGTGGTCGTGCTCACCGTGCTGCGGCGCCGGGAGCCCTCGTGACCCGCGACGCGGCGGTGTTCGCCGCCGTCGCTGTCGCGGCGACCGCGGCCTGGCTCGCGCTGTACCGGCTGCCCTTCCGGCGCAACCGTACCCGCCAACGGGTACGCCTGGCCGTCGCCAGCCGCACGGGGCTGCCAGGCCGATACGTGTTCCCGATCCTGGGCACCCTGGTGTATCTGGCCGGCGGCGTCCTTGCGTCGATCCTCGTGATGTACTGGGGCGGCCTCGACCTGGCCGCCCTGCTCGCCTGGCACGTCACCCCGCACGATGTCGGCCTGCTGGTGCTGACCGCCGCCGGCGCCAGCGCGCTGACCGCATTCGCCATGTCCATGCTCTATGCCGTGCGACCCCGCACCGACGTGCCCGGCGCGGTCACCGGCGTCCGCTGGATCACCGAGATCCTGGCGCTACCCCGGGCATGGCGGTACATCGTCCCGGCGACCAGCGCCGCCGTCGAGGAGTTCTACTTCCGCGGTGTCTTCCTCGGCGGCCTGCTGGCCAGCGACACACCGGTGTGGGCCGCCATCGCGATCAGCGGCGCGACCTTCACCGTCGGCCAGGTACTGCTGACCGAGACGGCCCTGCAGGCCACCGTGCTCGCGCTGTCCAGTGTGGTGCTCGCGGTGGTGTGCGGGCTGCTGGTGATCGTCGAGGGCAGCGTTCTCCCGGCGATCGCGGTGCATGCCTCGTTCGCCGCCTACTACACCCAGACCAGCGCGCGCCGGGTCGCTCCCGTCGCGGCCGCAGTGCCCCGATGAGGAGGCCGACAACGGTGAGTCAAGACGCAGAAGCAAGCGCCGCCGAGCCATTCGTCGACGCCCGGAACATCACCGTCCGCTACGGCGACCTGGTCGCCGTCGACGGTGTCGACCTGAGCGCCGACAAGGGCCAGGTCGTGGGCCTGATCGGCCCCAACGGCTCCGGCAAGACGTCGTTGCTGGAGTGCATCGAAGGGCTGCGGAAACCGGCCACGGGCACGATCCGCGTCGGCGGCTTCGACCCGGCCACCGACCGTACGCGGATGACCCGCATCGCCGGCATCCAGCTCCAGCAGCTCGTCTACCCGCCCCGCGCCACGGTCGAGGAGATCTGCCGGCTCTTCGCGTCGTTCTACCCCGACCCGGCCGATCACATCGAGCTGCTCGAGCTGTTCGGCCTGAGCGAGCAGCGGCGCAGCCAGGTCGTCAAACTGTCAGGCGGGCAGCAGCAGCGGCTGTCACTGATTCTGGCGCTGCTGAACAACCCGCAGGTGGTCTTCCTCGACGAGCTGACCAACGGCCTGGACCCGGCCGCCCGGCGCATGGTCTGGGACGAACTGCGCCGCCGCAACGGCAACGGCCTCACCATCGTGATCACCTCGCATCACATGGAGGAGGTCGAGTACCTCTGCGACCGGGTCAACGTGCTGCTCAAGGGCCGCATCGTAGCCACCGGCACACCCACCGAGCTGATCCGGGACCACGCCGGCGACTCGGCCCGGCTCGTGCTCGACGGCGCCGGCGGCAACCGGAAGCTGGCCGAAAGCCTCACCGGGCTGGGTTCCGGAGTGCGGGTGGAGCCGGCCGGGCAGCGGCTGATGCTCGAGGTCCAACCGGCGCGCCGCGGGGACGTCGACCGGGTCCTGACCGAACACGGCACCACCGCGCGGGAGCTGCCGGCCTCGCTGGACGACGCGTACCTGAACCTGACCGGGCAGGCCGCCGGAACGGCCTCGAGTGAAGCGGACAACGTCGATGTTTCCTAGCGTGCTGGCGTTCGAGTCGAGGCGAATGCTGCGCAACTTCCCGCCGCTGTTCTTCGGCCTCGTGTTCCCGGTCATGGTGCTGGGCGTCTTCGGCGGCATCTACGGCAACAAGCCGTCCGACCTGTGGGACGGCCTCGGCACCGTCGACGTGTCCGTGCCCGCCTACGTCGGCCTCGTCCTCGCCGTCGCCGGGCTGATGAGCTTCCCGCTGGGCATGGTCGAGTACCGCTCCCGCGGGTTTCTGCGCCGGCTGCGGGGCACCCCCGCCCGGCCGACCGTCTTCCTCACCGCACAGCTGCTGATCAACATCGTCATCTGCGTGCTGGGCATCGCCCTGCTCGTCGTCGTCGGCTCGCTCGTGTTCGGTCTGCACGCGCCCGAGCGGACGTTCGCGTTCGCCGGTCTGGCGCTGCTTTCCGGCGCCGCCATGTTCGGCATCGGCCTGCTGATCGCCTCCATCGCCAGAAGCGAGCAGACGGCCCTGGTCATCGCCAACCTGGTGTACTTCCCGATGATTTTCCTGACGGGTGCCACCGTCCCGCTCGAGCTGATGCCCGACTGGATGCGCAAGATCAGCGACGCCCTCCCGTTGACGTACGCGATCGACGCGCTGCAATGGGCGTGGCTGGACCGGGGCGACTCCATCGGCGTCGATGTCGCGGTGCTGGGTGGCACCGTCGTGGTCTGCGCCGCCGGCGCCGCCTGGCTGTTCCGCTGGGAATGAACCCCCTCGTCGACCGGACCGTGCAGGCCACCGCGTACGCAGCGGCGGCCTGCCGGGCCGCGGAGAGCCGCCTTCCGCGCCCCCGGGTGTCGGACCCGCTCGCCGAGCTGTTCACGCCGACCGCTGCGGCGGCGCCGATCGCGCGGCTCGCCGACGCCGGGCGGGACGAGGTTGTCGCCCGTACCGTCCTCATCGACCGCATGCTCGTCGATGCGCTCGAGCGACGGCCGGGGGCCGCGGTGGTGAACTTCGGGGCCGGCTTCTGCACGCGGCCGTACCGGATGCGACTGCCCGGATGCCGCGAGCTGGTCGAGGCCGACGACCCCGCCGTCGTCGAGCTGAAGGACCGGACCCTGCACGGCCGGCCGCACAGTTGCCCGGTACGGCGGGTCGGCCTGGACGTCCGCGACGAGACCGCGGTGAGCGCCGTGGTGGACGAGACGGGACGATCCGGCGACGTGATCGTGCTCACCGAGGGTCTGCTGGTGTACCTGCCGGCCGGAGCAGTCACGGCGCTGGCGGCCACGCTCGCGAGCCGGACCGGCGCCGCGCACTGGATCGCCGACATCGTCAGCGCGGACTCCGCCATGCAGATGCAGACCCTTGCCCAGCGCGTCCCCGGTGGGCTGGCGCTCTTCGGGCTGGACTCGCTGACGCCGCTGGAGGAACCGGGCTGGCGGGTCGTGGCCTACCGGGCCCTGCCGGTGCCGCGACCCCGGTACGGCGCCTCCAGCCGCTCGCTCGTCGACGGTGTGGTCGCCCTCGAACCTCGCCGCGGCGGCTGAGTCCGGCGCTGGAGCAGCTCGCGTGGCTCGGGGAGCTCGGGCGTCAGGCTCGATCCTCACTCCGTGGCGGCGCGCATCCGGTTGTTGCGGGCGTCGTGCGTCAGCTCGACCCCGTGCCGTCATGTCCGGGCCGGGATGGCCTCCGTGGCAGCCGATGCCGCGATGCTGTCAACGTATTGAGTAGTCGGTCCGAACAGTGATGATGTGTGGCTTCTTCCAGCTAGCGGGCCTTGGCAGGGCAGTGCCCCTTGCGTAACGTCATGGGTCGCTTGGTCCGGTTCATGCTCACAGCAGGTGACGCCGGACAGGCTCGCTGAGTCGTGCACGCACGAGCCGGGGACCCACCGCATGTCTGGGGTGAATCCGCATGGCTGTGCATCGCGTGTCGTCGCACGTCATGCCCGTATCGATCGCCCTGCTCCGGGCTGCTGGAGACTCGTTGTGAACCTTGAATCCGTACACCCGCAGTCCCACCGCGCCGGGGATGTCCGCCGGCCGCGGATGGCGGTGACCATGTGCGTGATGCTCGCCGCGGCGGCCGTGGCCGGCATCGTGCTCAGTCAGCTCGGCGATCCGCCGTCTGCGCGCACCGCAGCGGCGGGCGCGGCGCTGACCACGACACCACCGAAGGCCGACGGGGCGGCGCCGTCCGCGCCGACGACGATGCTCCTCAAGTACCAGTTCCAGCTGCAGCCGAACTACTACTTCTGCGGGCCGGCGGCCACCCGGATCGCGCTCACGGCAGCCGGCCACGCCGTCAGTCAGGACGAGGCCGCGACCATGCTGGGCACCACCACCAACGGGACGAACTCGGCCCTCGACACCACCCGCGTACTCAACCAGGTGCTCGGGCACGGCCGCACGCTGTACCAGACCAGAGAGATCCCGGTCTACCCGGCAACGCCCGCGCAGGCAGCGCAGCTTCAGACCGACGTGCTGACCACGGTCGGCGGCGGACGGGCAATCGTGGCGAACATCGCCGGACACGTGACCGACACCGCCGGTGCCGTGCACGCCTACGAAGGCGGTCACTACCTGACGGTCGTCGGATACCGTGACGGCGGCGGCACGGTGAAGATCGCCGACCCGGCCAACCCGAGCGGGGACGGCACCTACTGGCTGAGCACTCCCAAGCTGGCCGACTGGATCTCCTCGCGTGGCTACTCGTATTGATTCCCGGCATCACCGATCAACTGATGGTGGCAGGGCGGCGTCGTGGCGGCCGGCCGTCGTGGGCTCAGTCCTGGCGTCCAGTGTCCTGTTCGTGGTCACGATGTGGGTGTCCGGTGGCGGTCTGCACGGCCTCGGCTCGCTGGCCGTCGGCGCTACGTCCATCGGCCGGCTGACCGGGCTGGTCTCGGCCGATCTGCTGCTCATCCAGGTGCTGCTGATGGCTCGGGTGCCGGTCCTGGAACGCGCCTACGGCCAGGACCGGCTGGCCCGCTGGCACCGGTGGATCGGGTTCACCTCGTTCAACCTGATGCTCGCCCACCTCGTGCTGATCACCGTTGGCTACGCGCGAACCCTCCACCTGTCCCTGTTGCGCCAGGCTTGGGAGCTGGTTGCCAACTACCCGGGGATTCTGCTGGCGGTCGTGGGAACCGCGGCGCTGGTCCTGGCCACCGTCACCTCGATCCGGGCGGCGCGGCGCCGGCTGCGCTACGAGTCGTGGCACCTACTGCACCTGTACGCCTATCCCGGCGTGGGCCTTGCCCTGCCACACCAGTTGTGGACCGGCGCGGACTTCCTCGCCGCGCCGTTGGCCCGGCTGTATTGGTGGAGCGCCTACGGGGCCTGCGCCGGCGCGGTGCTCGTCTGCCGGCTCGGGCTGCCCGCCTGGCGCACACTGCGGCACCGTATCGAGGTCGACCACGTCGTGGCCGAGGCGCCCGGGGTGTACTCGATCCATCTGCGCGGGCGGCGCCTGCAGCAGCTGCCGGTCCGTGCCGGCCAGTTCTTCCAGTGGCGGTTCCTGTCCGGCTCGGGCTGGAGCCGCGCCCACCCGTACTCGCTGTCCGCTCAACCGGGCCGGGACCGGCTGCGCATCACAGTGAAGGCGGACGGCGACGGCGGCCGTGCCGTGGCCGGGCTGCGGCCCGGCACGAGGGCGGTCATCGAGGGCCCGTACGGCCGCCTCACCGCCGAACGGCGCACCACCCGTCGTGTCACGATGATCGCCGCCGGCGTGGGCGTCACCCCGCTGCGAGCGCTGCTGGAAGAGCTGCCCTACGCCGCGGGCGAGGCGACGCTGCTCTACCGCGCCAGAACCGAACCAGAGGTCCTGTTCCGCGCCGAGCTCGACGATCTCGCCGCCACCCGCGGCGTGAACGTGCGGTACCTGGTGGGCGCCCGCGCCGAGGACGGATCGTGGCTGCCGGCCGGATGGTCCAGCGCGTCCACCCTGGACGAGCTGGTTCCCGGCGTCCGGTATCACGACGTGTTCGTCTGCGGTCCGGATACGTGGATGCAGGCGGTGGTCCGCGCCGCCCAGCAGGCGGGGGTGCGCGCCGGCCGCATCCACCTCGAACGCTTCGCCTGGTAGCTCGGCTCGAAGGAGACGTTCCGCGTGCACAGAATCTCGCTCTGGCTGGCCGGCACGGCCGCGATGATCGTGCTGGTGTTCACGTATCGGACCTCAACCATGGGGCCGGTCCGCCCGGTGCCCGCAGCCGCGGCGCCGGGCAGCGACACGTCGGGAATTGCGGCATCACCGGCACCGCAGCACGCCGATGCGACCACGGACCCCGGCACCCCGTCGCAGGCCCCGGATGCCACTGCGGCCCCGCCTGCGCCCAGCCCCGGCACCGTGACCCGGTCCGGCGCAGTCCTCGTCGTCAACGGCCCGGCCGTCGGCACCATCTGGGGACCGGTCCAGGTCCAGGTCCGCATCGACAACGCCACCATCACCGATGTCACCGTCCTGCAGGCCCCCGGCGGATTCTCCCGCGAACTCACCGCGCTCGCGGTTCCGCGGCTGCGCGCACAGGCCCTGACGTCGCAGAGCGCCCGCATCGACGCGGTGTCCGGCGCAACCCAGACCAGCGAGAGCTACCGCACGTCGCTGCAGGCCGCGCTTGACACCGCCCAGTTCCGGGCGTGATGCGCCGATGTGGTCCTGGTCCGCGATGACCTGGCCACCCTGCCGGCGGTGTCCTGGGTGAGTTCCCGGTCGGTGGTGTGGAGCTCGCATAACGCCACCCGGTTCGGGAAGCATGCCGTGGATGCCCGGGAGTGTGGGATGCGCCGAGTCCGGCCGTGGACCGGATCGCAGCTCCGAGGTCACGCCGTCCGGGCGATGACGCCCGCGTTCGGTTTGACCGCATCACAGGGGTAGCCGCTCAGGGCGATGCAGCTCACCACACCGAGTCGAAAGAGTCTGTGCGCCATGAAGTACTACACCCGAGTCAGCGCCGTGCTGGTGGGCGTCGCCCTCACTGCGACCGTCACGCTCACCGCCTGCAGCGACACCGCAAGCGGTGGCGGTAGTCCCACGGCAACGAACAACGGCAGCGTCAGTGTCAGCGTCAACCCGACCTTCAACAACGTCGACGCGGTGTTCGTCCGGATGATGATCCCGCACCACGAGCAAGCCGTGGAGATGGCCGCCCTCGCCGAGAAGAAGGCAACCGATCCGGACGTCAAACAACTCGCCGCCAAGATCAGTACCGGGCAGAAGGCGGAGATCGCAACGATGAAGGGCTGGCTGGTCGCCTGGGGCCAGCCGACCACGATGCCGAGCTGCCCCGAGATGCATTGCATGCCGAGCAACATGATGCCGAATGGAGCATCGCCGAACGGCATGATGCCGAGCGGGATGATGCCCAGCGGGATGCCGACGATGCCGGGCATGATGTCGAGCGCAGACATGGCAAAGCTGAAGGCGGCGACCGGCACCGACTTCGACAAGCTGTTTCTCCAGATGATGATCGCTCACCACCAGGGAGCGGTCATGATGGCCCAGGCGGAGCTGGCCCATGGAACCAACCCGGACGCCAAGGCTCTCGCCGGCCGTATCGTGAAGACACAGCAGGCCGAGATCGCTGCGATGCAGCAGATGGCCGGCCAGTCGCATTCATGAACACGCTGCGCGGACAAGACGCGGCGCCCCGGCCGGACTGGAGCATCGCGGCGTAGCCGTCGCGGCCGGTACCGAACCGGCCCTGGGTCAGGACCTTCTCCGAGCTCGTCCGGCCCGGACCAGTGACCTGAGGCCCAGATGACGGGACGTTTGTCCATGCCCGTGCCCGATAGCCGCGGGCACGATAGAGGTAGGGCGGCATGAAGGGCCGTCATGAAACGCCAACCCTGGGGTCTGTACGCAATCGCGGCGGCGATCGGACCACAAGCTCACGGCCAGCAGGCAGTCCGGCCGCTGGACGGAGGAGATCACGATGATGTACTGGGGCAACGGCATGGGCGGCTGGGGCATCGTCCTCATGACCGTGAGCAACCTGCTGTTCTGGGGCCTGGTGATCGCCGGCATCGTGCTGCTCGTTCGCGGCGTGGGTCGCGGCGGCCAGGTCGATACGTCGAGCGGCCAACGATCCACACCGCAGCAGGTACTGGCCGACCGGTTCGCCCGTGGCGAGATCGATGAAGACGAGTACACCCGCCGGCTGCAGGTCCTGAGCGGCGCTCACACCCATGGACCCGGAGGCTGACGTGGACACCGGCGCCGCCTACGGGCAGTGGCCACTGTTCATCCTCAACACCGCGGTGCTCGCGGCCAGCTCTTCCATCCGCGCATCGGCCGGGACCGGCGGGCGAAGGGCGCGTCCACCGCGTCCCTCGTCCCGCTGTTCACCGAGCTGTACGGCATCCCGCTGACCATCTACCTGCTGTCAGGCCGGCACGGCTCGAAGATCGGGTTCCCGCCGCGGTGACCGACCATCCCGACGCTGTTCATCTTCCCGATCCTGGTCTTCGTCTGCACCCGGAACGCCGGTCGGACGTCCCGGCTCGTGATGCGCGTGCGGGGCGTGGTGCTGCGCACTTTGATCCGTAGGCTCAGGGTTCGAGTCCCTGGCGACCCACGTCGTTCCGAGTTCTGCCTGATCAGCCAGTCCGGCAACGCAACAGAGCCCCACAGGGCATACCCGATCAGTACGAACGTGGGCCCCGGGAGAGATTCCGGGGCCCACGTCGTCATGTATTCCACGCTCACTCGGATTGTGACCCAGCTGTTCGCTGGCGGGAGCCGTCAGTCCGACCGGGCGCGGGCGTGGATGCTCCCACTAGAACAGCGCGGTCACCGGCGACCCGAGTACAGCTGCGCCACGTGGTCGGCGCTGAGCTCGTAGCCGTACAGGCGGAAGTCGTCGATCAGACCGTCGAACCGGGGGTCGCCCCAGCTCGTCCCGCCGATGAAGTTGGCCGTGGTGTTGCCGCCCACGCCCACGTTGCCGATGCCGATGGGGAAGTTGGTACGGGTGCCCTGGAGCACGCCATTGAAGTAGATCTTGCCGGTCGAGCCGTTCATCGTGAACACCACATGGGTCCACTGGTTGAGCGGCAGGTCGCGGCCGGAACCGAGCGTGAGGCGCTCCTGTGCCGGGTTTCCGGCCGCCTTGAAGGTGGCGCCGAAGCCGGTGGTTCCGCTGTTCGTGCCAGACTGGAGCAGGAAGAACGTGTCCGTGCTGCTGCCGATCTGCAGCAGCGGCACCCAGTTCGGGAGGGTGTCCGGACGCGCCCAGAAGGACACGGCGAACTGGTTGGTCAGTCCGGACTGGATGTTGTCGGGCAGCTTGACCTGGTTGCCCGAGTTCGCGGCGCCGCCCGGCAGCGACACCGCGCTGCCGGACCGGCCGGCTGCCCAGGACGTCGTGCCCTGCAGCGTGGCCGCACCGACCGACGTCTTCGTGCCCGAGTTCCCGGCGGCGGTGCCGGTGTTCTCGTTGAAGGTGTAGCGGACGGCGTTGCCTTCGTTGTACACCGCCGTCACCGCCGGAGCGCTCAGTGCGGACGTGTACACCCGTACGTCGTCGATCAGACCGTCGAACGGGGCGTCGCCGTACCCGTTGCGGCCCAGCCAGTTGTTGGCCGTCGGGCCGATGGCGGTCATGTCGACGGTCAGGTTGGTACGGCTCGCGATCGCCACGCCGTTGAGGTACAGCGTGCCGGTCGAGCCCTGACGGGTGAAGGCCACGTGGTTCCACTGGTTGGCCACCACGTCCCGGACAGGACTGGCATAGACCCGCTCCTCGGGACCGGTCTTCGCCTTGAACGTGGCGGCGAGTCCGGTGTTGCCGCTTGCCTGGGTCTGCATCTGGATGTGGAAGTAGCTCCCGGCGGAGCCGAGCCCGTCGCCGATGTGGAACATGCTGGTCCAGTTGTTCTTGGTGTCGGGGCGCACCCAGAACGCGGTGGTGAAGTTCGGCGCGTTCTGCAGCAGGTTGTCCGGCAGGTCGACCGCGTTGGCGGTGCTGCCACCGGGCAGGTTGACCGCCTTGCCGAGGATGCCGTTGGTCGACCAGCCGGTGGTGCCGGTCAGGACGGCCGCGCCGACCGAGCCGACGGTGCCGGTGTTGGCGCCCGTGGTGCCCGAGCCTTCCTCGAACTCGTAGCGGATCGGGACACCGGCGACCGGCGGCGGCGGCGAGCAGTCGGCGCTCAGCAGCCCGGCGGCGTAGGCGAGGCCGTTCTTCATCTGGGCACGCATGTACGGTTCGCTGTAGGCGGTGCCCTCGTGGCCCATGGAGGTGTACCAGGAGCGGCCGGAGTCGATCTTCTGGCACCAGGTGAGCGGGTGCGGGGAGCCGTTGGCGCCGCCGCCGTAGGACGACTCGTCGGCCTCGATCAGGGTGCGGACGTTGGGTGCGGGGTTGACCACCCAGTCGTACCACTCGTCGCTGCGGGTGATCGAAGCGGTCACGCCCTGGACCAGCGGGTGGCTGGCGTCCGAGACGAACACGCGACCGGGGCGAACGCCGGGGTTCTCCGGGTGCCCCTCGGAGACGGCGCCGACGAGGCGGTAGTAGAACGGGTTGACGTCGTGCTCGCTCTGACCGACCGACCATCCGGCGTAGTGCATGCCCATGTAGCCGCCGCCACCGCGGATGTAGGCCTCGAGCGCCGAGCGCTGCGCCGCGTCGAACAGCACGCCACCGGTTTGCGCGAAGACCACAGTGTCCTTGGTGGCGAGGTTCGCGGTGGTGAACGCCGCCGGGTCGTCGGTCTCCTGGATGTCCACCGGCTGGTTGTACTGCGTGCCGAGCTGGGTGGCCAGGTCACGCACGGCCTGCCGGGCCTGCACGTTGGAGGCGTGGAAGTTGGTCTTGTAGAACAGCAGCACGGTGAGCCGGCCGTCGTCGGCCGGAGCCGCCAGCGCGCCGGCGTTGGCAGCAGCGGTCGCCGCCGATCCGGCGAGCATGACCGACGCGACGGCCGCCGCAGCGAGCGGGGCGAACACTCGCCCCCGCCATCGATCGGCATGTGCGAAGAGCGGAACCGGGGAGGACCAGCGGGGCACTTTCATGAGACATCCCTTGGGGTTCGGCATGGCGGATACCACCACCAGTAGGACTGAACGTGAACACTTCTTAACACAAAAGCGCGAACTGCGTCTATATACTCGAACCGAAATCTATTGAGTTCTCATATGTGAACAGGTGCAGGTGCAGAACTTGAAGATCACACCGCGGCTGGACATTGTGAGGTTGAGGACCGCTAGCGTTGGCGAGGTGACCGGGACGCTGCTGTTCATCGTCGGGCCGCCGGCCGTGGGGAAGATGACCGTGGGCGAGCAGATCGCCGGCCGGACCGGCCTGCGGCTGTTCCACAACCACATGGCGATCGAGCCGGTGCATCGGTTCTTCCCGTTCGGTAGTCCGCCGTTCGGGCGGCTGATCGACCGGTTCCGTCGCGACCTGATCGAAGAGGTGGCGGCCAGCGATCTGCCCGGACTGATCTTCACCCTCGTCTGGGCGTTCGACCTTCCCGACGATGAGGTGGCAGTGGATGGCTTCGCGGAGCCGTTCAGACGGCGCGGCGGCCGGGTCCTCTTCCTTGAGCTCGAGGCCAGCCAGGAGGAACGGCTCCGGCGGAATCGCGGCGCGTCACGCCTGGCGGAGAAGCCGTCCAAGCGGGATGTCGCCTTCTCGGAGCGCAACCTGCTCGAACTGGATCAGCAGTACCGCCTCGGCTCGGGAGGCCGGTTCGACGACCGTACCGACTACCTGCGCATCGACAACACCAGGCGCAGTCCCGCCGAGGTGGCCGACATGACCATCACGCATTTCGGCATCGCTCCGCAGCCGTGCTCGCAGGGCTACCAGACAGCCGATGGTCCACCGGTCGCAGCGTCCGCCGCATCTCGATTGCACCGGGGCCCGAGCACTTGATCGGACGCCCGCACATGCCGCTGCTGTCCGTGAGTGGCGTGTCTGGCTGAACAGCAGGGTCTTCCTGCGGCGCTCCAGCGGGCGCCAGCCCCGGCCACCGATTGCCGAACGGTGCCGTGACAGCCGACCGCTCCGATGCGCTGAGCACTACAAGCCCACTGAGACGACCAGAGCCACTGGCCTCGCCCGGTATCCGCTGCTGCCGATGTGCGGGCACACAACGAGTCGATCGATCTCTATGCTGAGCGGCATGTCGAATCCAGGGGTCGCCGGTGTCACCGTTCTGCTGTGGGCGCTCGGCTGCGTGTCGCTCTACCTCGTTGTTCGGGCGGCAGTGCGCGCAGGCATCGAGGACGCCTGGAAGCGCCGCGCACTACGCGAGAACACGAAGCCGTAGCTGTACGCATCTGCCGCGTGGCGGCGGTCCCCAGCCGGCGAGCTCCGGCGGCGACCGTCGACCCGAGGTCGAACCGGGGCCACGCACGGGCCGGCAGCCCACCCCGGAGCCAGCCCGGGCACGGGCGCGGCGGCTGGAACATGCACCAGTTCGAGCCCGGCACCATCCTCGCAGCCTCCGCGGGCGCTGCCGCCGCTGGACGCCCGTGCCCCGGCATCGACAAGAGGCGCGCTCAGCCCGTGTACAGGATCGCGTCGACCTCGATGTCGAATCCGACGAGCGGCACCGGGATCGTCGTGCGGACCGGTAGGTTGTCAGGGCCGAAGAACTCGGCGTAGATCGCGTTCATCGCCGGGAAGTCGGTGAAGTCCCGCAGGTACACGCCGACCCGAACGGCCTGGTCGAGTGACGCCCCGCAGGCGGCGGCGACGGCGGCCAGGTTCCGGAAGGCGGCCCGGGCCTGCTCCTCGAACGGGCCGGTCACCCGTGTCCCGTCCGGCAGTGCCGGGATGGCCCCGGCGAGGTAGACGGTGTCACCGGCGACGACGGCGTGCGAATACGGCCCGCCGGGTGGTGCGGCCTGGTCGGTCATGACGGTCCGCTTGGGCATGGTGGCAACCTTTCAGTGGTGGCGTGGGAACTGTTCGGCGAGGTCGTCAGGGCCGACGAGTGGGGTGTTCAGCAGCGCGCGCAGCCCGTCGGCGCGCGCCGACAGCGCCGAGCGCTGGGCGGCTGTCAGCGGCACCCAGGGCGGCGGGTCGGCGGGCAGTCGGGCGGGCAGGCGCCGGCCCGCGACGTAGGTGGCCTCGTTGACGAGCCGGACGGGGGACGTGCGCCGCTGCTGGTGGGCGTCGACGACGGTGAACGGCTCTTCGCGGACGTCCCACATGGCGAGGTCCGCGGGCGCGCCGACGGTGAGGGTCCCGCCGGGCAGGCCGAGGGCGGCGGCGGGCCGGCTCGTCGCCGCGGCCACCACCTCGGCGAGGGGGAGGCCGGCGGCGAGGAGTTTCGCCATCGTCGTCGGCAGGTCGAACACCGGGCCGTACAGCGACCGCGCGTGCAGGTCGGTGGAGACGCTGAACGGTACGAGCCCCGCGGCGAGCTGTGCCTCGAGGACGTCGAACGCGAAGCCGCCCGAGCCGTGCCCGACGTCGAACCGCACACCTCGTCGATAGGCGTCCACAAGGGACGGACGTACCACCGCATCCCCTGCAGCGATGGCACTGGCGCAGTGGGTGACGAGGTCGCCGGGGCGCAGCAGGTCGAGGACCTCGTCGACGGAGGGCGGGCCGGCGCCGATGTGCGCCATCAGCGGCACCCCGCACGCGTCGGCGACCCGCAGGCCCCGGCGGAGCGGCTCGATGCCGTTGCGGCCGACGGTCTCCCGGTCGATGCGCACCTTGATGCCGACGACGAGGTCGCGGTTGGCGGTGACGGTCTCGACGGCGAGGTCGACGTCGCACGAGTTGATGTCCTTGCTCTCGCCGGTGCGGCCGGTGAGGCCGACGGCGGCGATGTTGAGCAGCACGGGCACCCGCACGGTCATCCCGCGCACCGCTTGTCGCAGCCCGTCCAAGGTGTACGCGCCGGCCGAGCCCGCGTCGACCCATGTGGTCACCCCGGAGTACCAGGCGATGGGGTCGGGGTCGATGCCCCAGTAGGTGGCGCCGGGGTGGACGTGGGTGTGCAGGTCGATCAGGCCGGGGGTGACGAGCTGGCCGCGGACGTCGACGACCGTGCGGGCGCCGTCGCGCGGCAGGTCCGGCCCGATCGCGGCGATCCGTCCATCGTGGACGGCGACGTCGAAGGTGCCGGAGGGTTCGAGCAGAGTGCCGCCGGTCAGCAGGAGGTCACTCGCCATCGGTGGCCATCGCCTCGTTGATCGTCAGCCGGTAGAGCGTGGTGGGGCGGCCCTTCGGGGTGGCCTGGGCGCTGCCTTCGGCGGTGACGAGGTTGTGCTCGCCGAGCTTGCGGATGAGCCGCCGGCCGCTGGGGTCGGTGATGCCCAGCGAGCTGGCCAGGTCGCTGGGGGAGATCGGCCGGCCGTTGAGGGTGCGGTCGAGCGCGGCGAGCCGCGACAGTGTCGCCGGGCTCAGGCCGATGCCGCGGGCGAGGCTCTCGAGGCCGTCGCTGTGGCCGCGGTAGGTGAACGTGAGCGGCGTCCCGGCGCTGCCCATCGGCCCGATGACGACGCCGCTGTCCTCGACGAGGTACGCGACCGGCGAACCGTCCTGCTCGGCGCGGGCGGCGGCCCGTTCGGCGAGGGCGACGCACGTGCGGGCGCTGGCGCCGACCCCGAACCCGGCGACGACCCGCACGCCGAGGGTCTCCTGGGCGCGGGCGAGGACCGGCAGGCTCACCCAGTTGCCGGTGAGGGTCTCGAACAGCGCCCGGTGCGCGAAGACGACGACGCCGCGCCGGTCGCGGTTCTCGATCCAGCCGTCGGCGAGCTCGGGGGTGTTGAGCAGCAGGTTCATCAGGCCGATGCGGGCCCGGTCGAGGTTGGGGGAGTGGTTGGCGATGAGGAACACCCCGGCGGCGAACCGCAGCTCGCTGGCCCGTTTCGACTGGATGCGCAGCGCCAGCTCGTGCAGCTCGGCGCGGAGTGTGGCGAGGCCCGTGATGCCGCTGAGGACCGGCAGCTCGCCGTCGAGGGCGGCCATCACGCCGGTGCGGACGCTGATCGTGTACGCGCTGCCGGACCTGGCCCGGAACGCGCGGTGGAACTCGACGATCTCCTCGACGGACTGTTCGGGTTCGAACGGCAGACACGCGACGTCGGCGCGGTTGAGGCCGAGGGCGTGGGCGACGTCGTCGACGGTCTCCTGGGTGAACGTGTCGATGCTGACCGGGGTCGCCGGCAGTCCGCGGATGAGCGCCCGGCACCAGGCGAGCGCCAGGTCGAGCCCGGCGGAGCGGGTGATGGCGACGGTCAGGCCGTCGGGGAGCACGTCGCGGCATCTGGCATAGGGCACCGGGCCGAGCAGCAGGCCGTCGACGGTGCGGCGCTCCAGCAGCGCGCGGACGCCGGCTCGGATCTGGCCCTCGTGCTCGTAGACCACCCATTCGAGGGCGACGCCCGTCAGCGTGCGGGCCGCGTCCTCGAACAGGCCGCGGTGGCTCGCGTGCACGACGAGCCCGATCACCATCGGCACCGGCACTGGCGGGTCCTTCCGTTATGCTCCGGCGCTATACGAGCCGGTTCGTAAGTAGCTCGTTGAAGCTTGCGGGTTCCGGGCCGAAGAATCAAGCGGGAGATCTCATGAGCGGCGAACTGCTGGACTGGCGCACCAAGGGATTCTGGCAGCCCGACCCGGTGCCGACCGGCGACTTCCTGGCGGCCCGGCCGGGGTTGTTCGACGGCGCGTTCACCTGGCCGCTGCTGGTGGCCCGGAAGTCGGCGCTGGAGCACAACGTGCGCACCATGGCCGACTTCTGCGCCGCGCACGGCCTCGCCTTCGCCCCGCACGCCAAGACCCACATGGCCCCGTCGCTGCTGCGGGCGCAGCTCGCCGCCGGGGCGTGGGCGCTGACGGCGGCCACCGCCGGCCAGGTCCTCGCGCTGCGCAACCTCGGCGCGACCCGGGTCGTCGTGGCCGGTCAGCTGCTCGACCGCCGCGTTCTGGAGTGGCTGGCGCGGGAGCGCGAGGCCGGCTTCGAGGTGATCTTCCAGGTCGACTCCGCGGCTGGTGTACGAGCCGCCGCCGGACTGCCGCTGCCGGTCCTCGTGGAGCTCGGGCACCCCGGTGGCCGTACCGGCTGCCGCACCCAGGACGAGCTCCTGGCGGTCGCGGCCGCCGTCGAGGCCGACCCGGCGCTGCGCCTCGCCGGGGTGGCCGGCTACGAGGGCACCCAGCCTGGTGCCGAGGGTGTGTCCGGCTTCCTCGACGACCTGCGGGCGGCCGTCCACGCGCTGTCCAGGGTCGGACTGCTCGGCCCGGAGGTGCTGGTCGCGACCGGTGGCAGCGCCTGGTTCGACCTGGTCGCGGCCCGCCTCGGCGCCGGCGCGCGGTGGCCCGCGGGCCACCGGGTCACCACGGTGCTGCGCAGCGGCGCGTACCTGTCCCACGACGAGGGCTTCTACCGTGAACGGACCCCGTTCAACCGGGTCGCCGGCGAGCTGCGCCCGGCGCTGACGCTGTGGGCGCAGGTCCTTTCCGCACCCGAGCCGGGGCTGGCGATCCTGGGCGCCGGCAAGCGTGACGTCTCCTTCGACGAGGGGCTGCCGATCCCGCGCGACGGCCGGCTGACGGTCACGAAGGTCAACGACCACCACCTGTTCCTCGCCGACCCGGACGGTCTGCTGCGCCCCGGTGACCTGGTGGAGCTGGGCATCTCGCACCCGTGCACCGCCTTCGACAAGTGGCGGGCGATCCCGGTCGTCGACGATGACGGCACGGTAACGGATGTCCTGCGGACGCATTTCTGAGCGCCGACCTATTGACGCGGAGGTGACCGGCGTCTCAGGCTAGGGGCCAGTTCAACGAACTATATACGAACCAGGTCCGTAAGCGCCACCCCTCAAGGGAGCCCACATGAGATATCGCGCAACGGCGCTCGCCGGTCTCCTCGCGGCCGGTCTGGTCGCCGGGCTGACCGGTTGCGCGCCGTCGACCACCCCCGCGCAGAACGACGGCGCCGACAAGCAGACCGGCGCCCTGCGGGTGTGGCTGTTCGACGAGCCCAACCGCGCGCCCAAGGAGAAGGTCGTCGACGACGCCGTCGCCGAGTTCAAGGCCGCGCACAAGGACGTGACGGTCGAGGTCACCTACATCGCGGTCAACACCCGCAGCGAACGGTTCAAGGGCGCCTTCAACGACCCGGCCAGCGCGCCCGACATGGTGGAGTTCGGCAACACCGACCTGCCCGAATACGTCGCCGCCGGCGGCCTCGCCGAGGTCGGCAAGGACGCCGAAGGGCTGGACCTCGGCGCCGACCTGAAGAACAGCGCCACCATCGACGGCAAGCTCTACGGCGTGCCGTGGTACGTCGGGGTACGCGCCCTCTACTACCGCACCGACGTGTTCACCGAGCTCGGCCTCACCCCGCCGACCTCGCAGGCGGAGCTCGTCGCCGCCGCCAAGCAGATCCGGGCCAAGAAGCCGGAGCTGTTCGGCCTCGCCGTCGGCGGCAAGTACACCTTCGGCGCGCTGCCGTTCGTGTGGGACGCGGGCGGCGACCTCGCCACGAAGTCCGGCACCGGCTACACCGCCACCATCAACTCGGCCCAGTCGCGGGCCGGGGTGAAGGCCTACACCGACCTCATCAAGGCCGACAACTGCCCGCCGCAGCAGTGCGCCGACCTCACCGGCGGCAAGACGGTGGAGCTGTTCGCCAGTGGCAAGGCCGGCATGGCGATCCTCGGCAACTTCAACCGGGCGGCCGTGGAGGCCGGTGCGGCGAAGGGCAAGTACGCGGTCGTGCCGCTGCCCGGCACCAAGCCCGGGTCGGTCGCGCCCGCGTTCGCCGGTGGCAACAATCTCGGCGTCATGAAGAGCACCCAGCGGCGCACCCTCGCGGCCGAGTTCATGAAGCTGCTCGCGAGCAAGAAGTACCAGGAGCAGATGTACACCGCGATGGGCAACCTGCCGACGCTCACCTCGGCCCGCACCGAGCTGGCCGGCAAGGAACCGTTCCTCAAGCCGTTCATGGACACCATCGCGGCCGGCACGAAGTTCGTCCCGCTGCACCCGGGCTGGGGCAAGATCGACGCGCAGGCGGTCGTACCGACGATGCTGGAGAAGATCGTGACCGGCAAGGCGACGGTCGAGCAGGCGACCGACGAGGCGGCGACCGCGATGAACGCGGCCTTCAAGTGACAGTGATCCCGCTGGACGAGGCGGGCCGGTCCAAGCCGGCCCGCCGCTCGTCCGCACCCGGCGGGTCGGTGGACGGTCGCGGCGGGCGCCCGGCCACCGGCCCGTCCGGCCGCGCACGGCGCACCCCGTGGTGGATGCTGGTCCCGGCCGCCGCGGTGCTGATCCCGCTGTTCGTCTACCCGATCTACCAGCTCGGCCTGCTGTCGGTGCTGGACTTCCGGCAGGCGCAGGTGAGCGGCGGGCAGCCGACCCGCTTCGTCGGCGCCGGCAACTACGCGGAACTGTTCGGCGCCGAACGGTTCTGGTCGGTGCTGCTCGCCACCATCGGTTTCGCGGCCGCCTGCGTCGTGGCGACCCTCGCCGTCGGCGCCGCGCTCGCGGTGCTGCTGACCCGGGTCGGGCGGTGGCCGCGGACGCTGCTGTCGGTCGCGGCGCTGTCGGCGTGGGCCGCGCCCGCGGTCACCGGGTCCACGGTGTGGATGTTCCTCTTCGACGCCAACCTCGGCCTCGTCAACCAGGTCCTCGGCCTCGACGGTCACAACTGGATGTACGACCGCTACAGCGCCTTCGGCCTCATCGGCGCCGTCGTCGTGTGGCACTCGTTCCCGTTCGTCATGGTCACCCTGTACGCCGGGATCAAGGCCATCCCCGACGCCACCCTCGAGGCGGCCCAGCTCGACGGCGCCGGCGCCTGGCAGCAGTTCTGGCGGATCATCGTGCCGATCCTGCGGCCGCTGCTCACCATCGTCGTCATCCAGTCGATCATCTGGGACTTCAAGGTGTTCACCCAGATCTACGTGATGACCGGCGGTGGCGGGATCGCCGGGCAGAACCTCACCCTCAACGTGTACGCCTACCAGCAGGCGTTCGCCGCGTCCGAATACGGCCTCGGCTCGGCCATCGGCGTGGTCATGATGGTCATCCTGCTCGCGGTGACGCTCGCGTACCTGCGGGCGCTGCGCAGGAGCGGAGAACCGCTGTGAGAAAGCACCTCCTCAACGGGACCGCGGTCCTCGTCGCCCTCGTCACGATCTTCCCGATCTACTGGATGCTGCTGTCGGCGGTCAAACCGCCCGGCGAGATCCAGTCGCTGCACCAGCGGCCGTGGACGCTCGCGCCGTCGCTGGACAGCTTCCGCCGCGTCCTCGGCGTCGAGAGCTTCGGCCGGTACTTCCTCAACAGCCTCGTCGTCGCCCTCGTCGTGGTCGCCCTGTCGGCGCTCGTCGCGTTCCTCGCCGCGGTGGTGCTCACCAAGTACCACTTCAAGTTCCGCACGACGATCCTGGTCATGTTCCTCGTCGCGCAGATGGTGCCGATCGAGGCGCTGACCATCCCGCTGTTCTTCCTCGTCCGCGACGTCGGCACCGTCGTGCCGGGGGTCGGGCTCAACACGCTCGGCTCGCTGGTGCTGGTGCACACCGCGTTCACGCTGCCGTTCGCGATCTGGATGCTGCGCGGGTTCGTCGCCGCCGTCCCCGACGAGCTCGAGGAGGCCGCCGTCATCGACGGCGCCAGCCGCTTCACCGTCCTGTGGCGGATCCTGTTCCCGCTGGTCGCGCCGGGTCTCGCGGCGACGAGCGTGTTCTCGTTCATCACCGCGTGGAACGACTTCTTGTTCGCCCGGACCTTCATCATCAGCGCCACCGAGAACCAGACGCTGCCGATGGCGCTGCTGGTGTTCTTCAAACCCGACGAGAACGACTGGGGCGGCATCATGGCCGCGTCCGTGCTGATGACCGTGCCGGTGCTGCTGTTCTTCCTGCTGGTCCGGCGCCGTCTCGTGGCCGGTCTCGGCGGGGCGGTGAAAGGATGATCCCCCGTCCGTCCACAGTGGAACCCGACCGCGGCGAGTTTCGCCTCACCCCCGCGACGACCCTTTCCGCCGCCCCCGGGCTCGAGCGGGCCGCGGCCTGGCTGCGCGCCACGCTCGGCCCGGCCACCGGCTGTTTCCTGCCGCCCGGCGACGACATCCGGTTGTCCGTCGACCGTTCACTGCCCGACGAGGGCTATCGCCTGCGCATCACCGCGGACGGCGTCAACCTCACCGGCGGCACGCCTGCGGGGGTCTTCCATGGTCTGCAGAGTCTTCTGCAGGTGTTGCCGCCAGAGGTGTACCGCCGAGCGCCGGTCACCGGGGTCGACTGGCTGCTGCCCGCCATGACCGTCGACGATGCGCCGCGGTGGCCGTGGCGCGGGTGCATGCTCGACGTCGCCCGGCACTTCATGCCGAAAGCCGACGTGCTGCGGTTCGTCGACCTGCTGTCGGTACACAAGCTGAACGTGCTGCATCTGCACCTCACCGACGACCAGGGGTGGCGCCTGCCAATTCCCGGTTACCCGCGCCTTGTCGAGATCGCGACGTGGCGGCACGGCACGATGCGCGGGTCGCGGCAGCACGGCGTCGTCGACGACCGCCCGCACGGCGGCTACTACACCGCCGACGACCTGCGCGAGATTGTCGCCTACGCCGCCGATCGGCACATCACGGTCGTGCCGGAGGTCGACCTGCCGGGCCACATGCAGGCGGCCGTGGCCGCATACCCGCAGCTCGGCAACGGCCTCGCCGACGTGGGCGTGCGGACCGGCTGGGGCGTCTCACCGCACGTGCTCAACGTGTCCGACGCCGCCCTCGACTTCTGCCGCGCCGTGATCGACGAGCTGTGCGCGATCTTCCCCGGCCGGTACATCGGCATCGGCGGCGACGAGTGCCCCAAGGACGAGTGGAAGGCGAGCCCCGCAGCCCAGGACCGGATGCGGGAGCTCGGGCTGCCCGACGAAACGGCACTGCAGGCGTGGTTCGTCGGCCAGGTCGCCGGCCACATCGCCGGCCACGGCCGGACGGTGCACGGGTGGGACGAGATCCTCGAAGGTGGCGCCCCCGGCGGTGCACTGATCGCTGCGTGGCGCGGCCCGGAAGCGGCCGTCCGCGCGGTCCGCGCCGGCCACCACGTCGTCTCCTGCCCAGACATGTGGACCTACCTCGACTACCGCCAGTCCGACGCGCCCGACGAACCGATCCCCGTCGGCACGCGGCTGTCCGTCGCCGACGTGTACACCTTCGATCCGGTCCCGCCGGGCCTCACCCTGGCCGAGGCGGGGCTGGTGCTCGGCGCGCAGTGCAACGTGTGGACCGAGCACCTCCCGTCCGCCCGCGCGGTCGACTACGCGGCGTTCCCGCGGCTGGCCTCCTTCGCCGAGGTGATGTGGTCCGGCCCGGCCGAGGGCTTCACCTCCAGGCTGGCGTCGCATCTCGACCGGCTCGACGCGCTCGGCGTCGAGTACCGCCCGCCGGGCGGCCCGCACCCGTGGCAGCGCCGCCCCGACGCGCAGGGCTTCCCGAAGACCCGCGCCCAGCGGGAGGCGGAGATCCGCGCGATGCTGGGCGCCCCGTTCATGCAGTGATCAGGCCGGCCATGCCGAGGGCGTGCTTGTGACGGATGACCTTGGCGGCGGCGCGGACGGCGGGAAGCCCGCAGCGCGGGCCGCAAGCTGAACGCGGTCCCCTGGAGGCTCGCCAATGCTGAGGTGACCGTCGTGTTCGGGACGGGTGGCCGCACGGGACCTGCGGCATGATCGGGGTGGTTGAGCCCTTCCTGCCCATAGAACGAGGCAGGCGCCGACCGCTTGGCGACGTGGCGATAGCTGTTCGCCGACTCGTGCGTCGCCGCAGCGGCTCGACCTTGCCCTGTCGTCACTTGTTGATGGGTTCTTCAGTTGTAGAGTTATGCAAGTTGACAGGTGTGAATCGCGCACCGGCATGGCACATGTCGGAATGGTCGGTTCGGCCGGTCAGCGTGTCCCGCTCCGCCGGCGGGCGTTCCACCGCCGTGAGGGGCGAGTCCGTCGGAAGTGGCCGTTCTGCGGATGGCGCGCGCGGCGTGGAGGACAGGGAGTGGTGTGGGTGTCGCGCGCTTCGGCCGCTGGCTTCGAGCTGGGCGATCATGTGTGCTGGTGCATTGACGACCCGGTGTCACGGCTCGGCATGGCTGCGGCGTTCGTGGCGGCCGGTTTGGGCGCGGGAGACAGGGTGGTGTGGTGCACCGCCGCCCCGCTGGCCGCGGCCGCTGGGCTGCGCGAACTCGGGGTCGCGGTAGCGGCGGCCCTCGACGCTGGCCAGTTGTCGCTGCCTTCGCCTGCGGAGTGGTACCTCGAGGACGGCAAACTGATCGCGGAGGCGGTCGTGCGGAAGTTGGCGTCGGAGGTTGCCGACGCCCGCGCCGCGGGCTACTCGGGCCTGTGGGCGATCGCAGACATGTCCTGGGCACACCGGGCCGGAGTCGGCGCTGACGCGCTCGCCCGCTACGAGTTGCTGCTCAACCGCGCGGTCGTCGGCGGTTTCGTGACCCTTGCCTGCCAGTACGACCGCAGACTGCTCCGCCACCGACAGCTGCGGCCGATCACCATGGCGCATCCGGGCACCATCTACCAGTGGCCACCATCGGACACGGAACGGTCGCTGCTGCGAATCCTTCGCGACGGTCCCGTGCTACGGCTGATCGGTGACAGCGATCTGTCCAACCGCCTCGCGCTGCACTTCTGCGTTGCAGAACTCCGCGACGACTGCACCGTGTCGGGCGTGCCGATGATGATCGACGCGTCGGCGCTGCGGTTCGCCGACGGTGCCACCGCCAATCTGATGCTGCAGTCCGCGCGAACCGTGCCGGGCGGGCTGATCATGCACTGCTCGCCGCAACTGCGGTCCACGCTCGACCTTCTCGGCGGCGCCGCAGAGCCGTCGCTCCTCTACAGCGACCACACGACCTGATCGCGGGATCTACGTCTGTCGCCGTGCTCGGTCTCGGGTTGTTGGGCGTTTGTACGATGCGTGGGGTGAGTGCCGGCGGGCACCTCCTTGGTATCGATTTCGGCACGTCAAGCACGGTGGCAATGCTGGGGCGTAGGAACAGCTGTCCCGCCACCCGCAGGCTGATCTGTACGTTCCGCTTGCCGACACGGGACTGCACCTGACCCGCGAGGAGTTCGACAAGATCGCCCGGCCGCTGATCGAGCGGACGGTGGAAGTGACCGTGGCGACGCTGCAGGCCTCCCGTGTCCCACGGGAGGAGATCGCCGGGGTCTTCCTGGTCGGCGGCTCCAGCCGGGTGCCGCTCGCGGCGACGATGCTGCACCAGGCGCTCGGCATCGAGCCGACCGTCACCGAACAGCCGGAGACCGTCGTCGCGGCCGGCAGCCTGCGAGCCGGTGCACATTCCGCGCCAGCACCCGTCGACGCGACGACGGCCGTCGTCGAAGATCCGCCGATGCCGGACCGGCAATCCGTGACAGTTGCACCGTTGGCCCGCGCCGACGCGGTCGCGGTCGACCCGGCCAACGGAGCCCCGGACCGTTCCGCGCCGCTCCCGGACCGGCCGCAGCGCGCCGACGCACACCGCATCGTTGCGGCCGCGGTCGCAGAGGTGAGCACGATGCGGTTCAGCCCCGACGGCACCCTGGTCGCGTTCGCCTTCGGTGGCGTGGTGCGCCTGTTCAAGACCGCCACCGGCCAGCAGGAGGGCGGAGACCTGGATGTGAGCGGCACCGGATACGGCGCCGCCGTTGTCAGCCTCGCGATCAGCCGCGACAACACCCTGCTCGCGACCGCGAACAAACCGGTGACCGGTGGCGGTCCGAACCGGCTGTGGAGCGTCACCAGCCATCGGCAGATCGCGGAGCTGCCGGACGCCGTGCCGTACGGAACCCAGACCCAGGCAATGGCGTTCTCCTCCGAGGGCGACCTGCTGGCAGGCGCATCGGTCGGCAGTGTCCAGCTGTGGGACACCACCACGTACAAGCCGACGGGCAAGGTATTCACACGAATAGGCGAATCCAGCCGTGTCGTCGCGTTCACCCCGGACGGGACGAAACTCCTGGCGAACTGGTCGTTCTGGAACATCGACGGCAGCCCCGGTTACCCGGGAGGAATCGACGCCATCACCGAGTCCGGCGGAGCGACGCTGACCGTACTCGATGCCGCGTTCAACAGCGCCGGGACCCGCGTGGCATTGGTCAGTCCTGCGAAGGAGAACGGCAACGGGCCCGCTGATGCCACCGTACGCCTGATCGACACGAAAACGTGCGCCCAGGTAGGCAAACAGTTCGTCGGACACGACGGCAGCGTGCACCGCGTCGCGCTGAGTCCTGACAACACCACCATGGCCGACCATACCGTCCGCCTCTGGAACATCGCCGAGTAGCAACCGGCAACCGTCATGTGTACAGCGGCACCTATCGACTTCGCCGGTCATTGCCGCCGATGAGCAGGCCAGCTCCGAGGAGCAGACCCCACACGAGAAACAGCGGATCCCAGAGGTAGGCGTGGCCGATCATCGCTTGCCGATCGAAGCCATCCTGCGTCCGGAGCACACCACCCAGAACGAGCCAGGCGACGATGGAATTCAACGCCCCGTATCCGGTGAGCACGATGGCGGCCAGCCACGCGAACGCTCGCCATGCGCCCGGCCGGGGGAGCGACCTTCTGCTGTTCACCAGGGGAACGGCCACGACCACGCATTTCACCGCAGCGACGGCGACCAGCGCCAGGCCGGCAGTGACTGGCGCTTCCCGCGCAATGGTCACTGCCCACTGGCCGACCGTTGGCAGCAGCCAGCGACCACCAAGCGCCCAGTACAGACTGAACCCGGCATGTACGAGGCCCGCGGCTGCGGCTCCCATGAGGAGACGGGCTTCCGCGGGATTGTCCGGCATGGCTCGATCCTAAGCACGTGAACGGCCGGGACCGACTTGCAGCTGCGCTCTCGACCTGATCTTGCGGCACGGTCGGGATGCCGTCGATCGCTGGTCAGGTCGGGAGTGGGCGATACGCCAGGAGGAGGTGTCCGGACGGTGTGGACTGCGCATCGAGGAGGGTCAGCCGACGTAGCGCGTCCTTGTGGTCGAACAGCCTTCGTCCGTCATGGGCCAGCGTCGGCGTGATGACCAGCCGCAACTCGTCGACCAGCCCGGCTTCGAGGAGGGACTGGGCCAGGCTGATGCTGCCATGAATCCCGATGTCGCCGCCGTTCTGAAGCTTGAGTCCTGAGACGTAGTCGGTGACTGGGGCGTCCACCAACACCGTGTCATTCCACTGCTTGGCGGGCTGGCTCGACGTGACGACGTGCTTGGTTGTGTGGTTGATGAAGCTGGCGAACGGTTCGATATCGGAGCTGGGCCAGTAATCCACCCAGTAGTCGTAGGTGCCGCGTCCCATGAGCACCGCGTCCTGGGAGCTGATGATGCGGGACAGATTGTCGAATACGTGTTGATCGACATCGAACATCCAGTTCCCGGGCTCCTCGGCAATTCCGTCGAGGGACAGCAGTTCGTAGAGCACAACCTTCCGCATGCGTCGCTTCCTTCGTTTTTGTGAGGACGGCCGTCGCGATTGCGGTGGCCGTCCTCAGCGTATGCGCCGCCGGGTCAGCGAGCTGTAGATGAGGCGCAAATAGCATGCGGCCGAGCGCTTCCTCGGTGCGGTGGTCGATCTCGTCGGCCGTCACGGTCTGCGGGGATAACTGACGGTCGGAGCCTGCGTCTTGTCGCGCACGCCGAGGACCTCGTTGACGAAGTCGTCCTTGTTGCGTGCGTAGGCCATGAGGTCGGCGCCGTGAGCGTGCGCGAGATCGCGCTTGAGTTGCTCGTACCGGCCCGGCCAGCCATCGCGCCAGAGCCGCTTCGAGGCTGATCCGCTCCTGCTCGAACAGCACAGCCCATTGCGGATCGTACGGGCTGAGGGTAATCGGTACGCCGTCCACAAGAGCTGCCTCTCGGTACGAAGTGCAGTCCGGGCGACGTCTCTCATCGCCTTCTCTTCATAGATATCTCGACGGGCGTCAGCCAGCCTGCTACGGCTGCTCCAAACCAATCATGCTGGACGACGCCCGCGTTCTCGTTGGAACATGACGGGCGGGAAGGTCATTGGCCGGTCTGCGTCGGTTGTGTTGCGGCGCGGTGGGACGTGGGGTGGTACATGCAGCAGGAGGTGTCTCAGGCACTGACCGCGCTGTATCGGATCTGTGCCCGGTACCCCCTGAATCCGGACATGTCGTACTGCCGGCACTGCGTGGGCGAGGACGAAGTCCGGGTGCTGTGTGAGATCCCGTTGGAGGGCCTGTCGGCCGAGCAGCTGCGTCGGTTCGCGTGGAAGGCCGGCGGGACGTGGGGCGACGATCGCGACTGGCTGCATTTCCTGCCGCGGATCCTGGAGCTGTTCGCGCTTGGCGCGCTTGATGAACCCACATTGCTGGGCAAGACGCTCGGCTGGCTGAAGACGGCCGCGGCCGGCTGGCCGGTGGACGATCGAGCCGTCGTCGAGTCCTACCGGTTCGCGCTCTGGCAGGACTTCCTGGCCACCTGGCCCACCGCGATGGCCGCGGATGAAATGGTCGAGGCGTTGAGTGAGTTCGCCGAGGATCTACAGCCGTACCTCGACATCTGGTCCGCCGCACCCGTTGTACCGGCCGCACGACACCTGGCCTCGTTCGTCGCGTGCTACGTGATACCTGTGCACGATGAGTACGGACGCATCGAGGCGTGGATAGCCAGCGACACACCACTGCGCCTGCTGGACACTGCTCGCGCCGCGACAGCCGAAGCGAACCTCATCGCCGAGCTCGATTCGGCGATCGCCAGGATCCGCGAGTACCTGGCATATCGCGAACGGCGATGACCCGAGTCGCCACGGACCCTGGGATGTCTGCCTGGCACCTGGCACAGCAACGCTGAACAAGGAGTGCGAATTGCCGCGCAAGTCCCTGATCGACGCCGTGGCCGACGCCGTCGGGGAACGGTTGCGGGCCGAGGGGCTTGCGCGGCAAGGGCGGGTCTTCTACCTGAGCAACGAGCACGGGGACCACGCGCTTGTGGAGTTGCGGGGTTCCTCGCCGTTGCCTGGCATGGAGCGGTTCCTGGTGAACGTCGCCGCGGCGCCCGCGCCGATCGTGGACTGGGTGGCCTCGCTCTCCGGGAAGCGGCGATCGATGCGGGGTGTGCCGGGAGCCGACGAGGGGCTGTTCATCGAGCGGGTGGCGGCGCCCGGCGGAGGGCCGCACGGGCTGGGCTGGACGGTGACCGACGCCGGTTCCGCCGTCGCCACCGGCGACCTCCTCGCCGACCTGCTGCTCGCGGGCCACGTCGAGCTGCTGCGCGCCCTCGTCGACCGTGACCGCCTGCGGACCGAACTGACCCGGCGAAACCGGCTGGCGCCGGACGTCGAGGCGGCGCTCGCGGCCTGGGACGGGCCCGGGGAGCGCTTCGAGGAGCTGCTGCGCCGGACCGTGGCGTGGAAGGCCGACAGCGCCGACTTCGTCGCCTGGGCCAGGCGGTACGCGGGCAGCAGGGCCTGACGGCGACCTGCTGCCACTCACCCGGCACGAACCACGGGCCGTCTGGACGCCCGGACACACCCTGGGTCGTCTCTGCCTGCACGACGCCAGAGCCGGCGTCCTGTCGACCGGCGACCATTGCTGCCCAGATCAGCCCGAACATCGGTCGAGCAGCGATTGCCGCATCTGCCGGGCGAGCACCATCTTCATCCGGCCGGTGTCGCCGCGGCGATGCGTTCGCCCTGTCCAGCTCCGTCGAAGTTCCGGTTTGCCCGCGGTCAGGCGGACCGTGATGGCAGCATCCAGTGGCCGCCGGTCGACCAGCCGAGCAGCCGCCGGCGGTCCGGAGCCGCCGTGCCGTCAGGGGGGAACGTCCCGCCGGTGACGACGTGTTCGAGGCCGCCGATCGCGGGCTGGAGCCGGATCTGCACGTGGAACGGCAGGCCGTCGACGTCGTTGCGGGCCGTCCGGACGAAGTCGGCGGGACCGGCGCCGGGCATCGACAGGTAGAACACGAGGTGGCGCCAGGCGTACGCGATGTCCTTGACGATCGGCAGCGGATGCGGGCTGGCCGGCACCTGGGCGGCGAGGGTCTTCGCCTTCACGAACGCCCGCCACGCCAGCGTCGCCCAGTCGCCGGCCGGGCGGACGCCGGCCGGCCCGACGAGGGTGGCGAGGTTGTGGGTGGTGAGGATCTGCGCCTGCTCGATCACCGTGCCGTTGGCGGCGACCGACCTCGAACCGGTCGATCCGCTCGCCCGCGCCCGCTCGGCACACAGCGCGTCGAACGTCGGCGACGTCCGGGCGCCGTACCTTTCCTTGCGGACGTCGTCGACAGCCGTGAGGGCGGCGTAGTCGATGCCGTAGTAGCGCTCGTACAGGCTGCCGGTGAGCAGACCGCCGGCGATCTGTGCGGCGGCGAGGTACTTGGCGGAGAACGTCCCCATGAAGATGTCGGCTGCCAGCTCCTCGACCCAGGGCAGCCGCAGGCCGGTCTCGGCCCCGAGCGCGCTGAGCTCACGGACCAGCGGGTTCGGCAGTACAGTCGCCGGAAACGCATCCAGAGTGAGCTCACCGAGCCGGCGCAGGGCCCCGGCTGCGGCGCCACGCGTGTCGGCGTCGGCGTGCCGGTGGGCCTGCACCGCCCGCACCCACGGCAGTTCCTCCAGCCGCACCTGGTGTTCGAGGTTGAGCAGCAGCAGCGACCGGCGGTTGCGGAAGGCGCGGTAGGTTGCCGTCATCAGCTGCCGCAGCGCCGGGTCACGGTATGCGGCGGCGGTGCTCGCCGCCGCCAGCTGCGGCACGAGCATGGCCAGGACCTCGGCCGACGGGACGACACCGGCGTCGAGGAGCTCCTCGACGGTGCCGGCGGCGGCGCGACGCACGGCGGTGCCGAACGCGTCGGGGATGGCTGTCCCGACCGGGATCGCCGCATCGGGTGCCTCGCCGGCCTCGACCGGCCGCAGGGCGGCGTCGACGTCGCGGACCCCGACGTGCTGCGGCAGGGCGGCCAGGCGCGCGACGAGGACCCGGGCGATCCCGTGGTGGGTCGGCACGGCGCCGATCGCAGCCTGCTCGGCGCGCAGCGTGGTGTGCGCCGGTGAGCCGGGCGCACCACGACGGCGCACCATGCTGTCGACCGCGTGCTGCAGCAATCCCCGGGTGCGCGGGGCGAGACCTTGCCCGGTGAGGTGCTCGGCGAGGGCGTTGCGCAGAACTGCGAGGTTCTGCTTGCGGTTGCGGTGCTTCGTGCAGTGCCGGTGCCGGTCGGCGAGCGCGGTGTAACGCGCCAGCAGCGTGCGGGAACGGGCCGTCCACTCCGCGTCGGCCTGCTCGGCGACCCGGCCGTCGACGACGGTGGCGAGCCAGTGGGTGAGCAGCTCGTCGGCGAACGGGTTCCAGACCGTGAGTGCCTCGCGCATCGCCTCGATCTGCGGGTTGGGGCGGCGGGCGGCAAGCTCTTCCCGGACCTCGCCCGCGCTGTGCCGCCACACGATCGACGGGTCGGCCGGCGCGGAGTCCGCCGGCTGCGGCGCGAACCGCAGCCGCCCGGCGAACGGCGCGATCTCCTCCACGACCGCTGACGCGGCCTCGCCGTCGCCGGCCCGGACCAGCCACGCGACGGTGAGCAGGGCCGCCTCCTCCGGCAGGTCCACCCGGTACGCGCCGGTATCCAGCAGCGTCCACAGATCGGTCAGGCCTTGCTTGCTCAGGTGGTGGCGGAACAACTCCGCTCGGTCGGCGGCAACACGCATCCTCGTGGCGAGCGCCTGCTCGTGCGGCAGCAACGGGCCTTCGGCGGCCGCCGACCCGGTCGCGAAGCCACCCCGGACGACACCCGGCGTGACCCACGCCGGCAGGTCCTTGACCGGTGTACGGGATCCGATCGTCAGCTTCCCGTCCAGGACGCCGCGCAGCACGGCGCCCCACCGCTCCATGCGGCGGTCGGCGCGGTGGCGGGTGTCGGCGTCCTCGTGCGTCGTCGCGGTGACGAGCGCCCGCGCCAGTTGGTCCACGGCGTAGCCGAGGTTGACGCTGGTCGGTGCCCCCGTGGAGGTGGTCGGGTCCGGGGTGGGGTCGGTGTTCGCGGCCATGCCAGCGTGGCGGGCCTCGCACCCGCACCCACCGGGGCCAAGCCCGGCGCTCTGTCTCGTTGAGCTACACGCTGTCGTCGTGCGTTGCCGACGTGGCGGGAGTCGCACCCGCGCCCACCGGATTACGAGCCGGCGCTCTCCTGACTGAGCTACACGTCGCTGCCGACATGGCGGGAGTCGCACCCGCACCCTTCGGGTTATAAGCCCGGTGCTCTGCTGATTGAGCTTCATGTCGAGGCCGACGCGGCGGGACCTGCACCCGCGCCCTCCGGGTTGAGAGCCCGGTGCTCTGCTGCCGAGCTCCACGTCGTCGCGATCCCGACCATACAAGCCTGGTGCTCTCCGGTCGTCCCGTTTTCGCTCCTGTACTGCTCAGCAGCGCCCTTCGAGCAGCGGAAAGCAATTGCCTTCGGTGTCCTGCATCAAGGCCCAACGCCCGGGGCCGGCGGCACGGGCGGTGGCGTCACACCGTTCACCAACCCGCCCTACAGCTACACGGCCGACCCCGCCTCCGCCGTGCCGTCCCTGGTCCAGCCCTGCGCCGGCCCCACGCTCGCGGGCGGGAGCACCACCCGACGACGAAGTCCGCCACCGCGTCGCCGACACCGACCAGGTCCGCGTCGGCCTCACCGACACCGTCCGCCGGCAAGGGTTGCACGGCCAGTTACAGCACGGTCAACAGCTGGGAGGGCGGCTTCCAGGGCAAGGTGGCGGTCAAGGCGGGGAGTTCGGCGATCACCGGGTGGGCGGTGAAGTGGTCGCTCGGCAGTGGTCAGAGCATCTCGCAGGTCTGGAACGGCAAGCTCACCACGAGTGGGTCGAACGCCAGCGTCGTCAACGAGAGTTACAACGGCGCCGTGGCGGCCGGGGCGTCCACCACCTTCGGTCTGCTCGGCACCGGGATCGCGACAACACCGACGCTGACCTGCACCAGCGCATAGCACCCTGCAGGCCCGCCGCCACGCAGCGAAGCGTGGCGGCGGGCGGCGGCAGCTGTGCGGGAGACGCCGCCCAGCTCGCTCGAAGCGCATCCGATGGCTGACGGATCAGACGGCGAGGCGGTAGCCGCGTTTGATCACGGTGTGGACCAGTTCGACGCCGGGGACCGACCGGCGCAGCCGCGACACCGCCATCTCGATCGCATGGTCGTCCACGTGGGCCAGGCCGGGGACCTGCTGGCGGAGGTCGGCGCTGGACAGCACGTCGCCCGGCGCCCGGGCGAGCGCCCGCAGCACGTCGACGGGTCCCTGCTGGACCGGGTACAGCCGGCCGTCGAGCAGGACCGCGTGCCCGCGCACCTCCAGGGTCAGGGCGCCGACGGTGGCGTGCACCGCCCGGTCCAGCACCGACCTGGCCAGCAGCGCGGCCGTCTCCTCGTCGAACGGCAGCGGCGGCACCGACGGTGCCACACCGTGCCGGCGCAGCACCCCGGCCGCGAGCGGCCCCCGGCTGACGGTGACGACGTGGGCGCCGAGCTGGTCGGTCAGCGCCGGCAGCCGCCCGTGGTCCGCGGCGAACCGCAGCACGTGTCCGGTCGAGAGCGAGTCCAGCCAGGCGACCGCGTCGAGCTGGCGGCGGGTGATCAGCTCGACCGCCCGGCGCAGGCCGACCACGTCGTTCGGCGGCTCGGACCGGAACGTCGGCACCTCCACCACGCCGGCGCCCCGGAGTCGCAGTGTCTCGCACGCCTCGGCCTGCACCGGCGCGTCGAGCTGGGCCACCACGTGCCGCCCGGACGGGGCGTGGGTCAGCAGGTGGCGGAAGAGCTCGTCGGCGGACCCGGCGGCGGTCGACAGGATGTCCCGGAGTCCGAAGCCGCGCAGGGCGTCGGCGGCGCGGGCGTCAGCGGCGAGCAGGCGGGCGGTGCGCAGCACCCGCAGCAGGCGCTCCGGGTCGGGGACCGCCTGCAGCCACGCGCGTATCCCGCCGGCGGAGGCGACGAGGACGTCGTCTACCGGCCCGGCGAGGCCCTCGGCCGTGGCCCGGGTGACGGCGGCACCGTCCGGCTGCGGGACCGCCCGGACACCCTGGACGGAGACGATCCGGGCGCCGTGGCCCTCCAGGAGGTCGGCGAGGCTGTGCCGGCGCCGGTGGCTGATCACGGCGATGGTGAAGCCGGCCAGCAGCGACGGGACCGCCGGGTGCTGCACCGCGACCTCCTTTCCGGGACCGGCCGGGTCCGGATCGTATGCCGTCGGATGGTCGTAGGTCACTGTTTGGCAACATCCGGTCGGGTGTCGATCATCTGGGCGGGCCGGCCGTGCAGGTGGACGCGGTCGGGGATCGGCGGGCCCGGTCGTCAGTGATCTTGTGAGGCGCTTTGCAGAAGGGTCACACGCTGCCGCGAACCCTGGTGCGCGCCGCCGCTGAGGACGAACACTCGTGGTGACACGCGGGCACGTCGACCGAGGGGGTGCGGATGGGGCACAACACGCTGCTGGTCCGGGAGGCCGACCTGGGCTCCGCCGCGCGGCAGCCGATGAACGTCTTCGCCGCCGTCCTCATCGACCTCGGCGGCAGCCTCACGCTCGAGGTGTGCGGCCAGCAGATGCCGGTCCCGGGGCTGCGGCGCCGCCTCGACCAGTCGCACCTCCAGCAGCAGTACAGCAGCCGGCGCGTGCTCGTCGAGATCCGGCCCGAGCACCTGCACGACGCGTCGGTCGGGCTACCGCCCGGAGCGGGCCGTGCCGGCCGGACGGCGTCAGTGCTGCACGGCATCGTCCGAGCCGTCCGGGTGGACGGTTCGGACCGCATCCTGGACGTCGAGGTGGCCGACGCGGCCGGCTGGCAGCCGGCACCGAGACTGACGGCGCGCGTGGACCCGCGCAGCACCGCCGAGGCCGGCGACGCGGTCATGCTCGCCGTCGACCTCCGGCACCTGCGGGTGCTCACCGCCGACGGCGACCCGCGGTGACGAGGCCGCGATGCTGAGACGGTGGCGCGGCACCGCCGCCGGGCTGTGCTGCACCCTGCTGCTCGCCGCCGGCTGCTCGGCCGGCGCGGCCGCCGCGACGGGCCGCTACACCGGACAGTCGGTCGAGGTGGTGGGCAGCTGGACCGGCGCCGAGCAGGCGAACTTCGAACGGGTCCTACGGGCCTTCGGCGACCAGACCGGCGCGCGGGTGCGGTACACCTCCGGCGGCAGCGACCTCAGCGTGCTGGTGTCGTCCCGGCTCGGCAGCGGCAACCCACCGGACGTCGCGATGATCCCGCAGCCGGGAGTGCTCGCCCAGTACGCCGCGAGCGGCGCGGCGAAGCCCGTCACGGGCGCGGTCGCCACCGCGGTCCGGGCGAACTTCTCACCGCAGTGGCAGCAGCTCGGCACCGTCGGCGGGCAGCTCTACGGCGTCTACTTCAAGGCGGCGAACAAGTCCGTCATCTGGTACCGCGCCGACGCGTTCGCCGCCGCGGGGGTGGGCCCACCGGCCACCCTCGACGAGCTGACCGAGGTATCGCAGACCCTGGTCGACTCCGGCACCCCGGCGATGACGGTCCCGGGCGCCGACGGCTGGCCGCTCACCGACTGGTTCGAGAACGTCTACCTGCAGCTCGCCGGCCCGCAGCGGTACGACCAGCTGGCCGCGCACGAACTGCCGTGGACGGACCCGACCGTGGTCGAGGCGCTGCGCACCATGGGCCGCTACTGGGCGGCGCCGCAGTTCCTGCAGGGCGGCCCCAAGGTCGCGCTGCAGACGACGTTCACCCGTTCGGTCGCGGACGTCTTCGGCGCGAAGCCGACCTCGGCCATGCTGTACGAGGCGGACTTCGTCACCACCGAGATCGCCAAGCTCGGCGTGTACCGGGTCGGCAGCGACGCCCGGCACTTCGCCTGGCCGTCGCTCGCCGGGACCGGCCACATGGTCGTCGCCGGCGGTGACGCCGCCGTGGCGTTCACGGACCGGCCGGTGACGATGGACCTCATGGCATACCTGGCGTCGCCGGAGGCGGCCGCGATCATGGCGGGGCGGGGCGGGTTCCTGTCGGTGAACCGGAACCTGGATACGGCCGTCTACCCCGACGCGACCACCCGGGAGCTCGCCGAGACGCTGCTGCACGCGGAGACGCTGCGCTTCGACCTGTCCGACATGACACCCCGCAGCTTCGGCGGCGGCAACGGCGCGTCCATGTGGCGGCTGCTCCAGGCGTACCTCGCCGCACCGGCGAGCGACCCGGCGGTGGTCGCGGCCCGGCTCGAGGACGCCGCGGCGAAGGCGTACGGGGCGGCGTGATGGGGCGCACCGCCAAGTTCTCGACCGCGGCGTGGTTCCTGGCGCCCGCCGTCGTGATCGTCGCCGTGCTGCTCGTCTACCCGATCGGGCAGACACTGTGGCTGAGCTTCCACGACGCCGGCGGCCGCACCGCCGTCGGCACCGCCAACTACGCCGACATCCTCACCACCCCGCAGATCCGCCGGGCGCTGCTCAACAACGCCATCTGGATCGTCGTGGCGCCGAACCTGGTCCTGGCCGTCGGGCTGCTGGTCGCGTTCCTCGCCCAGCGGGTCCGCGGGGCCACCGCGGTCCGGGTGGTGCTGTTCATGCCGATGGCGATCTCGCTGGTCTCCGCCGGTGTCGCGTTCCGCCTCGTGTACGACGAGAGCCCCGAACGTGGTGCGCTCAACGCCGCCGTCGTCACCGCCCACGACGCGGTGCGGCCGCCGTCGCAGTACCACGGCGCGCGCCCACGCGACGAACGGGCGCTCGTGCCGGCGGGCGGGGCGCTGCAGACCGCCGGCACGGTCACCGCCGGCGAGAACGTGCTCCTGCCGCTGGTCGGGCTGGCACCGCAGCGACTGCCGGCGCAGGCCCGGCAGGCCGGCACCGGCGGGGAGGGCGGCGCCGGCGTGCACGGCGTGGTGTGGTCCGACTTCACCGCCGTCGGCGGCCGGCCCGGCGCCGTCGACACCGGCGAGCGGGGACTGCCGGACATGGCGGTCGAGGTGATCCGCGACGGCGCCGTCGTCGCCCGGACCCGCACCGCCGCCGACGGCACCTTCACCGTGCCGCAGCTGCGCGGCGGCGGCTACGTCGTGCGGCTCGCCGCGGACAACTTCACCGCCCCGTTCGCGGGCCTCACCTGGCTCGGCCCGGCACTGATCACCCCGGCGCTCATCGGCGCGTACGTATGGATCTGGGCCGGGTTCGCGATGGTCCTGATCACCGCGGGGCTCGCCGGCATCCCGAAGGAGACCCTCGAGGCCGCCCGCACCGACGGCGCGGGGGAGTGGCAGATCCTGCGCCGCGTCACCGTCCCCATGATGCGGCCCGTCGTCGTGGTCATCCTCGTCACCCTGACCGTCAACGTCCTCAAGGTGTTCGACCTCGTCCTGGTGCTCGCCCCGGAGTCCGCGCAGGGTTCGGCGTCCGTCGTCGCGCTGGAGATGTGGCGGTCGTCCTTCGACCACATCGGCCGCGGCAGCGCCCTCGGCGTGCTGCTGCTCGTCCTGGTGCTGCCCGGGGTGCTGTACAACGTGCACCGGCTGCGAAGGAGCGAGCCATGAGCCTGTTCGCCGCGGTCGAGGCACCCGAGCTCGTGCCCGCCGGGTCCGAACCACCCCCGGCCGCGCCGAGCCGCACCGCCCGGGCCGCGCGCCGCTTCGCCGTGACGGCCGCGCAGGTCACCCTGTTCGCCGTCGGGCTGTGGTGGCTCGTCCCCACCGTCGGGCTCGCGATCGTCAGCCTGCGCGGCCCCGCCGCCAACAGCGGCGCCGGCTGGTGGACCGTCCTGACCGAGCCCACACAGCTCACCCTGCGCAACTACCGCGGTCTTGTCGGCGACGGCCGGCTGACCCACGCCCTGTGGAACACCGTGCTGATCTCGGTCCCGGCAACCGTCCTCGTCGTGGCGATCGGCGCCGTCGCCGCGTACCCGCTGGCGTGGCTGGCGTTCCGGGGCCGGCACGCCGTCATGCTGAGCCTGGCCGGGCTCGTCGCCGTCCCCGTCCAGACGGCACTGATCCCCGATGCGCGGCTGTTCGCCGCGTTCGGTGTCGCCGGCACCATCCCCGCGGTCGTCGCGTTCCACGTCGCGTTCGGGCTCCCGTTCGCCGTCCTGCTCCTGCGCAACTTCTACCTGGCCATCCCGCCGGACCTCATCGAGGCCGCCCGCATCGACGGTGGCAGCGAGGCCGTGATCCTCCGCCGGATCGTGCTGCCGCTGGCCCGGCCGGCGCTGGCGTCGCTGGCGGTGTTCGAGTTCGTGTGGGTGTGGAACGACCTCATCGTCGCACTGGTCTTCGCCCGGCCCGACAACGCGCCGATCACCCTGGCGCTGCAGGAGCAGATGCGCTCCTTCCCGTCCAATGTGGACGTCATCGCGCCCGGTGCGTTCGTCTCGATGGCCGTGCCGCTGCTGGTCTTCTTCCTGTTCCAACGGTTCTTCCTGCAAAGCACCGTGGCCGGCTCGCCCCGGTAACGACGCCACCTGTTCCCCGCCCGCGGCGGCCGGTCGACGACGACCCGCCGGCCGTGCCGCGTCCCCACCCCACCCCACCCATCCGACGGGAACGACGATGCACCAGCACACCCGCACCGCCCGGCGGCTGCCGGTCCAACCCGACTGGTTCCGGCGGGCCGTGTTCTACGAGGTCCTCACCCAGGCGTGCTTCGACTCCAACGACGACGGCTGCGGCGACCTGCTCGGCCTGGTGTCCAAACTGGACTACCTGCAGTGGCTCGGCGTCGACTGCATCTGGCTGCCACCGTTCTACGACTCGCCGCGCCGCGACGGCGGGTACGACATCAGCGACTACACCGCGATCAGCCCCGAGTACGGCGCCGTCGAGGACTTCGTGACCCTGCTCGACGAGGCGCACGCCCGCGGCATCCGGGTCATCACCGACCTCGTCCTCAACCACACCTCCGACGCCCACCAGTGGTTCCAGGAGTCCCGCACCGACCCGTCCGGCCCCTACGGCGACTTCTACGTGTGGCGGGACGACGACACCGGCTACCCCGACGCCCGGATCATCTTCGCCGACACCGAGACGTCGAACTGGACGTTCGACCCGGTGCGGCAGCAGTTCTACTTCCACCGGTTCTTCCACCACCAGCCGGACCTCAACTACGACAACCCCGTCGTCGCCGACACCATGCTCGACGTCGTGCGCTTCTGGCTCGACCTCGGCATCGACGGGTTCCGGCTCGACGCGGCGCCCTACCTGTTCGCCCGTGAGGGCACCGAGTGCGCCGGCCTGCCGGAGACGCACGAGTACCTCAAACGTATCCGGAAGATCGTCGACGACGAGTACCCGGGCACGGTCCTGCTCGCCGAGGCGAACCTGTGGCCGACGGACCTCGTGGAGTACTTCGGCGACGCCACCGTCGGCGATGAGTGCCACATGGCGTTCCACTTCCCGCTGATGCCCCGCATCTTCATGGCGGTCCGCCGCGAGTCCCGGGTGCCGATCTCGGAGATCCTCGCGCAGACCCCGGCGATCCCCGACAACTGCCAGTGGGGCACGTTCCTGCGCAACCACGACGAGCTGACCCTGGAGATGGTTACCGACGAGGAGCGCGACTATCTGTACAGCGAATACGCCCAGGACCCCAGGATGCGGCTCAACCTCGGCATCCGGCGGCGGCTCGCGCCGATGCTCGGCAACGACCGGAACCAGATCGAGCTGTTCACGTCGCTGCTGCTGTCGTTACCGGGGTCGCCGGTCATCTACTACGGCGACGAGATCGGGATGGGCGACAACGTCTACCTCGGCGACCGCGACGGGGTGCGGACCCCGATGCAGTGGAACGTCGACCGCAACGGCGGGTTCTCCCGCAGCGACCCGAGCCGGCTGTACCTGCCGATGAACAACGGCTGGGTGTACGGCTACCAGTCGGTCAACGTCGAGCGGCAGATGGAGGAGCCGGCGTCGCTGCTGCACTGGACCCGAAAGATGCTGGCGATCCGCAAGCGGCACACCGCTTTCGCCCTCGGCGACTTCACCGAGCTGACCGGCACCAACGGCGCCGTGCTCGCGTTCCTGCGCCGGTACCGCGACGAGACCGTCACGCGGACCGCTGCCGACAACGCTGCTGACAGCGCCGAGGAGGTGCTGTTGTGCGTGCACAACCTGTCCCGGCACCCGCAGCCGGTGCAGCTGCCGCTCGGTGACCTGTTCGCCGGTCACGTGCCGGTGGAGCTGACCGGCGACACGACGTTCCCGAGCATCGGGCGGCGGCCGTACCTGCTGACCCTGCCCGGTCACGGCTCGTACTGGTTCCGCATCGTCGCGCCGGGCCGGAACCGGGGCGGTGCCCGTGCCCGATGAGGACACCGCCGACCTGTTCGAGGCGAGCCTGCTGCTGTTGGCCGGAACCGCGCCGCTGCGTCATGCGACGGCGGCGCGGCGGCGTACCGACTGGGAGGTGGTCGCCGCCGCGTGGGACGGCGCGCCACTGCGGGTGGAGTTCGAGGCCGAGTACGCGGCGGCCAGGTTCGCCGAGGTGATACGGGCCGTGCCCGAGGTCGACTGCTGGACGGGCCGCCGGGAGGCGGGCATCCGCCGCCGCTACGAGACGTTCGTCGTGGACGTCGCGGCTGCCGAACCCGGCAGCGTCCTGGCCCGCTTGCAGGACGAGTGGACCCGGGCCGCCGACCTGCTGCTCGGCGACGGTGCCGCGGACGAGACACGGCTGCGGACCCGGGCCGTGGCGGTCTGGCGGTGCGCGCTGCTGACCGGGGCGCCGCGGCACTCACGGGCGGGGCTGCGGCTGCGGGCACCCGACGGCCGGTCGTTGCGGCTGCTGATGCGCTCCGCGCAGGTCCTCGGCGTCACCTGCGAGGCGCACACGGGCCGGGGCCGGCAGATCCTCTCCGTCGGCGGACGCGGCGCGGTGACGCTGCGCTCCACCACACGGGCCGCGTCCTGAACGGTGCCGGCCACCGACGCGATGGAGGCGGCCGAGGAATTGCCGCACCTGGCGGCCGCACTGCAGCACTTCGGCCTCGTCCTCGGGGTGCACGGTCAGCGCGAGCGGGCGCGCCGGCTCGTGGCGGAGGCGACCGAGCTGTATCGCGTCCTCGCCGGTGCGGATCCGCGGACCCATCGGCGCAACCTGGCACTGTCGCTGACGAACCTTGGCAACCAGCTGGCGGAGCTGGGCCGGCACGAGGAAGCCCTCGACTGCATGCGGCAAGCGGTCGACCTGCATCGCGGCCCGGCCCGGTCCGACCCCGGCGCCGGGCAGCTCGCGCTCGCGTCGGCACTGACGGACCTTGGCGTCAAGCTCGGTGAGATGGGCAGCCACGCGGAGGCAGCCGCAGTGCTGCAGGAGGCGATCGAGCGGTACCGGGCGGCCGCCGGCGCCGGCCCGAGCCAGCTGGAGTACTGGGTGGCGCTGGTGACGCACAGCCATGAGCTCGCCGCACTGGGCCGTGACGCCGACGCGCAGCCGTCCCTCGACGAGGCGACCGACCTGTACCACGAACTGGTGCGGACCCGGCCGGAGCTGATGGGATTCTGCACCGCGCTGCTCCACCGGCACGGCGTCACCATCACCCCTGACGGCCGGGCCCGCGGCGCGGCGCCGCCGGACGCGCTGACCCGCGCGGACGAGTTCACCGCACATGGCCTGCGGCTGGCTCGGGACGGGCGGCTCACCGAGGCGCTGCCACTGCTGCGGCAGGCCGTCGACCTGTGCCGGCAGGCCGCGGCCGCCGACCCGCGCAGGCTGCCCGCGCTGGCGAAGACGCTGCACAATCTGGGCCTGGTGCTGGCCTGGCTCGGCCGGCACGACGCAGCGGTCGAGGCCACCGCCGAGGCCGTCGACTGCTACCGGAAGACCGCCGCCTCGGCCACGCCCGGCGGTGTCGACGTGCTGCTGGCCGACACGTTGGACAGTCTCGGCGCCCGGCTGGCGACGGTCGGGCGGCACGGCGACGCCGCCACCATCTCCGAGGAGTCCGTCGTGCGCTACCGGCGGCTGGCCGAGGCCGATCCCAGGCGTCACCTGCCGGACCTGGCGCGGGCGCTGAACAATCTCGGCATCCGGCGGTGCGACGTCGGCCAGCACCAGCAGGCGCACAGCGCCACCCGCGAAGCGGTCGAGGTGTACCGGCGGCTGCGCCTGACCGACCCCGGCAGCCACCTTCCCGGCCTCCTGTCGAGCCTGAGCAATCTCGGTCTACGGCTGGCCCGTCTGGACCGTGCCCAGGAGGCGGCGGTCAGCACCGCGGAGGCCGCCACCCTCGTCGCCGCGGTGGACGACTTCCATCCCGCCAACCATCCCGCCAACCATCTCGGCGGCGTCGCGGAGTCGTTGGAATGGCTCGGCTGGTACCTCAAGCAGCAACGCCATCACCGCGAAGGGCGAGCCGCCACCGCGGCGGCCGCCGCGCTGCGCGGTCGTCTGTCTTCCGGCTGACGGCCGTCGTCATGCCGGCAGCCCACCATGACCGACGCGCAAGGCCGCCGCCCTGTCGGTGGTCCCCGTCGTTCATGCCGCGTGCCGCGACGTGGGTTGTTTCAGCTCACCGTGACCTGTTGCCACGGCGGAAGGTCGACCCATTCGCCCGCGAGCTGGTAAGTCAGGTAATAGGTGTACGTGCCCTGCGTGTCGAACCGGCGGCGCAGCACCAGTTCGCGGGCCTCGGTGCCGAGCGTGACGTTCTCCAGCGCGGGAAAGTCGTGGGACGTGCCCGACTCGTCGCGGACCTTGACGGTCAGCCGGGTCAGCGTGATGTCCCGGTCCGCGCTGAGCGTGGCGCGCGCAGCGACCATGCCGCCCGCGATGGGACTGGCGGGCTCGAGGGTCAGCTCACCGGCGATGGTCACGCGGCTGGCCGGCGGGCCGACGTCCACCAGCTCCGGCCCGCGCAGCCGGACGACCACGACGACGGCCAGCGCGATCACCACCGCCGCGGCGGCGAACCACACCCATGGCGGGCGACCACGCGTCGGCATGATCCATACGGTACCGCCGGACGGCCACCTGGCACGCGGCGGAGTGTCAAACCTTGCATCGGGCGCCGCGGATCGGTAGCGGCTCGGTGGTGTAGACCTCGCGGCCGTCGGTGGCGCGGATCTGGAAGCAGTACTTGCGGGCCGGGTCGATCGGCACCCGCATCGTGCGCTGCCGGTTGGCGACCAGCACCATCGTCTCGATGCGCTCGCCGGCGACGACCACGGCGAAGTCCAGGTCGCCGTCGGCCTGCCACGTCAGCTGGACGTGGCTGCCCTGGTCGACCGGCGGTGCGAGCCTCAGGTTCACCGTCGACGGGTCGTTCGACGGCGGTGCCGCGGTCTGCCCGGTCTGCGGTGCCGCCGCCACCGGCGGTGTGCTCGCCGACGGCGCCGGACCGTCCTGCGACAGGACGATCGGGACCACGGTCAGGCCGGCCACGAGCACGCCCAGGCCGGCGAACAGGGCCGGCCGTCCACGGACCCGCCGGCGCGCCGAGCCGCTCCCGCCGGTGCTGTACACCAGCGTCCGCCGAGGGCGCGGCGGCGAGCCATCGCCAGGCGCTGCGGCATCGCCGGGCAGCGGGTCATCGGGCGACGCTGCACCGGGTGACGGATCATCGGACGGCACGTCATCGGACGGTCGGGTGCCCGGCGACGGGGCGGCGGGCAATGCGACATCATCGGCCGGTGCGGCGCCGGTCGATGGATCCTCCGGCCGGAGCAGGTCGGGCGCCGGCGCCGCGCGGCGGCTGTCGGCGAAGTCGTCGAAGTCGAAGTCGTCCAGACCGAGCGGGTCGTCCAGGCCGTCCGTGTCGCCGGCTGGGACCGCCGACGGCGCACCTGCGGGCGGCGCCGGCGCATCGGTCGCCAGGCCGGCTGACGCCGGCGCATCGGTTGCCGGGACAGGCGACGCGAGCGCATCGGTTGCCGGGACGGGCGGCGCAGGCTCGGCATGCTGCGGGACGGGCGGCGCCGGGCCGTCGGACCCCGGGGCGGCCGCCGGCTCCTGCAGGTGCTCGATCAGCGTCACGACGGCCGCCGCGACCGGCCGGTCCGCCGGGTCCTTGGCCAGCAGCCGGCCGACCACGTCGGCGAGTGCTGCCGGGACGTCCGGGCGCCGGACCCGCGGTGGTGGGTCCTTCAGCACCCGTAGGATCCGCTCACCCGGCGGCTGGCCGGTGCGGCGGGCGAACGGCGGCGTGCCGACCAGCGCGGCATACAGCAGCGCGCCCAGCCCGTACAGATCGGTCGCCTCGGTCCGGATGCTGTCCCGCAGCGTCTCCGGCGCCGTGTACTCCAGCGCGTGCATCGGGTCCCGCGGGAACTGCTCGCGCAGTGCCAAGCCGAAGTCGGCGAGGACCGGCTCGCCGGAGCGGCGGAACAGCACGTTGTGCGGCGTGACACTGCCGTGCACGAGATGCTTGCCGTGGGCGGCGGCGAGCGCGGTCGCCACCGTCAGCCCCACGCGGAGCGCCTCGTTCACGGGCAGCGCGTCACGGGCAGCGAGCACTTCGGCCAGCGAACCCTGGCACAGCTCCATCCGCACCCCGGACCGGCCGTCCGGATGGTCGACGACGCCGTCGACGGGCAGGATCGCGCGCACCGATCGCAAGGCGTCCAACACCTGACGTTCGCGGCCGAGCTGCGCGATGGTGTCCCGGTCGAACCGGTCGGCGAACAGCTTGACCGCGATCTGCGCGCCGGTGTCCGCCAGCTGACCCGCGTATACCGTGGCGGCGGGACCGGTGGCGAGCGCGTCCGGTCCGACAACGACACCGCCGGTCTCGCTGCTCACAAGCTCTGATCCCCGCTCCACCGCTGAGGTTCGCACGTGTTCACGGTAGGTTCGTCGACCGGCCGCCACCGCTGCGCGGCAGCATCCTGCCGAATTGCACCGCCTCCGGCCGCCGCGGTGGAAGCTGACTCGCATGCAGGGTACCAGTCTGGTCAGGGTCACGATCGCCACGCCGCAACGGCGGATCGACATCGCCTTGCCGGAGCACGCCGCCGTCGCCGAGATCCTCCCCGGCCTGCTCGCCCGGGCCGGCGACGGGCTGGCCGACGACGCCGTCAGCACCGGCGGCTGGCTGCTGCGCCGGGCCGACGGCACGACGTTCAACCCGGACCGGACCCTCGCGTCGCACCGGGTACTCGACGGCGAGGTTCTGCACCTGACGGAGCGGCGCGTCGAATGGCCCGAGCTCGAGTACGACGACCTGGTGTATGCCATCGCGACCGGCTCCGGGCGCACCGGCGGCGCGTGGGGGCCGCGGCACACCCGCCGGGCCGGTCTGGCCGCCGGGGTCGTGGCGGTGCTGCTCGGCCTGGTCGCGGTGGTCCGGGCCGGGCCGCCGTGGACGGCGCCGGCGCTGTGGGCGCTCGGGGCGGCCTTGGTGCTGCTGATCGCGGCCGTGGTGCTGGCCCGCGCGGCCGGTGACGCCGGGGTGGGGGCGGTGCTCGCCGCCGTGGCGCTGCCGTTCGCGTTCGCCGGCGGTGGGCTGCTGCTCGCCGGGGACCGGCCGGTGACCGGACTGTCGGCCGGCCACCTGATCGTGGCCGGGGCGGTTCTGCTGCTGGCCGCCCTCGTCGGCCAGGCCGGGGTGACCGCCGCGCCGGAGGTGTGGGCCACGGCGGCCGTGGCCGGCCTGCTCGGCGTGATCGGCGGCTGGCTGGCCACCACCGGCGAGTTCGACGCCCACGAGGCAGCGGCCGTGACCGCCGGGGGCATCTTGGCGCTGTCCACGACGTTCGGCACGCTCGCGCTGCGCCTCGGCCGGGTGCCGATGCCGGTGCTGCCACGCTCCACCGCGGACCTGGTCCGCGACGACCCGCAGCCGCCGCTCCCGCTGGTCCACGCGGCGGTCGCCCGCGCCGACGCGCTGCTGACCGGCATGCTGACCGGCTCGTGCGGGGTGGTGCTGTGCTGCCAGGTGACGCTGATCCGTCACGGTGGCACCGCCGCGGTGGTGCTGGTCGCGCTGCTCGCCGCAGGCTTTCTGCTGCGGGCACGGCTGTACCCCATCCTCCGCCAACGGGTGCCGCTGCTGGTCGCCGGCGTGTTCGGGCTCGGCTGCCTGGTCCTCGGCCCGCTCATGGCCGACCGGACCGCGCTGCTGGTGTCCACCGGGCCGCTGCTGTTCGCCGCCGCCGCGGTCGCGGTCATGGCCGGTGTCGTCTACAGCACCCGCGTCCCGAACGCCTACCTGGGCCGGTTCGCCGAATACGCGGAGATACTGATCGTGGTTGCCGTCGTGCCGGTGGCGTGCTGGGTGCTCGGCCTGTTCGGCTACGTCCGCGGCCTGGGGGGCTGAGCCGGTGGCTTCCAACCGCGATCAGCTGCAGGCGTACCAGTTCCTTGTCCAGCGGGCGACCTCGGCGCTGGTGACGGGGGAGACCGACCCGGAGCAGCCGCCGTTTCGCCGTTCGTCGGTCGCGGCGATCACCGGGGTCGCGCTCGCGATCGTGCTGCTGGCTGGCTTCGGCGTCTACGGGATGCTGCGCCCCGGCGGCAACAACGCCTGGCGTCAGGACAACGCGGTGATCGTGGAGAAGGAGACCGGCACCCGGTACGTCAACCTGAACGGACGGCTGCACCCGGTGACCAACTACGTCTCCGCGCTGCTGCTGCTCGGCACCCACGGCAGCACCGTCATGGTGTCCAGGAACTCCATCGTGGGTGTCCCGCGCGGCCCCCGGATCGGCATCCCCGACGCGCCCGACGCGCTGCCCGGCAAGGGCCGGCTGCTGTCGGGGTCCTGGTCGCTGTGCTCGGTGCCCGCCAGTGACGTCGCCGGCAGCAGGATCGAGGAATCGGTGCTGCTCGTCGGCGCCACACCCACCCGCGGCCTCGACGTCGACGACCGGGCGCTGCTGGTGGAGCTGGTGGCGACCGGCGACCGGTACCTGGTCTGGCGCGGGTACCGGCACAAGATCGATGACTACAAGGCGGTCGGTACCGGTCTCGCCCTCGCTACCGAGTCGTGGGTGCGGGTTGGCCGGGCCTGGCTGGATGTGCTGCTCGAGGGGGAGCCGATCGGCCCGGTCACGATGGCGCAGGCCGGGGCGGCGTCCAGCGCGGTGCCCGGCCGCACCGACATCCGCGCCGGGACGCTGCTGGTGGTGCAGACCTCCGGCGGCGGGCGGCAGTACTACGTCGCCGAGGCTGACGCGCTGCGGCCGATCACCGAGCTGCAGTACGACATCCAGCGCGCGTACTCGCCGACCCTGGCCGCCTACTCCGGCAGCGACCCGGGGGCGGTGCCGCTGGCGCCGTCGCTGGCCGCCGCGGCCCGGCAGCGCTCGCCGGTCAACGCCGAGGCCGGCGCGGCACCCGCCACCCGGCCGGCGATGGTCCGCCTCCGGGACAAGGAGGCCACCATCTGCGCAACGTTCGGTGCGGGCGCGGTCGCGCCGCGGCTGTGGGCGGAGTCCACCCTGCCGCCGGCCGACCCGCTGAGCACGACCACCCGCCGCAGCCCCGGCGGCATCCCCCTCGCCGACCGGATCCACGTCCCGCCCGGCTGGGCCGCCGTCGTCGAGGCGATGCCGTCGCCGGGCGCGCCGGTCGGCACCCTGACCCTGGTGACCGACATGGGCCGGCGCTACCCCCTCGCCTCGGCCGACGTCCTCGGGATGCTCGGTTATGACGGTGCCCGTCCGGTGCGGCTGCCGGCGGGCCTGGTCGCCCGGCTGCCGGAGGGGCCCGGTCTCGATCCGGTCGCGGCCCGGCAGTACCACACCGGGTGAGCGCCGGGGAGCCGCACGCGGTCGGGACGGCCTGTTGTATGTGACCTACGACAGTGGCCGTGGCTCCGCGCCGGCGGTGCTGCTGTTCGTGCTTGTCATGCCGACCGCCATGGTCCAGCTGCGCCGCCTGCGCCATTTGCGCCGGCAGGCGTGACCCTGGCGGTCAAGATGTGCTGACCGGCAGGGTCAGTTCGAAGATGGCGCCGCCCTCGTCGGCGTTGTACACCGAGAGCGTGCCGCCGTGCGCCTGGGCCACCCAGCGCACGATCGACAGCCCCAGCCCCGACGATCCGCCGGTGCTGGAGAAGCGGTCGAACGACTCGTCCATGAGTTCGGTGTCCATGCCCGGGCCGTGGTCGGCCACCGTGACCGTGCCGCCGGCCACCGTGATGTGCACGATCGCCTCCGCGCCGGGCTGGCGTCCGTAGCGCACGGCATTGTCGACCAGGTTGGCGACGGCCCGTTGCAGCAGGGCCGGGTCGGCGTTGACCTTGGTCGGCGCCGCGGTGAGGGTGATCTGCGCGCCGTCGGCCGGTGTCTCGTCGACCACACCGGAGACCAGCTGGTCGAGCCACACCGGCTGGATCGCGAGGTGCTCGACCCCGGCGGCGAGCCGGGCGCGGGTGAGCAGGCCGTCGATGATGCCGCCCATGCGTACGGCCAGCCGGACCGTGCGCGGCAGCAGGTCGGCGCGCTGCGCCGGGTTGTCCAGCGCGGTCTCGGCGAGCGCGCGCAGCGCGGCGACCGGGGTCCGCAGGTCGTGCGCGGTCTCCGCGAGAAGCACCTCCTGCTGCTGCAGAGCGGCAGCCGCGGGCCGGATCGCCCGGCCGGACAGGATGTGTGCGACCACTGCGAGCCCGCCGACCAGCACCGCCAGGCCGCTGAGCACCAGCAGCACCAGGTGGTTGTGCCGCTGCTGTTCCGGGCGCATGTCGGTGACCGCGACGACCGCCCCGACGGGAGTACGGACCTGGTTGAGCAGCGGCTCCACCCGCACCCGGACGAGTTCGCCGCCGGTGCCGTGCTGGTAGCCGGTGACGACGGTGCGGTTGCGCACGGCGCTGGCGGCCAGCCCGCTGAGCACCGCCGCATCCATCGGCACGCACGCCCGGCCGGACAGGTGCGCCTGGAACGCGGGCGCGCCGCCCGGCATGATCGCGAACTGCGGGCACGAGTCGTTGAGCTCGTCGACGTTGACCAGGCTGAAGTCGATGGTCTGGTCGAAGATGACCAGCCGGCTCACCGACGAGGTCACCCGGCGCAGCTCCGCGTCGGTCCGCGAGACGCCTTCCCGAGCGTCGTCCCGGATCATCCACCAGGCGAACGCCGCCAGCCCGAGCATGTTCGTCGCGGTGAACACGGCGGTCAGCACCCAGCGGAGCCTGCGCAGCCGGTCGGCGGACGATCCGGTCATCCTGGAACTTCGCTCCTGACCGGTCACGCGGACCCCAGCCGGTAGCCGCGGCCCCGCACCGTGTGAATCAGCTCCGGTTCGTGGAGTTTGCGGCGAAGGCGCTTGATGACCACGTCGACCGGGTTGGACCGGGGGCCGGACAGCGGGTCGAGCCGGGAGTCCCAGCAGTGCTCGGTCAGCTCGGCCCGGTCCACCGCCTCCTCGGCGCGGGCGAGGAGGTACTCCAGCACCGAGAACTCCCGGGCCGACAGCGTCAGGAGCACCCCGGCGCGGCGTACCTCACGGCGCGCGCAGTCCATGGTCAGGTCCGAGTGGCGCAGCACCGACGGCCGGCCGGTGCCGGACCGGCGGCAGAGGTTGGCCACGCGGGCGGTCAGCTCGGCCACCGAGAACGGCTTGACCAGATAGTCGTCGCCACCGTGCTCGAACCCGGCCACCCGGTCAGCGAGCGCGTCCCGCGCCGTGAGAAACAGCACCGGCACGCTCCAGCCCTGCTGACGGCGGGCGTGGACGTAGCCGATCGCGTCACCGTCGGGCAGCATCCGGTCGAACACCAGGCAGTCGAAGTCCAGCTCGCGCAGCGCCCGGTCCGCCGTCGCGATGTCCCGGGCGACCTCGACGTCCAAGCCGTCGGCGCGCAGCTTCGCGGCCACCGCGACCCGCAGATTCTCGTCGTCCTCGACGATCATCACCCGTGTCATCGAAACCTCACGTATGCCAGCAGATTGTTGATCGTGTGCGAAACGCTTCCAGCCGGATCGGGGCCAACACCGCGCGAGGCGAACGGGTGCAGAGCAACGCCCTGAACGCTAACGCCTCCGCGGCCAGAGATCACGCCCCCAATGTGATCTGGCAGGAACATGACGGGCCGCGCCCGTGCCCGGAACCACTGTCGACGGAGGCTTCAACCACCATGAACACGCTGAAAGCCCGCGCGCCCGGCCTGGTCACGGCCGGCGGTCCGGCCAATGTCTTCGGCGGCATCGACGCGCTGCTCGGCTCGGCCGTCAGCGACGTGCTGATCATGAGCACCGGCGCGTCCGCCGGGCCGATCGGCGCATTCCGGCGGGTCGACCGCGACAACCTGCGCCGTGGAGTGCGGTACCGGGTGCTGTTCCCGGATTCGGCGCGGCTGTCCCGCAGGTTGAGCAACGCGGCGCTGGCCGGTGCGGAGGTGCGCACCGACGCGGAGGTGCCGGTGGACGCCGTGGTGATCGACGGGACGACCACGCTGCTGTCCGCGGACGGGTCCAGCGCCGTGCGCCCCGCCCAGGTCGCGGTCCTCCGGCTGCCCAGCGTGATCACGGCCACGACGGAGCTGTTCGAGCGGATCTGGCCGGTCGCGGTGCCGCTCATCCCGGTGGACCTGCCCGACGGCGTGGACGGCGGCGACGGCCTGACGCCGACCGCCCGGGAGCGGGCCCTGCTCGCATTGCTCAACGCCGGCAGCACGGACGAGTCGGCCGCGGCGCGGCTGGACATCTCGGTGCGCACGGTACGGCGGATGGTGGCCGACCTGATGAACCGGCTCGGCGCGCGCAGCCGGTTCCAGGCCGGGGCGAAGGCCGTGGGCCGGGGCTGGCTGTTGGACTGACTGCAAGATCGGTACCGTGCCCCTGTGCGGGTACTGATCACCGAGGACGACGACAACTTGCGGGCGGCGCTGCAGGTGGCACTGCGCAGTGCCGGCTTCGCGGTCGACGCCGCGGAGGACCTGCCGGTCGCCGAGGAGGCCCTGTTCGTCAACGCCTACGACTGCGCGGTCTTCGACCGGATGTTGCCGGCCGGTGACGCGCTGCGGTTCGTGCACGGCCGGCGCGAAGAGGGCTGGCAGGTGCCGGTGCTGTTTCTCACCGCACGCGACAGCGAGTCCGACCGGATCGACGGCCTGCGCCTCGGCGGTGACGACTACCTGGTCAAGCCGTTCGCGATGGCGGAGCTGGTGGCCCGCGTGCGCAGCCTCTGCCGGCGTGGCCCGGCGGGGCGGCCGGCGGTCCTGCGGTGCGCGGACGTCGAGCTCGACGGCGGCCGGCACCGGGTGACCCGGGCCGGGGTGCTGCTGACGTTGACGCGCAAGGAGTTCCTGGTGCTGGAGCGGCTGATGTCGGCGCCGGGCCGGCCGGTGTCGCGCCAGGAGCTGATCTCCTACGCCTGGGACGAGATGGCCGACCCGGCCTCCAACGTGCTCGACGTCGTGGTCGCGCAGCTGCGCCGCAAGCTCCGCGACCCGCCCCTGATCCACACCGTGCGCGGCACCGGCTACCGCATCGGCGCGTGACGGAGCCGGACCCGCACGGGGCGAGGCTTCACCGGGCCGTGACGACGCCGAGCGGCAGGGTCGCTGCTACGCCCCAGGCGTGCCGTCCGTCGAGGCGTTCCGGGTCGACGCCGCGCTCGCGGACCAGCCGGGTCAGCTCCACCCCGGCACTGTCCAGCGCGGCCGTGCTCGTCGCCGCGATCCGTACCAGAGCAGTCACCGTGGGAACGGTCCCGACCGGCGTGCGGTGCGCGGTGACGGCCACGGTCACCGCCGCCTGTGGCGCCGCGGTGAGCAGCCGGCCCAGCAGGTGCGTGGCGACCGCCGGGGCCAGCTCGCCCCAGCCGCCGAGCCGGAACACCGCCTGTTCGACCGGTCCGCTCTGCCACTGCCGCCACTGCTCCCGGACGGTGCTCCGGCCGCCGTTGACGTGGGCGAGCGCGGCCAGGGTGCCCAGCGCCTCGGGCTCGGAGAGCGTCCTGGCCGGCAGGCCGTCGCGGCGGAACCGGCGCTGCACCCGCCGCACGGTGTTGCCCAGCGCCTGCCCGAGGTCGGCGTCGCGGTACACCTCGGCGGTGCGCAGGGCCTGCACGGCGACCCAGATCCGCGGCGGGCGGGTCCGGTTCATCCCGGCGTGGTGGACGACCTGCACGGCGAAGGCGAACGCCTGCTCGTCGTGCGCGGGCAGCAGCGTCGCCGGCGCCGGTATCGCCTCGGTCAGGTCGTGCGCGGCCGAGGCCGGCAGCAGGACGGCGGTGATCCCTTCGGCCCGGCTGATCATGAACACGGCGGGGTCGCCGGCGCTGGTGACGCCCACGGCCTCCGGAGCGATGCGGTCCAGCAGGGCACGGCCGGTCTCACCGGCGGCGGACAGGTCCCAGCCCCGCTCACGCATGCGGTAGCGCAACGCGAACACCAGCCATTCGTACAGCCAGCGACCGCGCAGGCGCACAGCGGTCAACGCTGCGACGGCGACGGCGGCCGCCGCGACCGCGACGATCGTCGGCCACGACTCGTCCAGGGCCAGGGCGACGGCGATCAGGACCAGGTTCCAGCACATGAGCTGCAGCACCCCGACCCCGCCGAGCGCGGGGACGCCGGACCGCTCGCCGGTCGGGGCCAAACCGATACTCGTCACCGGCTGAGCCTGCGCGGCCGGCCCGCGGTTGCAAACGGCGCTGCAGGTTGCTGCCACGATGGGCGCACGCAGGTCGCCGGGCGTTACAGTCCGCGGTGTGGAAACGACGAGCTCACCCGTCCCCGGCCGTCGCACCCGCCTGAAGTTCACGGCCGTCGCTGTGAGCTGCGCGGTCCTGGTCGGTTTTGCGGCGATGCAAACCTCGGCGGCGTCCGGCGTGGAGTTCACCCAGGTGGGCCACTGGGTGTACAACAGCACCTTCGGCTCGGCATTCCACGTCGACGGGTCGGCCGGACAGGTCGATGCGCAGGTCAAGGTGCCCGCCGGTGACCCGGGCAGCCAGGTCGTGCAGAGCGAGGACTCCGGATACGTCGTCCAGCGCTCGCGGATCACCGTGTTCAGCAAGTCCACGCTGAGCGTCGAGGAGACGCGCACGCCGCCGGCCACTGAGCTGCCGGTCGTGCTCGAGGTCGCCGGCGGCCCGTACCTGGTGTACCGCAACGCGGGCCAGGTCGCCAGGCTCGGCGACCCGGTCGCGACGGTGGCAGCGGGCGGGCCGCTGTCCCGGCCCGCGGCGACCGGTGACGGCACCGTCTGGCTGCACCGGATCGACAGCGGCTCGCTCTGCGAGCTGGCGCGCGACGCCAGCCGGCTGGCCTGCCACGCGCAGCTGACCCAGGGGCACAGCGGTGCGCTGACCGTTGTCGGCGACCGCCCGGTGCTGCTCGACACCACGTCGGACGAGCTGCGCACGGTCGGTCAGGACGGCTTCGGCGAGCCGGCCGCCATCGGCGTCGACCTGCCCGCGACGGCGCAGGTCGCCAGCAGCGCCGTGGCCGACCGGCTCGCGGTTGTCGACCCCGAGCGCAGCCAGCTGCTGCTGATCGACACCGCGGGGCTGCAGAAGCGTCCGGTGGCCAAGCCGATCGTGGTCGACCTGCCGAAGGACGGCCGGTTCGCCGAGCCGGTCACCACCACGAACGTCGTCGCCGTCGTCGACCACACCCGCAACGAGGTGGTGACCTACGACCGCGGCGGCACCGTCAAGGACCGCAGGAAGCTGCCCGGCGGCGGCACGCCCGCGCTGACCAAGGGCGAGGACAACCGGATCTACGCCGACAGCGGGGACGGCTCGCACGTGCTGGTCGTCAACGGTGACAACGGTTCGATCGTGAGCGTGGACGTCGACAACGCCAGCAGCACACCGCCGGCGGTGACGGCCACCAGCGACGCCGCGGCGCCCTCCACCGAGCCGTCCACTGGGCCTTCGACGGAGCCGACGACCGGGCCCGCCACGCCGCCGGCCACCGGTGGTGCGCCGGCCAACCCCGGATCAGGCACGACCCCGCGCGTCACGCTCGTCCCGGCGGCAGCGCCGGCGGTCACGGTGAGCCTCGCGTCCGGCACGTACACCGTCAGGTGGAACCAGCCGAACCTGCGCGGCGGCTCGCTCGTGCACTACGTGGTCACCGCGCAGGGGCAGGGTAACCGCACCGTGTCGGGCCAGTCCACCCAGTACACCGGGATCTCCGGCACCGTCACGGTCCGCGCGGTGACCCGGTTCGGCTCCGCGACGGTGCAGGGCAACGCAGGCTCCGCGGCGGTCCCCGCCCCGCCGGCCCCGGTGTCCGCGCCCACCATCGACATCGTGCGGGTGCGCAGCGTGTCGCTCAACCTGATCGTGAGCGTCAGCGCCACCAGCAAGGGCGGGCCGGCGACCTGCAAGGCGGCCATCGGCAGCCGGAGCACGTCGGTCGCCTGCACCGGGTCCACGGACATCACCATCCCGAACGTCTCCTGGTTCGGGGCCATCACGGTCACGGCCACCATCACCAACGCCGCGGGCAGCCGCTCGGACTCCTGGACGGGTGTGCCGCAGGTGTAGGCACGGCACCGCTGGGGACCGGTCCGCCGATGACAGAAGGAGGCACGTGCCATGTCGGTCGCCGACATCGCGGTAGGCCCGCAGGTCGGCAGGGGCGGGCCTGCCGGGCCGCGCGGCGCGGAGGACTGCGGCATCCGGGACCTGCTGGCCCGGCTGGGTGACCGGTGGACGGTGCTCGTGCTGGTCGAGCTGTCCGGTGGGGTGCGCCGGTTCCGGGAGCTGGAGCGGGCGATCCCCGGCATCTCGCAGCGGATGCTGACGGTCACCACCAAGCGGCTGTGCCGCGACGGCCTGGTGGAGCGGACCGCGTACGCGACGATCCCGCCGCAGGTGGACTACCGGCTCACGCCGATGGGGCGCAGCATGGCCGGCGTCATCGACGCCCTCGCGGAATGGTCACGCGAGCACATGGACGAGATCGGCGCGGCCCGCGCCCGCTGGGACGCCACGGCGTCGCCGATCTAGTCATGCCTGGAGGGAATTCTGTAGTGTACGGTACAGAAATGACCGTGACCCCCGGAGCGGCCTACCAGCTCGTCGCCGACAACGTGCAACAGGTCGTCCACGGCAAGCCGGACGTGGTCCGCCTGGCAATCGCCGCACTGTTCGCCGAAGGGCACCTGCTCATCGAAGACGTGCCCGGCGTCGGCAAGACCACCCTGGCGCGGTGCATCGCGGCCAGCGTCGGCGGCCGGTGGCACCGCATCCAGTTCACCCCCGACCTGCTGCCGAGCGACGTCACCGGCGTGATGGTGTACCACCAGAGCGACGAGCGGTTCCAGTTCCATCCCGGCGGGATCTTCGCCAACGTGGTGCTGGCCGACGAGATCAACCGCGGCACGCCGAAGACCCAGGCCGCGCTGCTGGAGGTCATGGCCGAACGCAGGGTCACCGTCGACTCCGTCGGCCACGAGGTGCCGCGTCCGTTCCTCGTCGTCGCCACACAGAACCCGATCGAGCTGGAAGGCACGTACCGGCTGCCCGAGGCGCAGCTGGACCGGTTCCTCATGCGGCTGTCGGTCGGGTACCCCGACCACGACGCCGAGGCCCGGGTCGTCATGGCGGACTGCGCCGGGGTGAGCCCCGACGACCTGACCGCCGTGCTCGACATCGCCGACGTCCAGCACGTCATCGGCGAGGTGCGGAAGTCCACAGTGGATCCCGAGGTGGTGTCCTACGCGGTCCGGCTCGCCGCCGCCAGCCGGGAACACCCCGCGGTGCGCTACGGCGCCAGCCCGCGCGGCAGCATCGCGCTGATCCGGGCGGCGCAGGCGCTCGCCGCGACCCACGACCGGGACTACGTGATTCCGGACGACGTGAAGGACGTGGCGCATCCCGTCCTCGGGCATCGCCTCGTGCTCACCGCCGACGCGGAGCTCAACCAGCGGCAGACCGGACAGGTGGTCGACGAACTCCTCGCCGACACCGCGGTGCCCACGGCCGCCGCCAGGCAATAGCGTGCGACTCACCCGCCGCGGCGTCGCCGTCCTCGCCGGCGCCGTCTGCAGTTACGCCGCCGGTGAGGCCGCCGGCTACGCCTACTTCCGCGGGCTCGCCGGCGTCGCCGCCGGGTGCCTCCTCGCGGCCGCGGCCACCACGCTGCTCCGGCCGCGCGTCGAGATCAGCCGGACCGTGTACCCGGACCGGACCGAACGCGGCCGACCCGCACTGGCGACGCTGCTCGTGCGCAACCCGACCCCGCACCGGCAGCGCGGGTTTGCCGCCGTCGACCGGGCCGGCACCGCGGCGCACGAGATCCAGGTCCGGCCCCTCGCAGCGGGTGTGGACACCACATACCACTACGAACTGCCCACCACCGTGCGAGGGCGGCTCCAGGTCGGCCCGCTCGCGGTGCGGCTCAGCGACCCGTTCGACCTCGTCCACGCCGAACGCGCCGTCGGCGGCATCGCGAGCCTCTGGGTGTACCCCCGCCGCCACCCGGCACGCCCCGCCCGCGTCGGACATCCACGGCACCACCATGACGGCCCGATCACCGACCCACCGCTGCGCGGCTCCGCCGACATGCGGGCCGTCCGCGAATACCAGCCCGGCGACGAGGTGCGGCATCTGCACTGGAAGGCGACCGCCCGGACGGGTCAGCTCATGGTGCGCGAGTACGCCGACCCGGCCCGGACCAGATTCACCGTCGTGCTCGACACCCGGCCGGCCGCGCTCAGCCCTGCCGCGTTCGAGGAGGCCGTCGAGGTGGCGGCGTCGCTGCTGTACGCGTCCGCCGCCGCCGGGCAGCCGTGCCGCCTGATCACACCCGCCGGCACCGACACCCCCGTCGACAGTGGCCTGCGCGTCGCCCGGACCCTGCTCGACGAGCTGTGCGTCATCGCCCAGGACGCCACGGACGAGGCGCCGCTGGTGCCACCACCGCTGGCCGCGACCCGGCCCGTCGGCGCGATCGTCGTCATCACCGGCCCCGACGCCGACCTCGGCCCGGTCCGCCGCTGGCGCCTCGACACGGTGATCCGGCTCGGCCTTTTGAAACCGGCCGCCGGCCCCGGATCGATCACCGCCGTCGACGCCACCGCCGCCATCGCCGAGTGGAACGCGTCGCGGGCAGACGCCTCATGAGACTCGCGACCGCCGGGCTGCTCGGCTCGACCGCGGCGGCCGGCCTGCTGTTCACGCCCGTGTTCGGCCCGCGGGCCCTGGTGCCGCCGATCCTCGTGGTCGTCGTGGCCGCCTACGGCTGCGTCGAGCTGGCAGCGTACCGGCCGCGCCTGGCGTCGTGGCGGCCGCTGCTCGTGCTCGGCACCGGCCTGCTCGGGCTGGTCGAGTCGGTGCTGTTCCCGACCACCGCCGCCGGCCTGCCCACCACGGCAACGCTGCGGGCGCTGCAGCGCGGGGCCACCGACGGCTGGCTGCTCACCCTGCAGTCCACGTGGCCGGCCCGGCCCGACCCCGAACTGCTGCTGTTCGTCCCCCTCGCCGTGCTGCTCGCGGCGGCGCTCGGCATCGAACTGCTGCTTCGGCTGCGCCTGCCCGTGGCGGCGCTGCTGCCCGGGCTGGCGGTGGCCGGGCTCGCGCAGGCGTACCAGGCCCTGACCGGCGCCACCGCGCTGCTCGTCGCGGTCTGCTACGCCGCCCCCGCCGCGCTGCTGCTGTGGGCGGACCGCCCGAACCGGCCCGTCATGCGACTGTCGCGTGTGGACATTCCGCTCGCGGCGACGACCGTCCTCGCCATCGTGGCCGGCACCGTCGCCCTCGGCAGCCTCGATCCGGCCGGGCGGACGCCGTACAGCCTGAAGAACAACCACTCGGTGCCGCTGCAGTACCGGCTCAGCAACCCGCTGCAGGAGATCGCGCAGCGGCTGTCCGACCCGGACCGGGAGGTGTTCCGCTACCACAGCGACCGCTCCGCCGACCGGTGGAGCCTGGTCGTGCTGGACGGATTCGACGGCGTCAACTGGTCCATCGATGCGCGGCTGTACCGCCTCGGCAGCCACCTGCCGGCAGCTTCGGCTGGCATGGTCCGGTCGGCCGACGTGCGTGTCGGGGACCTGTCGGGGCCGTGGCTGCCGAGCCAGCCGACCCCGCTGACCGTCGACGGTCTCGCGCCGTTGGTGAACCCGGCCGCGGGAACGCTGCTGCTGACCAAGACCGTCGGCGGCGACCGCCGGTACCGGCTGACCTGGTCGGAACCCGCGGTGAACGCCACCACCCTCGGCGACGGCACCCTCGACACCACCGCCGGTGGACTCGGCCGGCCCGCCGCCGTGCCGGCAGAACTCGAGCGGCTGGCGAAGGAGGCGGTGCCCGGTGCGCGCCCCACGTTCCAGTCCGCGCTGCAACTGGAGAAGTACCTCAGCGAGCACTACCAGGTGGTGCGCACCGGCAACGCGCCGACCGGCAACGGCTGGCCGCAGCTGCAACGGTTCCTGACCGAGAGCATGCGCGGCACCAGCGAGCAGTTCGCCGCAGCGTACGTGGCCCTCGCGCGGCTCAACGGCATCCCGGCCCGTCTCGTCGTCGGCTTCCGGGGCGCCGAGGTCGCCGGCGACACCTTCATTGTGCGCAACCGCGACGTCCTCGCCTGGCCGGAGGTACCGGTGGCCGGCGTGGGATGGGTGCCGCTGGACCCGACCGCGGCCGTGAGCGACACCGCGAAGCCGGGCAAGGCGCCGGCCCCCATCGACGCGGCGGTCGAGCAGGCGCGGGCCCAGGTCGACGCCACACCCAGCGACGCGCCCGCGCCGCCACCGCAGCAGCCCTCCGGCGGCCGGTCGGGCGGCTCCGGCGCTGCGCGGGCCGGCCTGGTGGTGGCTGCCGTGCTGGGCGGGTTCCTGGTCCTCTGGTTGTTCGGGGTGCCGCTGGCGGTGGCGGTGCGCTCGGCCCGCCGTCGCCGCCGGACCGGCACCGCCGCCGTGGCCGGGGCCTGGGCCGAGGCGCGCGACCGGCTGCGGGCGCACGGCGTGCCGTACGGGATCGGGATGACGCCGCGGGACTTCGCCGGGGTGACCGGCCACGTGGTGGGGGAGCCGTCGGTCGAGGCGGTCGCCCGGCTGGGCAGGCTGCTGGACACGACGGTGTGGTCCGGCAGACCGGTGACCGACGAAACGGTCCGGCTGGCCTGGGACGAGGTGCAGACGGTCCGGCGAGGGCTCGCCGGGCGGCCGTGGCAGGCCCGCCTCCGGGCCGCGGTGGATCCCCGGGTCCTGCGTGCTGTGTCGAGGTAGCGCCGGGCGGTTGGCTGGGGTTGCTTCCGGAAACGCATACCGGGCGGGACGCGGAGTGCGCCCCACCCGGTGTGCGTGAGCAGATTGCGGCTCAGCGGTCCTCGTCGTTGCCGGACCGGCCGCGCAGCTTCGGCGGCACCCCATCGGAGGCGGTCGCCGGCCGGCGCCGGGTGGCGGCCCGGGACGCGAGGTGCTGACCCGGACCAGCGCCCGGCCGCAGCGCGCCGCCGGCCTGCTGGCCGACCATCGACGGCGCCACCGCCGGGGGGACCGCGGCGCCGACCGGCCGGGCCGCCGCCGGAGTGAGCACGCCGGGCCGCGCCTCGGCGGCCAGGACCGGAGCCCACCGGCCGACGACAGGATTCGCCACCGACGCGAGGCCGCCGCCGGCCGCACCCGCCCAGCCCAGCCCGCCCAGCCCGCCGAGTCCGCCCGGCACCACCGGGTTCGCCGCCGGCGGCACCGTGCCGAGCGACAGCCCGGAGGAGAGATCCGGCAGGGCGGCGCTCGGGGCGCCGGCCAGCGACAGCCCGCCGATGAGGTCGATCCCCTTCCCCGCCACGTCGAGGCCGGCGTCGACCAGGTCGACCCCGGCGGAGGCCACGCCGATGTAGTCCGTCAGGCTGTTGCCCTCCTCCGACGCCACCACATTGATGGCGGGGACGGCCTGCTGCACGGCGTTGGTGATGACATCCGTCGCGCCGGCCACCAGGTCGTTGGGCAACTGGCCGAGGCTCGCCGCGAGCTGGAACATCGCCCGGCCCTGCGTCGCGGACAGCGCGGCAACCTCCGCGGCGGCCGCGGTGGCGCACCCGGCGGCCAGGCCCCACGTCAGCGGATTTGCCAGGAACCCCAGGTACTTCGGGTAGAGGTCCAGCGTGATGACCTCGTGGGCCGCGCGGATCGCATTGGCCGTCTCGAGCATGGTCGTAGGCACCTGCGCCGCGTCGAGCCGCTCGGCCCAGCCCCGGAGACTGGCGATGGCCTCCTGGACCTGCACAGCGTGGGCCTGACCGTTCGCGTCGACCCACTCCGGGTCGAGGGCGCCCACTCGTTTGCTCCACTCCGACACGGTCTTCCAGAGCCAGAGACTCGTCTCCTCGAAGCCGCTCGCCGTTGCCTCGGCCCACGCGGCCCTCGGCAGCTCCGCGTTGATGGCCGCCACGATCGCTTCCATGACATTGGTCCTTTCTTCAGGCGGTAGAGTGCTGGACGCCGCTGGACCTCACGCGCTCGCGGCAGGTGTATCGGCGGTTGCGTCGGTGGAGTCGCCCGACTGACCGAGGGCGCTCGCCTTCTGGGCGAGGTCGATGACCTTCCCGCCGAGATTGACGGTCTTCGTGAGGACCCCGAGGATCTCTGTGATGTCTGCGGCACTGGGAGCGTTGATCGTGATGGCGCTGGCCTGATCGGCGGTGTCGTACTTGGTCGACGCCAGCTGGACCGTCGCGGCGTTGGCCACCGACTGCTCGATGCCCTGCACCATGCGGGCCAGGAACCCAGCGGTGGCGGCGTGGCCCACAAGGTCGAGCATGACGCCCGTGGGGATCCCGACCATGAGCGGCGGAGCCCCCGCGAGCGCCACCATCGATTCCGGCACGGGCTCAGGGGTATAGCTGCCGTACGAGGCCATCGCGTCCGGGTTGCCTTCGATGTCTCCTGTGATCATGGTCGTCTCCTCCTCAGTTTCCTGCGTGGTGGTCCGGTGTGCGGTCAGGCCGGTGTACCTGCCACAGCTCGTCGTCGAGCACCTGGTCGTCGGATGGCGCGGGCGCCGCAGCCGGCTGGATGCCCTTCACCGGCCTGCCCCGCCCGGGTTGGACGATGCCGGGGGTGGCTCTGCCGGTCAGCGCCACGCCGGGTGCGCCGGCGGGCTTGCGTGCCTTGTATCCGTTGCTTTGCGCGGCTGCTCCAGGCTTGACCCCGCCCGCCTTGCCACCACCGCGCGGGTTCGCGCCCTGGGTGGTCGGCGGGTACATGCCCGGCATCCCCGACGCCATTGCCCGGCTGCCGGCCGTGCCCCCGGCACCCGTCGCGGCCGACGGCACGGGGGGTGTCATCGACGCGTCGTATGGGCCGGTGGACTGCGGGATTCCCGGTGATGCGAGGGCCGACAGCCCGCCCGCGCCGCCGATGCTGCCGCCGGCGAAGCTGGGGGAGCCGCCGAGGTCGCCGGGGGAGTACGCCGGGTCCTGGTACACGGGGTCGTAGGCGCCGGCGTCGATGTCGCCGGGTGACGGGATGTTCTGGCTCTGCCCGTCCTGCGTATCCGTGCCGCCGCCGCCCCCGGAGCCGGCGTCCTCGGTCGACGCCGGCGATCCGATGTCGTCCGGCTCGAACTGCTCCGGATCGCCGATGTCCTCGGGTGCGGGCGCCTCGATGTCACCCGGACCGCCGACGTCGCCCCCCAGACCCCCGGAGCCGGAACCCAGCCCGCCGCCCGGGCCCGAACCGCCGCCCCCACCCAGGGAACCTCCGCCGATCGGCCCCGCCCACTGGCCGCCGACCGCTGCTTTCATCGCGGTTTCAACCGCCTTGAACAGCGGTTCGAGACTCTCGGTCGCATCGGTCATCTCGTTGAGAACGGCCACGTACCAGTTGATGTCGCGCTTGTACGGGTAGCTCTCGTAGTTCCTCATGTAGTCGTCGTAGTTCTTCCAGACGGCTTCGACCCGCGGGAAGGTGGTTTCGAGGCCGGCGATCAGCGCGTCGATGTGCTTGACCACTTCCGATGACGTAATGGTTCCGCTGATGCCGGACTCGACGTTTCTGTCGGCCCAGCTGCGTATGGATTTCATGGTCGGCGACAGCTTCTCGACAAACTCGGTGCCGGAGGTGTCCGGCCAGTGCTCGACGAGCAGATTCTGGCCTTGGCTCAGCATGTCGGCCGTGTCAGCGATCCACGTCTTGACACTCGTCCAGGCCGCGGACGCGGCCCGGAGCTGCGGGATGCGACCGTGGTATTCGGCGGCCATCGCGTGGTACATGTCATCGACAACGCCCATCTGGTCTCACCTTCTCAGCGCTGTGTGTGGTCGAACGGAGCCAGAAGGATCGTCCTGGTCTCCGCATCGGCGTCGATGTAGTCGATCGTGCGGTCACGTACGAAGACGCCGATTGCCTCGATGCCCGGCTGTGCCAGGCCGACGAACGCCAGCACCTGCTGGTAGGTCAGCCGGTCCGCCGCGGTCAGGTCGGGGTGTGGATCGCCGTCGGGCGCTTTCAGCTCCTCCCGCTGGAGGACCTCCTTGGCGGGGCCGCCATGCTCCTGGACCAGGGCCACGAACCTTGCCACCCCCTCCTCCACCATTTCGAGCCTGTCGGGGTCCATCACTCACTCCTGATCCGATTGGCAGCCATCAAAATCGCCCGGGTGCGAGCCAGGTGATCTGGACGAGGTCCTTCTGGCCGCGGCGGTCGACCAGCCAGCCGCGACCGGGCGGCAGCACCTGGGCGCGCATCCCGCCGAGCAGCGGGCCCTCGTCCCGGTCGCCGGACATCATCAGGCCGGGCGAGCCGACCTCGCGGACCCGGGCGAGGAACGGTTCGAACAGGCCCCGCCCGGCCCCGCCGCTGCGCCGTGCGAGGACCACGTGCAGGCCGATGTCGCCGCCCTGCGCGACCAGCGGCAGCAGCGCCATCAGGGGGTGGTCTTTGTGCGTGGCGACCATGTCGTAGTCGTCGATCAGCACGAAGATCTCGGGCCCCTGCCACCAGCTGCGGTCGCGCAGCTGCTCGGGGGTGACGTCTGTGCCCGGCAGCCGCTTGCGCAGCGCCTGGGCCACCTCGGCCAGCAGGCCGGCGCTGTTGTCGTCGTTGGTGCCGTAGCCGAGCAGGTACTCCCCGCTGACGTCGCCGAGCAGGCTCCGGCGGTGGTCGATCAGGATGATCCGGGCCTCGGTCGGTTCGTACGCCTCCTCGATCCGCCGGGCCAGTGTCCGCAGGAACGAGGTCTTGCCGCTCTGGGTGTCGGCCAGCAGGAAGAAGTGCGGGTCGGCGGCGAAGTCCAGGCGCATCGCAGTCAGGTCCCGCTCGCGGATGCCGACGGCGAGCCCGCCCTCGGTCCCGGCCTGTTCGTCGTAGGGGAGCAGGCCGGGCAGCAGCCGCACGGAGGGCGTCGGCTCGCCCGGCCACGCCGTGCTGACCGCCGTGACGAGCGCCGCGGTGGCGTCGGTCAGGTCGTCGGCGGACGGGACCCCGTCGATCCTGGGCAGCGCGATGAGCAGCTGGTGACCGCTCATCGCGATCCCACGCCCCGGTGCGTCCGCCGGTACCCGTCCCGCCGCCTTCCGGTCGATCAGGGAGTCCATCGCGTCGCCGAGGCGCAGCTCCACGCGGCTCGCGAACAGGTCTCTGGTGTTCATCCGCACGTCGAACGAGCGGGCGCAGGCGGCCACGATGTGCACGCCGTACGCGAGTCCTCGGGCGGCGACGTCGCCGATCGTTTCTTCAAGGTCGGGGAAGTCGTTGCGCAGCGTCAGCCAGCCGTCGACCACGAGGAACACGTCGCCGTGCGGGTCGTCGGCGAGCTGCCCCTGAGCGCGCAGCTTCCGGAAGGTGGCGATGCCGTCGACCCCGCGCTCGGCGAAGTCCCGCTCCCGCTGCGCGAGCAGCCCGGCGACCTCGGCGACGGTGCGCCGGACGACGCCGGTGTCCAATCGGCCGGCCACGCCGGCGACGTGCGGCAGGCCCGCGATCGAGGCGAGCGTGCCGCCGCCGAAGTCCAGGCAGTAGAACTGCGCCTCCCGCGGCGTGTGGGTGAGCGCCAGGCTGGTGATCAGCGTACGCAGGGCGGTGCTTTTCCCGGTCCGCGGTGCGCCCATGATCAGCACGTGCCCGGCCGCGCCGGACAGGTCCAGCTTCAGCGGGAGGCGTTGCTGCTCGAACGGGCGGTCGACGATGCCGAGCACCGCCTGCAGGGCGCCGGTCATGGTCGCTGAGTCGACGGTGAGGCCCCGGTCGGGCTGCACGGACAGCGCGGGGAGCAGCTCGTCGAGCGTCGGCGACTCGCGCAGCGGCGGCAGCCAGACCTGGTGCGCGGGGGTGCCCTGCCCCTCCAGCCGGTCGACCAGGATCTCCAGGAGGGTCTCACCGATCAGCGTGTCGTCGGCCTCGATCGGCTCCGGCGACGCCTCGTCGTCGACCTCCGCCGCCTGATACGCGGTGGTGTAGTCCTGCAGCACCAGCGTCCTGCCGGTCGCGGACGGCACCCGGGCGCCGGCGAGGCGCTGGTACACGCCGGACACATACGCAGAGCGGAAGCGGTCCATCGGGTCGGTGCCGACCTTGAGGTAGCCGTGGCCGGGCGCCCGGGGCAGCCGGAACGCGTCGGTCACCCCGAGCACCGCGCGGCTCTCCGACTCCGAGAACGTGCGCAGGCTGATCCGGTACGACAGGTGCCCCTCCAGCCCGCGCAGCCGGCCCTCGTCGAGCCGCTGCGACGCCAGCAGCAGGTGCACCCCGAGGGACCGGCCGAGCCGGCCGATCTGCACGAAGATGTCGATGAAGTCGGGCCGGGCCGACAGCAGCTCGGAGAACTCGTCGCAGATCACCAGCAGCGTCGGCACCTCGGGCAGCGGCGCGCCCGCCACCCGGGCCTTCTCGTAGTCGCGCAGCGACGAGAAGTGCCCCGCCGCGCGCAGCAGCTCCTGCCGGCGGATGAGCTCACCGTTGATCGCGTCGGTCATCCGGTCGACCAGGTGCAGCTCCTCGGCCAGGTTCGTGATGACGACGCTGGTGTGCGGCAACGCGTCGAGCCGGGTGAACGTGGCGCCGCCCTTGAAATCGACGAGTGCGAAGTTCAGCGAGTTCGGCGGGTGGGTGACGGCCAGCGCCAGCACCAGGGTGCGCAGCAGCTCCGACTTGCCCGACCCGGTGGCACCGATCAGCAGGCCGTGCGGGCCCATGCCTTCCTGCGCCGACTCCTTCAGGTCCAGCTCGATCGGGGCCCCGTCGGGCCGGATGCCGAACCTGACCCGCAGCCGGTCCCGGTCGGGCCGCGGCACCCACGTCATCGCCGGGTCGTAGGCGTACGGGTCGCCGAGTTCGAGCAGCTCGGCCAGGCCCAGCTCGGCGGACATGGGTGCCTCGCCGCGCGCGCCGCCCGCGGTCAGCCGCAGCGGGGCCAACTGGCGGGCCAGTCCCTCGGCGGCGACGGCGCCGAGCGTGTCCGCCCGGCCCAGCGGGGCCTCGCCGTCGATGGTCTCGCTGACCATGTCGCCCTGCGGGTCCAGGTGCAGCACGACGGTGGTGCGGTCCAGTGCTCTCGGCGGCGCGGCGGTCAGGTCGACGACGGTCACGCCCTCGACGCCGCCGCCGGTCATCAGGTGTTCCGAGACGGCGACCGAGCCGCCGTCGATCACGATGACCAGGTGCGGGCCGGGCAGGCGGACGTCGGAGTCCGGGTCGAACCGGGGCCGCTTCACCAGTTCGTCGTCCAGCATCGCCTCCAGCTCCAGGACCGTCGGCGCCACGAGGCGCAGCGGGCCGACCGCGTCGGTGCGGTCCGGGTGCAGCGCGTGCGGCAGCCACTTCACCCACTCCCAGTCGGCTCGCTGCTCGTCGCCGGCGCAGACCGCGATCCGCAGATCGTCCGGTGCCTGCAGGACGGCCAGCTGGGCGAGCATCGCGCGCGTCAGGCCGAGCACCGGGGCGCGCTCGCCGCGCAGGTAGACCTTGCTGAAGCCGTTGACCGCGATGGCGATCGGCAGGCCGTCGACGGTGGCGTAGGTGGTGACGAACCGGCGCAGCGCCAGCGCGGACAGTGGCTCGAGCTCGTCGAGGGGCTTGGTGTCGGGCGGCACCAGCACGGTGGCGGGGCTCTGCGCGCCGCAGCCGATGCGGGCGAGGCCGAAGTCGGGGTCGTGCTTGCGCCGTTCCCACAGGCGGTGGCTCGTCGCCAGGGACCACAACGTGGCCGGGTCGGGGTGCAGGTACTCCATCGCCTCGCGCTGCCGGCGCACCGAGCGTCGCAGCCGCAGCCGGTGCTGGGCCAGGTGGCGCAGGTATTGCCGCCGGGCGTATGCCATTTCCCGCCGGCTCGGGCCGCCGCCCTGCAGCAGCCCCATGCCGACCATGGCGAGCATGCCGACGCCCATGAGGCCGTACGTGATGTACCGGATCGAGCCGTTGATCGAGCCGGAGTACATCAGCATCATCGAGCCGGTCATGGCCACCATCGGCAGCACCATGAGCAGCTGCGTCCACTGCCGGGCCGGCGGCGGGGGGATCTCCGGCGGGGGCTGCAGGATCAGCTCGCCCGCCAGCATCTCCGGCGCCGGCCGGCGCACCGGTCTCCTCACCACGACTATCGCCACGAGGGTGATCGTCCGCGAGCGGCGGCACCGGTTGGGACCGATGGCAGGAAAGTGCCGCCCAGCCGTCGCCGCGACGGCGGCGAAATACCGTTTCCGCACAGTCATACCTGAGCGAATTCGGAGGGACACATGACTGGTAGCGAAAGGGTAAGCGTTCACGGCGACTTCCTGCATCGCCTGAACACGTTCGCCGGAACCACCGCGGACGACCACCTCAGCGTCAGCCGGGTCCACAGCAAGGGCGTTCTGGACCTCCTGCACCAGGGTCTGGGCGGGACGGCGCTGCCGGCGGGCCTCAACCTCGGTGATCACCGCGACTCGGACTTCAGCAGCCGGGTCTACAAAGGGGTGCAGCGGCTCGGCGAGGTCGGCGGCCTGGCCCTGCGGTCGTACACCAACGGCGACGACGCGGCGCACGCCCAGATCCAGTCGCACGGCTTCGGCACCGACAAAGTGATCAACCCCGTCTGAGAGGAGCGTTGCCATGCATGTTTTGATCGACAGTTCGCTGATGGACCTCGCAGCGTCATCCGCCCAGGACGCCGCGAGACAACTCAGCGACCAGGCGAGCGACCTGTTCCGCATGGCGGCCGGCGCCGGCGAGTACTGGGACGACAAGCACCAGCTGGAGCACCTCGACAACAACCAGTTCCAGGTGAAGCAGACTGGCTACCACACCGACGGGCTGCAGACGGAGAGCGGGGGATGGAGCGGCGTCGGCTACGCCGGCCGGGAGACGTCAGCCAGCGTCGGCCGGGACATCGCATCGTTCATGTAGATCCCGCTCACTGTGTCTGGTGCCCGGTGCGCTGTCAGCGCACCGGGCATCTGCGTCTGGTTCACCGGTCGCCGATGAGAAAGATCTGCTCCGGCGGTTCGACCGGCGTCGGCGCGGTCGGCACTGCGGCGGCCCGTCCCGCCCGCCAGCGGCGCCGCCGCCCCCGCGGCAGGGTGACGGCGACCAGCAAGGTCAGCGCGATCCCGCCGGCCGCCGCGACGGCCAGCCACTTCGCCGTTGCCGCCGTGCCCAGCTCCCACGCGGCCCGGTCGAGCCGCTCCTGATCCGGTGGCCGCGGGACGAACGGGGACTGCGCCGCCACCGGGTCGAGGTCCAGCCCGTCGGTCACCGCACGGTACGGGTTGACCAGGCCGGCGCCGTACCGGTCGCTGCCCAGGCCGCCGCGGGCCGGGCTGGCGGTGGCCATCAGCCGCTGCGCCACCTCGGGCGCGGTGAGCTTCGGCCAGGCGGCCCGCACGAGCGCCGCCGTCCCCGTCACGAACGGCGCGGCGAAACTGGTGCCGTCGTCATAGGTGTGGCCGTCGACCCTCGTCGCGGCCACCACCTTGACCCCTGGTGCGACGAGGTCCACGTACGGGCCGATCTGTGAACCGGGCGGCCGGGCACCGTCGATGTCGATCGCCCCGACGCCAAGCACGCCGTCGTAGGCGGCCGGGTACGACGGCAGCTCGGTGTGGTCGTCCTGCTGCGAGTTGCCGGCCGCGGCGACCACGAGCGCGTCGCGGGCCACCGCGTACGCCACCGCCTGCCGGATCACGGGGAAGTCGTCGTGGCCTGCGAGGGACAGGTTGATCACCTTCGCGCCCTGGTCGGCGGCGTAGCGGATGCCGTCGGCCACCACCTGCGGGTCGATCCGCAGGGACTGGCCCTGATCGCCGACGTCCCGGTCGTTGATCCGGACCGGCAGGATCTGCGCGTCCGGTGCGATGCCGTGGAAGCCGACCCCGGGAACCGGGTCGGCGGCGATGATGCTGGCGATACCGGTGCCGTGGGACACGCAGTCGAAGGAGCCCGGCAGCGTACCGGCGAGGTAGAAGTCCCGGCCCCGCAGCACCTTGCCCGGCCTGCGCAGCTGCGGATGGTCGGCGTCGACGCCGGAGTCGACGACCGCGACCAGCACGCCGGCGCCCCGGCTGTGCGGCCAGGCCCGCTCCGGGTCGAGGAGCTGCTGCGCCCACGGCTGGGCCTGGATCTGGTTGCGGGCCTGCTCCGGACTGTGACAGGCACCCGCCGGTGGTGCTGCCCGCGCCGGGCTCGCGCTGCCGGCGACCTGCAGCGCTGCCACGGCCACTACGGCGGCGGCCAGGTGTACTCGGCGTCGTCTCACCCCCGGATCGTCCGGCAGGCCGTTTGCCGACATCCGCGCGTGGCCGCAACAGGCCAGGCGGCCGCGCCGCGCCGATGCCCACGTGACACTGGCCCGGAAGCGATCAAGGGAGGCGCCGTGGACCCGTCACTGCACCTGGACATGTATGCCGAGCACAAGAAGATGGCCGAGGACATCCGGGCCATGCGCGACCGCATGGCCAAGGTCCGCGGGATCGCGGAGTCCGACGACGGCCTGATCATCGCGACGGTCGGCGCCTCCCACGAGCTGCTGGAGCTGCACCTGGACCCGCGCATCCACCGCGCCCCCGACTCGGCCGCGCTGGCGAAGACCATCGTCGAGACCGTGCACCGGGCCATGGCCGTCGCCCAGGAGGAGTGCTTCGCCATCGTCCAGCATTTCCTGCCCGAGGAGGCCACCCCCGAGTCCACCGACCTGCGGTTCGATCCGCTGCTGACCGCGCTCGACGAGGAGACCGCGCGAGGTGAGCAGCGGTGAGCGACAACGAGGTCGACCGCGGCGGTGACGGCTACATCGACATGTGGGTCGGTCCGACCGAGGCCGTGACGGAGCAGGTGCGGACGGCGGGCACGAACTTCGAGTCGGCGCTGAAGGGCGCCCCCGCCACCAACACCGGGATCGGCGCCGGCCCGCTCGGCACCGCGTTCAAGGTGGTGATCGGCAAGCCGATTGACGAGACCAAGGACGCCGGCACCAAGGTGCCCCCCATCTACTTCACCATCGCGGACCTGCTCGGCGAGGCCGTGCACAAGTACGTGACCGGCGACAGCTTCGCCGCTGCCGCCCTCGCCACCGACGGCGACGAGGCCTGACGTGAGGGCTGCGGCATGACCGTCACGGAACCCGGCTGCGAGCTGTGGCACCACATGCTCGAACGTAGAGGCGACCGGAAGCGCCTCTTCTGGCCGGACGACGACGTGGACGCCATCAACGCCAACGCCGACGTCTGGGACACGGTCACCGACAACGCGGCCAACGCCCTCAGCCTCGCCGCCACCGCGGCGAACAACCTCAATCAGCGCGGTGTCTGGCAGGACTCCATGGCCGCGGCCTGGAAGTCCCACATCGTCGACGTCAACACCGCGAACAAGGACTTCGTCGACGCCTTCGCGGGCATCGCCGGGTCCTACCGCAGCTATGCCACGTACGTCGACAAGGTGCGACAACAGATCAAGGACTTCGTCGACAAGCAGGACGGCATCTTCCGCAGGATCCACTGGATCGCCGGCACGGGAACGGCCTTTGCCAGGGACCGGTTCGCGGAGGCTGTGGTCGGCAAGGTCGAGGCGATGGTCAAGGAAGCGGCGGGCAACCTCTACATGCCCGTCGAAGCGCCCGAGGAGCCCGAGAAGCCGGACCCGGGCCGCAGCAGCCTGCTGATGGGCATCCCCCTCGGCCTGTACGACTCGTACAAGAGTCTCATCCTGGCGACCGGCGGCCTCATCGGGTACGGCGAGGGCGGCTGGAGCTGGTACAACGCCATCACTGCCTGGGACGGGCTGTACACGCTCATCGGCGCGGCGGCCACCTACACGTCGTGGCAGGGCATTCTCCTCGACCAGACGGTCGGCTTCCCGACCTTCGCGCGTGGCGAGCTCGGCTCGGTGCTGTGGGCCACCGGCAAGACGATGACCGGTTTCGACGAGAAGGGCGCGAGCTGGACCTACCACCTGGCCTACACCGCCGCCACCATCAGCACCTTCGTCGGCACCAAGGGCGGCGCAGGCATCGCGATGCGGGTGATGCGGCCCCTGCGTGCCACCGGTCTCGGAAGCCGGGTCTACCTCGCCGCGGCCGCCGTCCGCGAGTTCCACCCCGTGCAGACCGCCGCCGTCCGCACCCTCGACAGGATGCTGCCCGAGCAGTTCCGGGCCGACGCCGGCAGAGTCCCCGGTCACCTCGACAGCGGGTCGCGGCCTGGAACTGCTGGAGGTGGAGCGGGCGCGGGCACCGACGTCCCGGCGAGGTCCGCCGCGTCCTCGGAAGCCCGCGCGCCCGGGAGTGCCGCGTCGACCACCGAAACGCCTGCCCGCCGCGCCGCTGGGGAGCCGGAGGCGGCACGGCAGCAGCGGCCCGCCACTGCGGAGGAGCCCGCTGCCGCATCACAGGCGCCATCGCGTCCGCAGAGCGGTCCGCGCCCTGGCCCGCCCGGCAACGCGGGCCCACATCAAGGCCCGGCCACGCCGGCGGTCAACGCGGGTGGCGGGGCCGGCCACGGCGCGGTGCACCCGGCCGAAGGGAATCCGTCGCCGGGAGGCGTGCCGTCCGCCGCCGGGAAGGGCGGTGCGCCGGCGCACGGTGGGTCCCCGGCAACGCTGTCCGGAGCTCACCTCGGCTCGGGCGCGGAAGTGACGCCTGGTGCCCACCCGAGACAGCCCGGGCTGCCCGGCGGGGAGCCGTCCCGCGCGCCCGTCGACGCTGCCGCCCGGCAGGTTGCCGGTGAACCGCTGGCGCGGCCGGAGCCGGTCGCGCGGCCCGAGGCGGGCCGTCCGCCGCATGCGAGCGAGCCCGGGGTGGTCGGCTCCCACGCCGCGAGCGCGGAGTCGCCTCGAGGCGGGCGGACGCCGGAGGTGGCCGGGGACGCCGCCGGCTCGGCCGCGAGGCGCGATGCGTCGGGTGGCGCGGACCGGCCGGTGGCCGCCGAAGGCGCGCGGCCGGCGGCCGAAGGGCCGGCGCGGGCCGACGACGCGGCCGTGGCGAGGGATGCGGCGAGGAATCGGCATTGGTGGTCACGGTTCCTGCCTGGCTCGCGGGGGCCGGAGGTGGTGACCGCGTACGGCGCGGAGTGGGCCCGGCAAACAGACGGCTCGTTCCGGGCGCGGGGCGAGTCCTTCCTGGACGTCGCGGGCCGGGCGGAGCCTGTGCGGCTGTCCGAGGGCGCCCTGAGCGTGATCGACCGCAACGGACAGCTGCGGCTGGTGACGGACGACGGCCACATCTACCACCGAGGACTTCCTCGGGAAGGGAAGCTGTCTGAGACGTGGTCGGAGCATGGCGCGCCGAGCGACATGGTGGTCGAGAGCATCGAGCAGGGCGTTTCCCTGAAGCTCGCCGACGGCAGCGACCTCGTGATCACGAAGGGCGACGCGATCCGTCACGTGGACGGGACGGAGCTGACGTATCGCAGCCACGCCACTGGGCTGACGTATGTGCCGGACGGCAACGGCAGATGGGTCGACGCGCGGGCGCGCCCCGCCGAGGTGGACGCATGGCTGGCCGGCGCGCACCACCGGTTCGACACAGCGCGGATCATGCACGACATCGACGCGCAGGCGGACAGGATGCGCGGCCTGCCGCGACCGGAGCTGGGCCGGCTGGCGCGGACCGGCAACGCGGCGGAGCGCATGGCGGCAGTGTACGAACTGTTGCACCGAGCGGATCCCAAGAAGTATCCGCGGTGGACGCAGGTCGAAGCGGTCAACGGGTTCATGAACGGCCGGACCGTCAACATGCTCGCCGGCGAGGGCAAGTCGATGGCGTACCGCTTCCATGCCGTGGTGAAAGCGGCGGAAGGCGAGGTCGTGCACTTCCTGACCTCTCGTGACACGCTGGCGACGCGGGAGTTCCGCGAGTTCGAGCACCTGCTGCGGGACCTTGACTTCGACCTGCACCGGATGAACCCGGAGGGCGACGTCCCGGTGGCCAGGCGCGGCCGCCCGACGGTCTACGTCGGGACGGTGGACGACGCCGCGTTCAGCTACCTGCGGGACAAGGAAATACGCGGAACGCTGGCGATCGTCGATGAGATCGATGAGGTGCTGGTGTACGCCGACAGCACGTTCGTCATCAGCGACGGTGTGCTGGTGCCGGCCACCGACGCGGTCCGTGCCCAGGTGGTGTGGGCGCGGGACCTGGTCGAAAGCGGGTGGCTGACCGAGCGTGACTTCGGGCGCTTGCCTGGTGACTGGGCACCGAGCCCGCTCCACCTGACCCCCGAAGGCCTGGCGAAAGTCCAGGAGGTGCTCCGCGGCGCGCGGCCGACGGCCGAGCAGTTGCACCGGCTGCACAATGCGGCGAAGGCCAAGTGGGACCTCAAGGTGAACGAGCACTACCTGGTCTCCAGCATGGAGGCAGGGGAGAACCGTCGCATCATCATCATCTCCAATGCCACGCACAAGCTGATGAACGACCCGTCGGCCACGACGGCGGGCCACGGCCTGCGGGAAAGCCGGTGGAGCGATGGCCTGGCCCAGGCGGTGGAGGCCAGAGAAGGACTCGTCATCCGCGGCGACGCGCGGATCAGCAAACAGGTCACGGCTGGCGAGCTCTTCAAACGGTACGAGACGGTGGTGGGTGCCTCGGGCACCGCCATGGGTCACGGCGAGGTGTTCGGCCGCCGGGGACTGTCCCCGGTCGTTCACGATGTCCCTTCGTACTACACGTCGAAGCTGGTACGGGACCCGGACGTCGTGTCCGCGACGCGGGCGGAAACGTTCGACCGGATGGCCGAAGACACCCGCGACATGCACTTCGGCGGGGAAGGCGGCAAACCAGACGGCGCTCCGCAGGTACTGATCGGCGTCGAGAACGGTGACGTCTGGCAGATCTCCCGACGGCTGTCGGCGCTCGAGGTTCCGCACGTGGCCGTCGACGCCCGCTGGTTCGAGCTGAAGGGGGTCAAGGCCGAGGAGGCGCTGCAGCAGATCTTCGACGAGGCGGGTGAGCAGGGCAGGGTCGTCGTGATCAACATGCAGGGCGCGCGTGGCGTGGACATCAGGCCCACCCTGGCCGCCCTCGAACAGGGCGGCCTGCACGTGCGGATCTCGGGCCACTCCGAGGTGTCGCATTCCATCGACATCCAGGCCGAACGGCGCGCCGCCCGCAGCGGCGAACCGGGCCACGTCACGTTCTACACCTCGCACGAAGACGCCGTGTTCCGGCAGTCGCACCATCCCGAGGCACCCGTGGTGGTCATGGAGGTCGAGGCCGCGGTCGAGCACCAGCACGCGGTGGCCGCGGAGTACAAGGCCAACGCCTCCGAGGGCAACCTGGCCAAGCTCGACCTGGTCAACGAACGCCTCGGCATGGCGCAGCTGCGCCTCGTCGATCTCGTTCCCGATCTGCAACAGACCGCCGCGGCCATTCACCAGCACCGCATCATGGGCCTTTCCGGGGTGCCGAAGCCGGCCGACGCCGCACCGCAGCAGCAACCTCCGCAGGCACCGGGCGTCACCGCCGGCGACCCCAGCGCGTCCACACCCCACGGCGGTACCCCCGCTGATGGCTCCGGCGTCGAGGGGGACCAGGGGCAGGCCCCAGCGCAGACCTCCGGCGACCAGACGCCACAACCCGCGCACGACTCGCCCGCCGGTACACCGGCGGCGTCTGGGGAAGCGTCCTCGGACGCTGCCGTGGCCAACCAGCCGGTGACCGCGGCCGAGGCCCGTGCGCACTGGCACGAGGTGCTGCCGCTGCTGGCGGACCGGCCGGGCGCCGAGTACGCGCGGGCCGAGCTCAGGGAGCAGCTGTTCGGCTGGTTCGCCGACGGCGACGAGCCCGGCCACGCGATCGCCCAGATCGCCAGGGTCATCGGCGCCGAGTTCCCCGGCAACCAGCATCCCGTGGCCGCCTCGCTCGACGTGCTCGCGGAGCTGCACGAGCTGAGCGCGGCACCGACCGCGAGGTTGCCCGCGACGCTGTCGGCTGCGATCGGAGAGTCGGTGGCCGACATCCTGATGACGGCGCCGATCGCCGCCGGCCTGGTGCGGTCGGAGGCGACCCGGCGGCTCATCGCCGAGGTGCAGGAGACGGGCACCCTCGCCAAACCGGAGAGCGGGACACCGGTCCCCGCCAGCCCCGCGATTCTGCCGCTCCGCGAACAGGTGCAGGCGCTCAACCGCGCCGCGGACCGGGCGCAGGCGAAGGGCCGGCCCGATGTCGCGCGCCACCTGCGGCAGATGGCCGCACAGGCCGCGACCGCGGCGGATCGCCGCCCCGCGCCGCAAGACGACGCACCGGACGCACAGCAGGCCCAGGCAGACACCGCCTTGGTGGGGGCCGGGCAGGCCGGGCCACCGATCACCGCGACCTTTGTACCCGGCACACGCACCACGGAGGGCATGCTTTCGCAGCCGGCCGCGGACCTGATCGCCGCAGCGTTCCGGGACGGGATCCGGCGGCAGGTTGTGAGCAACTCGCTCATCAGGGAGGTGCGGCTGGTCGAGGAGCCCGATGGGGACGGCGGTGTCCGCGTCGACCCGGAAGGCCGGCTCATCGCCGGGCTTGTCGAGGTGGAGCTGCGGGACGGGTCCGCGTTGACGGCGACGGTGACGGTCGGCGAGGCCGGCGAACTGCGAGCCGGTTCGCTGTTCCCGATCGGTCCGTCCGCCGAGCGGCGGGCCTCGGACGTGACGGTGGTGCTCTCAGCGGTCCATCCCGCCGGGGCTGACGTGGTCACCACGTTCGTTCACGAGATGTTCGAGGTGATCTCAACGCTGCGGCGCAGTCCGTGGCACTCGCTGAACGCGGCACCGCAGCGGCACCTGCTGACGCCGTCCGCGGCGCCGCTGAGCGACGATGCGCAGCTGTCCCACCATGACGTGGGCGGCATCGGTGACATCCAGCATCTCGTCACCCGCCTCGTGACCGTCACCGTCCCGGCGGAACGGGCCGCGCTGATCCGGGATCTGACCGCGCACCTCGACCACCTGGGACTCGGCGACACCGCGCCGAACGCGCTCGCCCTGTGGGACCTGGTCGACGCCGTGGTGCCGTTCGAAGAGCTGACGGTGGAGCAGCAGCGCCTGTACCTGCTGCTGCGGACGCCGGGATGGCAGCAGCAGGCCCAGGAGGGCACGGGCAGCGAGCACGAGGCCGTGATGGACGTGCTCGCGGAGCTGTACACCAAGCCGGGCACCGACGCTCCGACCAAGCTGGCACTCGAGCGCGCGTTTCTCGTGCAGATGCTGTATGCCGGCGGCTGGCGGCAGGGCGACCCGCTCGCATTGTGGACCGACGCGCAATGGCTGTACGCGCGGTTGGCCGCCTGGCACGGCACCGGGTACCGGCCGTCGACCCTGCCGCAGGAGGACATCGCACTGCGGACCCACGAACGGCTGCCGGACCTGGACGCGGTGCACGAGCTGGCAGCGGCGTTCGACGCCTACCGCGGTGCCAACGCCGGCGACGACGCCCAGCGTGCACGCGCCGACTTCGAGGAGCGGCTCGACGAGTTCCTGCGCGGCAACACCGCCCGGATCGCCGCGACCCTGGCCGCCGACGGCGTCGCCGAGCACCGGATCGGGCTCGACGCCACGCTCAGTCAGGCGCAGCGGGAGCACCAGGCCGCGCTCCTGCTGGAACAGTCCAGCACCAAGCTGCGCGAGCAGGCCGCCACCGAACAGGCTGCGGCCACCCGGATCGCGCAGGACGGTGACGCCGACGGGGCGCGCGCACACGACCAGCTCGCCGCCGAGCACGAGCTGCTGGCCGAGCAGCACCTGGCTTCGGCCAACAAGCTCAGGGACAGTGTGTCCGCCGGCGTGCACCGGGCGGCCGCAGCGCATCAGCGCGCGATGGCGCAGGCGCGGGAGCAGTGGCTCGGCCCGCAGCCGGCAGCCGTCGACCCACTGTCCGGGCTCGACGCCGGGCTCCAGTGGGCGGTCGCCGACGCGCTCGCCTCGATCCCCTTCGTCAACGCCCGCCCCGGCCAGCCCGGTGTGGTGACGGTGGCGCTGCCGGGCCACGCGCCGATGGACCTCACGATCCGGTTCGGCCCGTCGGCCGGCATGGGCGCAGACGTCACCGTGCCGCTCCACCCGGCCGACGCCGCGCTGCGCGACCCCCGGCGGGTCATTGCCGAGCGGACCGTCGCGGCGGTCGCCGAGGCGGTCCTCGCACACGGCCCCGACGGACGCGGGAGGATCGGGTCGACCTCGACCGCGACCCTCGCCTGGGCGGTGCTGGATCAGCTGGTGCTGCGGGACGCGGTACTGCGCGCCGCCGAGCTGCTGGCCGACCCCGGCACCCCCGCCGCCGTACGGACGGCCACCGAGGAACTGCTGCACGAACTGCGCACGGAGCTGCACCGCAACGAGCGCCGCCTGGCCGAGCAGCTGCAGGCCGCCGACGTCGCGGACCCCGCACGGTACGTGCGGCTGCGGACCGAGGTCGGTGCGTGGGCGGCGCCGTCCGGCTGGAGCGCCGAGGCGATGGCGCTGCTGAACCAGATCCGAGCGGCGGGCCCGCCGGCTGCCTCCGCACACGCCGAAACGCCCACGCAGGCCGAAACCTCCACGCAGCCGGTCGCCGCAGCACAGCAGCCGGATCGGGCGGCACCAGTCCAGCAAGACAGTGACCCGGCGGAGCCGGTAGCAGCCACCGACGCGGCGGCGCAGTCGGTCGGGCACCTGTCCGGGTTGACCGTCGAGCAGCTCGCCGACGAGATCGGCGGTCTCGCGCCGGACAGCCCGCTGCTGCCGGCGACGCGGCGCGCGCTGGCGCTCGCCGTGCTGCGCCAGGCCGTGCACGCGGCCAACCTGCGGAGCGACGCCTTCATCATGCTCCGGCAGGACGGCACGCCGACACTCCGCGTCCGCCGGGCCCCCGCCCGGGCATCCGGTGAACGGTTCCTCGACGCGAGCCGGCTCGTCCGGGAGCTCGCCGACCTCAGCGGCCACGTCGATCACCACCAGCTCCGCGTCACCGCCGCCGTCCGGCTCACGACGCTGCTGGGGCGCGGCCGCCCCGGTCCGTTCGGCCGCCGTGCCGCCAAGCTGGAGGCCCGCACGCAACGGCAGGTCACCGTCGCCGTGGCCGAGCTGGCCGCGGATCCCCGCGCGCCGCAGCACACCCGCGACGCCGCCCGCCAGACGCTGGCGAGCCGGCTGCGGCACCGCCCCGACGCCGCCGACCCGGCAGTGCCGCCGTTGCTGTCTCCGCCGGCCCGGTCGGTGTACGAGCTGGTCTCCGCGGCCATGCGGGACCAGTCCTCGCTGACGCTGCCCGCCCGGCCCGGACCCGAGCTGGGCACCGGCGAGGTCGACGCCGCGCACGCCGAGCTCCGGCAGGCCCCGTCGGACGCGCACCTGGACACCCTCGCCGGCGCCGTCGACCGGCTCCTGGAGCGCCATCAGGTCGAGCGCGACCTGTACCTCGGAATCCTGGACGAGGCGGCCGCCGAGCACGTCCAAATGATCGAGCACCTGCGCGCGGCGCAGACCGCGGTGCGGGAGCCCGGGCAGCCAGGCCTCGGCGCCGTGCTCGTCCAGGCGCGGCGGCACTGGCAAGGCGTCGAGCAGCGCCGCGCCGGCCTGTATGCGGCCGTCGAACGCGCCGACGAGATCATGGCGACGATGCGGCCGCTGCTGGCCGCTCGCCCGGGCGCCGATCAGGCGCACACCGAGCTGCGCAACTGGCTGTTCGGCGTCCTGGCCGACGGTGTGTCGCCGCAGGTCGCGGTCACCCAGTTCGCCATCGCCGTCGGTGCCGCATTCCCCGGCGAAGCCGACCCGGTGGTCGGTGCGCTCGACTCGCTCGCCGCGCTGCACGCGATGCCCGAGTCGCCGACCAGGGTGATTCTCGAGGCGACCACGGAGATCCTTTCGGCGGCACCGGCCACGCTTGCCGCGGTGCGGTTGCCGGAGACCCGGAGGCTGATCGCCGCCGCGGAACGGGCGGGTGCCACGGTCGATCCGTACAGCGCGCTGCGGCTCGGCAACACGGACCCGGCCCTGGCCGCCGTTCACAGCGCCGTGCAGCGGCTGTCCGACGGCGCCGACATCGCAACGCTTGAAGTGCTGGGCGGCGCGCTGGCGACCGCGGTCACGATGATGACCGCCGCGGCGGAGGGCCTGCGGGTACGCCAGGCGGTCCACCAGAAGGCGGCGACGGCGCCATCCACGCCGCAGACGCCCGGCGAGAAGGAGACGCCGGAGCAGGAGGAGCAGCGGCAGAACCGCGAGCGGCACGGGCGCATGCTCCGCTGGTACGAAGCGGCGGCGGTGGAGGCCCAGACCATCGCCGACGCGCTGCGCCAGGCCCGCGACGCGTGGTATTCGACGATGGACCGGCTCGACGACCCGGCCACCGTCGCGCGCGAAACCGCCGCGATCATCGCCGCCGCCGCAGTCGCACACGCGCGGTACGAGCCGTACCGGCAGGCGCTGCAGCCCACCCGCCCGATCCAGGAAGCGCTGCAGTCGGCGGTTGCGCACGGGCGGCTGCCGCAGATGGCGGAGCTGGTGGCGGTCATCAACGGGTACCTGCCGAAGGACGCGCATCTGCGCCCCGAGGAGCTGGAGCGGGTGCTGCGCTCGGCGTGGCGGGGCGTGGCCGGCGACGACGGTCAGATGCTGGCGATCGGCATCGACGAATCGAACATCATCGGGTTCAAGGTCCGCTTCGATCACGGTGAGCTGGTTGAGGTCGCCGACCCGATGACGACCATCTCCGAGTTGATGATCGGCCAGATCCCGACGTTCGTGCAGAACAGCCGCGTCCTCGCCGACGCGCGATCCCGCAGCGTCGGCTGGTCCGGCAGGGTCGACCTGGGCGGTGTTGTCGGCGGCTTCCTGTCGCAGGTGCAGCATCTGATTCCCGCGGATGCTCCGTTCCAGTGGCTGCAATGGATCCGGGCCGGCGCCATGTGGGGGGAGCTGTTCGCCAAGGACCACGTCATCGCCGAGGGCAACGCCGGCGGGTCGCGTGCGACGTCGAAGAGGGTCGTCGGCGCCGACTTCACCATGCCTGGCGGGGTCATGGACAACCGGGGCGAGTCCACGGAGTACGACGCCGACGGACGCTGGGAACTGCAGGTGCGGGCCGGCGACGCGAAGGACTGGCAGGATGTGGCGTTCGAGCCGGTGGGAAAGGCCCGCGTCCAGCTCGCGCTCGCGCACCCGTTCACCGAGCCGGTCCAGGACGACGAGCTGGCGCCGCCGGACGAACCCGAGACGGACATCCCCGAGCACGCGGTGCTCGCGCTGGACGGCCTCAACGAGCTGTACGACCAGGTGATCGCGGCGCTCGGCGACCGGGCGCCGACGGGAGGAGTCGCCCGGGAGCAGGTGCGCGCGCTGCTGCTGGAGCTGTACCCGGCGCGGCTGCAGCAGACGATCAACGGTCCGTTCGAGCTGAGCGCCGTCATCACCGACGACGGCGGGAACCCGGCGTCGGTCAGCATCCGCACCGACGAGCACCGCGATCGGGCCGAGCGGGTCGGCAACCGCAGCCGGAAGGTGCACCTGGAGTGGCTGCGGGTCACCTTCTCCCAGGCCGCGGCCGAATTCGGGCTCAACGGTTCGTGGCAAGGGGGCGCCGCCGTCGGGCTGAAGTGGGCGATGAACAAGCTCGGCGTCGCCTGGCTGGCCGAGCGGCTCGCCGGGGAGTCCGGCCGTGTCGCCTTCTCGGCCGCTGGTGGCACCGGTCGGCAGGTGTCGGCCGGTGCCGGCGGGAACGCGATCCACCCGAGCGTGCAGCGCTACTCCGGGTACACGCAGACGTACAAGATCCCGGTCACGCACGTCGCCACCGTCGACCTGGGCGACGGGGCACCGCAGCCGACGCACTGCATCACCGAGGGCAGCGGGTTGTTCGTCATCCCCGAGCCGTACGCGTACCGCGCCGGGCTCCCGGTGTCCGCGGCGGCCAAGGACAAGGCCCGCAGTGAGAAGGCCGGCAAGCTCGTGCTCGTCGACGATCTGGACGAGAGTCCGCCGCCCGGGCGGCGCGGCGAGGCGCCCAACTGGCGGACGGCCGACGGCGCGCTGATGCCCGGCGTGGGCCAGGGGCTGGCCCAGGATCTCAAGGGCGTGGACGGCAACGACGAGCTGCGCGAGCTGGTGACCAGGGCGTTGCAGTCGGGTGGGAACCGGCCGGGCGGGGTCAGGCCGTTCCTGCCGGTCGATCCGAAGAAGGCGGAAGCGATGCTGCAGGAGCTGTCGGCGATGCGCCTGGAGGGCTCCTACGACCAGGCGACGCAGGACGGCGTGTTCATCGTGCTGGTCAACGAGCACGGCGAGCGCGAGACAGTGCGGGTGCAGATCAAGGAACGGCAGGTGCGGTATCTGGGGCACAGCCGCGCCTGGACCGAGGTCAACCTCGACATCGACTCGGAGTCGGCGAGCCGTGGCCGCGGGCAGACCGGGCAGCTGAAGCCGTTCGGCATGAGCGCCGGCATGGCGGGCGACCACGCGGGCCACCGCGACGTCGACTTCGACAGCGCCGGCGCAGGGTACGGCTACACCCGCCGCCGCGGCGGCAGCTTCAACGACGGCGAGACGGCCAACCAGGTGCTGCTGGGGGAGAGCGGCGCGGACGGCACGGCGCGGTTCGAAGTGGTGATCGACATCGTCGCGTCCGTGGAGCATCCGGACGGGCACTGGGCCGAGCTGGCCCGCGTCAACAACCAGAAGGTCGAGCTCGTCACCTCGGTCGGTCACCTGCCGGAGGCGACAACCGAACGGGTGCTGACGCCCGAGGGCCCCGCGGTCACCCCACGGTCGGTCCTGAACCGCGCGGCGATCCGGCACCTCGACGCGACCGGGATGCTGGAGGCCGGGGTGCGGGCGCTCGGTGGCGGGCCGCGCACGGGCACCGGCGCGTTCGCGCACCTGGTCTCCGCGCTGAACGTGCGCAGCCTGGTCGCAGCCGGGGCGACGCTGTTCAGCTCGGCGTTCGGCCAGGGTATCGGCTACCGCACCGACCTGATCGGGTACGAGGCGCCCGAGCGGCGTAGCAGCTGGCGCAACATCGTCGACAACTCGCACGCCACCGTGAAGGTCGAGGCGGTCCCCGGCGCGTCGACCTTCAGCGGCGCCGGTGACGGTGTCGTCGGCGACATCCACCTGGCGCTGCGCAGCAACAGCGCCGGCATGTCGCGGGACACCGAGCACAGCGCAGACGCATCCGGTGGCCGGGGGCTGCACACCGGCGAGGACCGCGTGCACGGCACCGACGGCGGGGGTGTCAGCGGGAGCCGGTCGCACGGTGCCTCCCACACGTTGACCCAGATCACCGGCGAGGAAGGGCTGATCATCTACCTGGGTCAGCACTACACGTACACCATGCCGGTCGACTTCCGGGTCACCGGTGTGCGCCACGACCAGGGCGATGATGGCATCCAGATGAAGCAGTTGCCGCCCCGGACGGTGGTGTACTCGCTACCCGAACGCGACGCCCTCGACCTGTACGGCATGGGCGACCTGCCGGTGCCGCTGCACCAGCTGACCGACGCGCTCACCCGGTACGCCAACGGCAAGCTGGAACTGGACCGCGCCTCGGCGGTGCGGATCGTCAACCGGTTCCAGCGGGACCTGCGCGATGCCCAGCTGCGCGTCGGTGAGGACGCATACCCGGCGAACCTGCCCGACCCGGGCCTGCCGCGCACCGAGGAGTTCGCCAGGAACCTGCACGCTCGGCTCGTCGAGCAGTTCCCGGAGGTGCCGGCCGTCGAGGGTGCCGAGCTGCCGGCGTACGCGGCGGCGCTGGAGGCGGCGATCGCCGGCGATCCGCGGCTGCGGGCGATGCCGGAGGGCGGGGCGCTGCCCGAGCACCTGCTCGCCGGGGTCGGGCAGAACCGGTTCTCGCTGATCGACCTGAACGGCGAGGAACTCTTCGCCGAGGTCATGCGCGGCATCGAGGCGGTCTCGCCGGGCGCCGAACGGCGCAACATCGGGCTGTGGCGCAACTTCTACGGCCGTCTCGCCGGGCGGCGCTGGTGGGGCAAGCTCGAGGACATGCTGTCCCCGGGCGGCTGGGCGGTCTCGGTGCCGGTCATGGCCGGCAACATGACCGGCGAGGAAATCACCGTCCGGATCAAGGCGAGCCTCGGCGACGGCGAGGCGATCGGCAAGAGCACCGACGTCGGGCGGATCCTGCAGCGGTACGCGTACGAGATGAAGGACCGCGGCGAGTCCGTCGGCTGGTCGCGCGGTGCGAGCGCGAGCGGGTCGGGCGCCGGACCGAAAGGCACCGAGCCCGACGGCATCTCCGGCGGTGTGAGCGCCGGCAATTCGCGCGGCCGGCGTGGCTTCGTCGGCGAGCAGCTGACCCGGCTGCAGCGGCAGGCCTCGTTCGGCCCGGCGGTGCGGTTCAGGCGTCCCGCAACCGTCGTGGTCGAGGTCACCCGCAGCCGCCCGCAGCTGCTGGACCGGGCGGTGCTCGGCGTCGTGGGCCTGCGGCACCTCCGGTCGAGGCCGAAGGCCGCGTGGCAGCGGGAACTGCGCGGCGAGGCTATTCAGCTGGTGTCGGCGGAACAGGTCGACGTCGGCACCGCGGCGCGGCCGAACCTGGCGGAGCTGGACCTCGCCGCGCCGGCGAACCCGCACGCGGTGCGGCTGCCGTACGAGTTCAGCGTCGAGAGCAGCTACAACGGCGGCCTGGCGCAGCAGATCATGCATCACCTGGGCAAGCTGGGCTGGCTCGGCTCGGACGCGAAGCGTCTCCGGCTCGAGGTGGAGCGGGTGTTCCTGCCGCTGATGTACAACGCGCTGCTGGAGAAGATGCACGATCCCGGCGGGCACCTGGTGCTGCGGCTTCCGGTGCCGACGGCGCCGCTGTGGAACCAGCCGTTCAGGCGCACCGGCACGGCGACGACGGTCATCGAGATCGTGGTCGAGGCCAAGTTCCTCGACCCCCGGGTGATCCGCGAACTCACCGAGATGATCGAGATCGGCATCGTGGACCGGGCACAGCACACCAGCGGCTGGAGCATCAGCAAGGGCTGGAGCGCCGGCGGCAGGTTCGGCTTCTCGTTCCCGGCCAAGCCCTGGAACGTCCTCGGGAAGTTCGGCTTCACGACGCCGAGCTGGGGTCGCGACGGCAGCTACGGCTTCGGCGGCTCCGACGAGCACACGTGGGTCCAGGGCGACCGCGACGAGACGAGCCTGTTCGCGAAGGCGCTCGGGCACCTGCTGGCGTTCCGGGTCGATCACGTCGTGACGCTCAGGATGGTGGAGCACAGGCGCCGGGGCAGCGGGATCGAGCGCAAGGTGGCCCGCGAGGTCCAGCTCCAGCCGGCCAGCAGCGGCCGCGCGTACATCACGATGTTCAGCCAGGACGCCAAGAAGTTGCTGAAGCGCTGGCAGGAGGACACGGACCGGCCGTGGCCGTGGTGGATCGCCGCGCAGCAGCCGATGCCGGCCGGCCGGACCGAGCGGATGCGGGCCTGGTTGCGCAGGACCGACGTCGCGGTGCCGGCGTTCGACCTGACCGACCTGTTCGCCGACGCGGTCGGTCACCCCGAGTTCAGGCCGGTCAACCCGCTGCCCGCGATCGTCGCCACGGTGCGGGACCGGATCGGCCGCGGCGACAGGGTCGTGCACCTGCACGCCGTGCAGCCGTCGGCCGGAGCGCTCGACCCGACCTGGGTGGCGTCCGAGATCGCCCGGACGGCCGGCGTTCACGTTGTCGTCGAGGTACGGCGCCGCAACGGCGTGCTGCGCCGGTTCCGAGCGACCCCGGACGGCAGGGTGCGCCCCGAACTGCCGCTGTCCGCCGGCGACGCGCTGCCCTTGCCCCGGACGGCCGCAACGCCGCCGACCAGGGGGCCGCACACCCCGGCGGACCCCGGCGCGTTTCCCGCGTCCGCGCCCGCCGAACCGCGTCGCAGCCTGATCGACGGGGTGCTCGGCGGCCACCCGGAGCCCGCGCCCGACGCCGCCGCGGAGCACCGGGCCGAGGCCGTGGCCGCGGGCCGCCAGGCCATGGCGGAGGCCGCAATCGCCGCAGCAGTGCCCGAACTGACCGGTTCCGGCCTGCTGGACCGGGCCGACCTGGCCGATCGTGACGCGGCGGCGCTGGTCGTACGCACGACCGACGGCGAGACCGTGCACCTGTCCGTGGCCAACGAGGTGGCCGCGCTCGCCGGCACCGACGCGGTGGGCGAGCGCCTCCGGCTCCTCGCGGTGACCATGCTGACCACAGCCGTGGCGGCCGTGCTCAACGGCCGGCTCGGCGACCCGTACCGCACCGCCGCCCAGGTGCTCATCCACGGATACGAGGCAGCGCCCGTGGAGGAGCGCGACGACTGGCGGCACGCGCTGCTGGACCTCGCCCCCGCACTCACCTACGCGGACCTCGTCACGCTCTTGGAGCGGCCGCTCCCACGCGGGGTCGCCGAGGCATTGCGCGCGCCGACGGTCGAGGCGGCGATCACCGAAACCCTCGCGCTGTTGACCGGCCCGGGCATGCCGCTCGCCGCCGAGATCGCGCCGGGACCGGCGGGCACGATGCTGCTGACCGGGCCCGACGGCCCGGTCCGTGAGATGCGGGCCGAGCAACTCGCCGCCCTGCGCGAGCGGCTGGTGGCCCGCATGGCCCGCGGGGCCGGCGTGCACCGGATCCGGGCCGACGCGGCCGCGATCCTCGGAGCCGACGCCGACCTCAACAGCGGCTCCGGCTGGTCGCGGGTCGAGGGCGCGCTCGTCGCGCTGGGCCGGCTCTGGACGGACGACCCGGGCACGGCCGCGGCGGACGTCGCACCGGTGCCCGCGCCCGGCGACCCGCGCACGCCCGCGCAGGTGGCCGTGGAGCTGGCGGCGGCCGAGGTGCTCGCCGACCATGCACCCACCACCTGGCGGCGGGGTGCCCTCCCGCCGGCCGCACGGGCGCTCGTGGACCAGGTGGATCCGGCCCCGGAGACGGTGCCGTCGCCGGCCGCGCGGCGCTTCCACCATCCGGGGTACCCGGCCGGCCTGACGCATGGGCGACCGTGGACGGACCCTGCCGTCGACTGGTCCGCCGCGCTGCACAGCGAGACGGCACTGCGGGCGCTGCTGCGCGAGACGGGCCTGTCCTGGTACGACGCGCGCCTGCTGCTGATCGACCTCGACCTGCTGCCCGCGGATGCGCGGCCTCTCAGGCTGCGGGACGTGTCCAGGATCGTCGAGGCGGACAGGGTCCGTTCAGACATCGCGGCCGCGCTGCAGGCGACGGTCGACCACGCGGTGCGGGAGTTCGAACGGCTGGTGCGCGGGCTCGCGCCCGCAGACTCCAGCGCGCGGAGCCAGCGCCGGGCCCAGCTGATCGCCGAGCACGTCGCCGCCGGCACGATGACTGCGGAACTGCGGGCGACACTCGTCGAGCAGATCCTCGCCGACGAGGTCCGCGCCCGGCAGTGGCAGATCCTCGGCCAGCACTATGGGCCGTACGAACTGCGCGCGATGCCGTCGTACCACTTGGACGGGCAGGCACCCCGCTCGGCCGATCCGGACGGCATCACCGTGCCGACCATCACACTCGACCGGGTGGTCGACGGGCAGCCGGTTGTCGTCCACACGTACCGCCTGCGCACCGGTCCCGTCACCTTCGGCCAGGACGCCACGTACCGCAGCAACACGTTCACCCGCAGTCTCTTCCGGCCGGAGACGCTCCGCCCGACCAGGACCCCGGAACCACAGCCGGTCGCCGGGCCTTCGCCGGTCGATCCGCAGATCGCGGCGACGTGGGTGCCCGGCACACTCGACACCTGGGGCATGGCACCGCAGCAGGACACACATCCCCGCGACCGCGTGCGCCGGATCGAGACGTCGGCCCGGATCGCCGAGGCGCTGCAGGAACAGCTCCAGCGGGTGAACGACACCGGCTACCGCGACGCGATCATTCACGAGGTACGTCTACTCCACGCCGGCGATCACCCGACCGCGGACACCTCCCACCAAGCGACCGGCGATGTCGTCGCCGGCGTGCTCGAGGTGCAGCCGTGGTCGCCGTACGCATGGAGCACCGATCGGCTGCGGGTGACGGTTGCGGTCGGCTACGCCAGTGGTAAGAGGGCGATCTCGTACGTCACATTGCCGTCCGCCGCAGGTCAGCCGGTCAATGTGACGGTGGTGCTCTCGTGGCAGCACCCCGCCGGCCGCGGTCTGGTCGGCACCCTCATGCACGAGCTGGGGGAGGTCGATCGGCAGCTGCGTCGCCACCGTCTGTGGTGGCGGCCTGACGCCGCACCGCAGGGCAATCTGCTCGCGACGGGAGCGCCGGCATCGGCCGCTGAGGCCGGGCTGTCGGATCACGACTGGGGCGGCATCGCTGGCCTGCTGGAGCTGACCGGTCGCATCCTGGCGACGCCGGCCGGCAGCGCGGAGCGGGCCGAGCTGGTCGGGGACCTGTGGGCGCACCTCGAGTACCTGGGTCTGGGCCTTGAGAACGAGGACTCAGTCGCATTGTGGGACCGGTTCGATGCGGTCGTTCGCGTCGAGCGGCTGATACCGGCGCAGCAGGAACTGCTCCGGAGCCTGCGCGAGCCCGGCTGGCGGCAATCGGCAATCATGGCCCCGCCTGCCCCGCTCGCGCTCCCGGCCGGCGCGACGGCCCATGCCGTCCAGGATGCGCTGCCGCGGCCGTTGCCGCCGCTGGCCCACAAGCGTTCACGAGCAACCGATCTGGTCGCCAACCGGTCTACCGGGAAACCCCAACCGCAGGACGATCCTGACTCCCCGGCCGATGAATGGCTGGCTGCGGTCAGCGACCAGCAGGGGTTCGGTGACCCCCCAACGGTCATGTCCCCGTGGGCGATGAACCGTCAGATGTTCACCGGCGACTACTTCGAGATCTGGCGGGGCACGATGAGCACCGCCGATACGACGGCCGCCGAGTTCAACGAGCAGCTGCGCCGCGGACCGGCGCAATACGGCGAGGCCCCGGTCAACGGCGCACTCTACGCCTTCGTCGCTGACCCTGACGCGGCCGCGACGGACTCGGACGGCACCGCGGGCAGCGTGGTCCGAGCGCTCCTGCCGAAGTCGGCGAAGATCGCGACCTACGAGGCGCTCAAGGCGCTGGCCGAACCGCAACCGTATGTGTTCGGCAAGCGGATGGCCTTTGCCGATGTGGCGCGACACGCAGTGGCCGCTGGGATCGACGCGGTGGTGTTTCCGGGTGGAGTGCGCCGGGGAGAACTGACGACGGACGGCATCCTGGTCGTAAACCGGTCCATCCTGATCGTGGAGGAGGAGCCGGGCAAGGCTGAGCCGGCGGGCTACGACGGCGGCGGTCCCGAGCGTGGAGTGCCGGCATCGGATGCCGACCGCAGGGCGGTCGAGCAGTGGTACGCGACGCTGGTCGCCGCCGGCCGACTCACCGTGGACGAGTTCGACGTGCTGGCCATCGCCGCGTATGCCGCCCGGACGCTCGCCGACCTTGACGGTCTCGTCCGGGACATGAGGCGTTCGCTCCGCCCGACGGATCAGGACCGCGTGGCAGCCGCGGAGCTGCTCGGTGAACAGGTCGGGGCGGGGTGGCTCACGCTGTCCGACTTCCAGAACTGGCTGGAGCTCGTCCAGGCCGCCAGCACCCTTCACGAGCTCGAGACCCTGCTCGCCGGGTTCCCCGATCTGAGCCCGCCGCCGGTCGATCCGGCGCTGCCGTACAAGCCGTCCCGGGCCAGAAACCTGGTCCCCGACGAGTTCGCCGCCGACCGGCTCGACCGGCGGTTGATGCACCAACCGTACGTGTACAGCGGTGCGTGGGACTGGGACTGGCAGTACGCCATGATCGCCGCCTGGCAGGGGTTCGACGGCACCCCGACCGTCGTCGACCGGCAGACGATGAAGAGCCTGCGTCGCAGCGGCGACTTCATCGAGGTGTGGCACGGCGCGAAGCGGGGGCCCGAGGGGACGGCCGCCCAGGTCCACGACGACTTCCGGCACGGGCCGGTCGCCTACGACCACACGTTCGTCCAGTACTACGGCGAGTGGCGGATCGACGGCTACCTCTGCGCCGTGCGTGCCCGCCGTACCATCGCCGACCGTACACCGGACAGCAACCTCCGGGTGCTCATTCCCCGTGCGGCGAAGATCGGCGACTACCGGCGGGTCGCCTACGACTCCGGCCTGCTCGACTCCAAAGAGCTTGTCCGCTACCTCAGCCGGCATGCCGCCGCTGTGGGATATGACGCGATCATCGTTCCGGGGGTCACCGAAAAGGATGATGTCTACGTTCTCCTCAACCGGGAGATCGCGATCGTGGAGGAGGCAAGCACCAGGCCGGGCCCTGCGCTGCGGTCCGCGGAGCCGACGGTGGCTGCGACGTGGGTGCCCGGCACGCGTGCCGAGAAACGGAGGCTGCTGCCGGGGCCGAGCGCGGTGGAGCTTGCGGGTTCGTTGCGTGCGCGTCTCGCGCGGCAGCGAGTGAGCGACTCGGTGATCCACGAGATGCGGCTCGTGGATGCTGGGGTCGGCGTCGACGCGGATGGTCGCGCGGTTGCTGGTGTGGTCGAGGTGGACCTGCGGGATGGGTCTGCGTTGACGGTGACGGTGGTGGTTGGTGATGCGGGTGAGCGGGCCAAGTCTGCGTTCCCGGAGGGGGAACGGGCGTCGGTGATGACGGCCGTCATCTCCGCGGAGCTGCTCGATGGTGGTGATCAGGTTGGTGCGTTGGTGCATGAGGTGTGGGAGGTGGTGGCTCGGCGGGGGCGTTCGTGGTGGTCGGTCGGGTCGCGGCGGGACCAGTTGATGGCAGAGGGTGGTGTTCCGGGTCGGTGGGCGCGGTTGTCTGCTCATGATCATGGCGGTGTGGGTGATCTGCAGGATCTGGCCGCGCGTGTTGTCGCGTCGGTGGATGTGGTGCAGCGGGCGGCGCTGATCGCGGATCTGGCGGCGCATCTGGATCATTTGGGACTGGCTGCCGGTACGCCGCGTGCGGCGAGGCTCTGGCAGCTGGTCGATGCTGAGGTGTCGACGGAACATCTGTCGCTGGCGGTGCTGGAGTTGTTCGAGAGTCTGCGTGAGGAGGGCTGGCAGGACGCCGCCAAGGCCCGGTCCGTCACGGCGTCCGCCATTGTCGGTGTGCTGCCCGACCTGATCGAAGCGCTCGCTCCAGAGCGTGCGGTGGAGCCGGAGGCGGAGCCGGCCGAGGAGCTGCGGGTACCGGCGGCGGCCGCGGCGCGCTTCCATGCTCCCAGGAACCGGGCTCGCTTCACGAGCACCCGGCCGTGGATCGAGCCGACCGACGAGTGGACGGCCGCGGTGCGAAACGAGAGCGCGCTGCGGGCGCTGATCCGGGCATCGGGCCGGTCGTGGTACGACGTGCGGCTGTTCCTGCTCGACCATGGCCTGCTGCCCGAGGACGCGCGTCCGCTCCGGGTGCGTGATGTGGCCAGGGCCGTCGACGCCAATAAGGTGCGCGAGGACATCGCCGGCAGGCTGCAGGAAGCGCTGGATGACGCGGTGCGGGAGTTCGAGCGGCAGGCTCTGGGGCTACGGCCTGCGGCCACCAACGCGCGCAGCGATCGGCGGGCCCGGGCGATCGCGGAGCACGTCGCCTCCGGCACGATGACCGCGCAGTTGCGGGCGTCGTTCATCGAGCAGATCTTCGCCGATGAGGTCCGGGCCCGGCAGTGGCAGATTCTGGGCGAGCACTACGGGCGGTACCAGTTGCGGGCGTTGCCGTCGTACGGCCTGAACGGACAGGATCCCCGGTCGCAGTGGACCGGTCCGACGGTCACGTTGGACCTGATGGTCGACGGGCAGCCGGTCGTCGTGCACTCCTACCGCGTCGACGCCGGGTCAGATCGGCAATGGGCGCATCAAAACGCCACGTACACCCGAGGGTTGTTCGAGGCGGACGACCTCCGCCCGACCGACCGGCCTCCGGCCGCGGAGCCGACCCCGCCGAGTCCGGTCGACCCGGTCGCACCGCAGCAGCGGGCCGCGCTCGCCGAGGTGGCGGAGATCCTGTCACGGGAGCCCGGCTGGCAGGCCAGTCTGACGCTGGGTGACGGCCCGGCGCGGCTCGCAGTGGAGGCGGAGGGCCAGCCGGTCCGCGTGGTGGTCACCCCGGACGACACAGCCGAGGAACGGCCGGGCGAGCGGTCCGGACCGGCGGTCGCGGAGGTCCGGATCTCACCGGCGCAGCTCGACGATCCGGTGCGGGCGGCCGAGACCGTGGCCGCGGCGGTCATCATGGGCACGTTCGACCCGTTCCGCATGTTCGGGCGGCATCCCGACAGCGCCCCGGCGTCGCCGCCAGATCCGGCGGTCGATCCCGTTCGTCTTCAGACGCTGCTCTACGCGATCGATCAGGCCGGTCGGCTGGAGCGTTCGCCGTTCAGGGACCGGCTGCTGGTCGGTTTCCTCGTTGAGGTGCACGCGCTGCTCCACCGAGGCCCGGGGCTGGATCGTTTCGACGCCGGGTTGGGGCCCGTCGAGCTGGAGTGGCTGCGGCAGCTGCGCCGCCCCCGGCCCGAGGGGGAGGAGTGGGCGTTCGAGTCGGAGGTGCTGCGTCATCTCACCGGCGTGTCCGACTGGGCCACGGTGGGCGCGACCGGCGCACTGTCGGCGCGGCTGACGGAGGTGGCCCACCGGGAGGAGCGCGACGACCAGCTGCTGCGGCAGGCACGGTCGGCCGCCCAGGCGTTGTCGGCGACGCAGTGGCAGCGCGCGGCCGACGCAGCCGGGATGGCTCAGTCCGACCGGACGGTGCTGCTGGACACGGTGGAGCAGGCCCAGCAGGCGTTGACCCAGGCGCAGCAGGCGTTTGCCGGGCCGGTTGGAGCGTCGGAGGCCATGCGCGCGGATGCGCGGGCGGTCACCCGGGGAGCGGTGCCGGACGCGGGGACCCGCTCGGAGTACGAACGCACCCGGGCGGCGCTGGAGGAGCACGTCGCCGCGGCAGGACTGGCCGTCGACACCGCCGATCTGCTGGAGCAGTCACCACGCCTGCGGCGGACGGCGGCCGGTGGCGAGGCCGAGACCTGGGTGCAGGATCTGGTGTCCTCGACCCGGCAGCTGCTCCTCGACGCTCTGGGTCGCCTGGGCGGCCGCGGACAGTGGCAGCTGGCGCAGCGATGGCAGCAGCTCGAACGCCCGGCGCAGGCGCACCTGAGCGGCGCGGACCTGGAGGTGCTCAAGGGCCTTGCCGAGTTCTACAAACACGATCCGGCCGGGCCCCGCCCGGCGCCGCCTGCAGCAGACCCGGCTGAAGAGGAGGCGGCGCGGGCCGAGTACGAGAATCACTGGCAGCGCCTCCTTGCCCGCTGGGACGCCGAGCACGCGGGGATCCGAGCCGGGCTGGCTCGCCGCGCGCACGACGGCGAGGTGGCGGCGGCGTGGGCCGCGGAGCTCGCTGCGATCGAGGACCTGGCCGGTGCCAGGAACGCCAGCACCGTGGTCGCGGACGCCGACCAGCGCCTGCAGGAGGCTGTGGCCGCGGCGAGCAGCGCCCAGCAGGACGCGGTCGCAACGGCCCGCCGGAAACTCGACCGGGAGCTGTTCAGCGCCGGCAACGCCACCGCCAGGGCACGTCGCCACCACCAGGAGTCGGTCGCGGAGCACGCCCTGGCCGCGGACCCGGACGTCACAGCGGCGCAGGCCGCGCTCGCCCACGCGACATCGCAGCTCGACCAGGCCCGCGGCCGTCGGCGTGCCGTGCAGGTGACCGTTTCCCGTACGCAGCACTGGACGCAGCCGGGCAGTGGCCGGCTGGCGACCAACCGGGTCGAGGTGGCGCAGTGGCGCCAGACGGTCCGGGACGCGGAGCGCGGCCTGGAGCAGGCGCGCGCCCAGGTCGAGCAGTACGCGCTGAAGCGGCGCGACGCCGCCGTGCGGGCGGCGCAGGACGACGACGCGAAGGCACGCGAACGGTTCAACTCAGCTGTCGCGGACGCCGAGCAGCGCCACGACGGCATCCAGCCCGGCACCCACCTGGTGTCCGCCCAGCGCTGGGAGGGCGGCGGCTGGTGGCCGGTCGGACTCGCGGAACGGGCCGCCGAGATCCGGTCGACCCGTCGGCGGAGACCGGCTGGATCGCGCTGCCGGCCGAGGCGGCGCTCGTCACCGCGGAGCTGCTGGACGAGTTCGGTGTCCGGTTGCTGCCGGGGCGTTGGATCGGCACCGTCCCGCTGAGCACACTGGCCCTGCTGGAGTTCGTGCGGACACGCCTGCGCCGTGCGGCGATCGAGCTGTGAGCGAAACGGAGGCGACGATGCTGGTCGCGCGTTCGGTGGCTGAGTGTCACCTGTACATGGCGCTGCACCCGTGTGAGCGGTGCGGCGAGTCGGACTTTCTGTGGTCGAGTCACGCCCGTGGGATGGACGACTCCTCGGTGTACGAGGGCGAGTGCCCGTCGTGCCGGTCGCCGCGCCGGTTCGCGTTCCAGCTCGGGCCCGGCTTCGTGCCGCCGCCCGCCTACGGCGGCCCCGAGCCGTCCCGGATCATCGACCCCGCCGAGTTCCTGACGATGGGTGAACGGGCGGCGGGGTATGCGGTGGTACGGCCCGACGCGTCGCAGCGGGACCGGGCCGGTGCGCGGGAGGCCGCCGCCGACGCGGTCGCCGCCGTCGAAGAGGTGCTCAAGTTCCTGCCGCCGTCCGCCGACGCCGTGCCCGAGGCTGCGTTCAGCTCCGATCCGGGCCGGGAGTTGTACGCCGCCGACCCCGCCCGGTTCCAGCGGGACCGGCTCGAGGCGGAGCTTCAGGAGTACCGCCAGGCGTTGAGCGCGCTGAACGACGCCTGACGGCGCCCACGCACGTCCCGTACACCGGCTCCGGCGGTCGGGCCGGGCTGGATCCCGCTCCACGCGGTCGATGCCGCGACGTTCTACCGGGCTCCGTCGACCGCGGTCCACGGGTGGCGACCGGACCTGGCGGTCACGTGAGGTCAGCCGTCGGCACTGCCGGCGGCGGCCTTGCGGGCCCGGTACGCGCCGACCGCCGCCTTGTTCCCACAGCTGTTGTCGCAGAAGCGTTTCGAGCGGTTCTTGGACAGGTCGACGAAGACATCGCCGCAGCCCGGGTAGGCGCACACGCGCAGCCGGCTCAGCTCGTTGCTGCGGACCACGTCGACAAAGGCCATCGCGGCCTCGACGGCCATGCGGTCGGCCAGCGGCGCGTCGGACGGCGTGGCGTGCAGGTGGTACGCATACCCGTCGTGCTTGACCAGCTGCGGCAACGCCTGCGCCGCGCGGAGCAGCTGGTTGACGATGCCGACGACGCGGTCCTCCTCGGCATGCCAGAGCTCGCGCAGCCGCGGCCGCAACGCCCTGACGTCCGCCAGTTCGGCGTCGGTGCGCTCGTGCCGGCCGGTCCAGCCCTGCTCGGCGAAGAACGCGTCGAGCGCGGCGACGTCACCCAGCAGCTCGCCGTCGCTGCCGTCGGTGTTGATCAGTGCGGCGACAGCGACAAGCGCGATCTCGGTGTCATGAGCGAAAACCATCTTGACTCCTGTCGCCCGTGTACCTAGTGTCATGAGTGTAGCCGCTATAGCTCATGACATCGACCGAGGGGAGGCGTCGTGCAGCGCCGACACACCGCCGGGCTGGGACTGGCCCTGTTGTCCGCCGTCACGTTCGCGACGTCCGGCACGTTCGCCCGGTCGCTCATCGACGCCGGCTGGTCGGCCGAGGCCGCCGTCGCCGCCCGCGTCGGGGCCGCCGCCCTCATCCTGGCCGTCCCGGCCGTGCTCGCGCTGCGCGGCCGCTGGCACGTGCTGCGCCGCAACCTCGGCACGCTCGGCCTGTTCGGCATCCTCGCCGTCGGCGCCGCCCAGGCCTGCTTCTTCAACGCCGTGCAGTATCTGCCGATCGGGGTGGCGCTGCTGCTGGAGTACCTCGGGATCATCCTCGTCGTCGGCTGGATGTGGGCCGCGCACGGGCAGCGTCCCCGCCGGCTCACCGTCGCCGGCGCCGTCACCGCCGTGCTCGGGCTCGTCTTCGTCCTCGACCTCACCGGCAACGCCGACCTCGACCCGGTCGGTGTCCTGTGGGGCCTGGGCGCCGCCGTCGGCCTCGCCGGCTACTTCGTCCTTTCCGCGCGCACCGACAACGAACTGCCCTCGGTCGCGCTCGCCAGCGGCGGCATGGCAGCCGGTGCGCTCGCACTCCTCGCGCTCGGTGCCGCCGGAGCGATGCCCCTGCACGCCACGTTCGGCCAGGTGACCTTCGCCGACCACAAGGTCAGTTGGCTGGTACCCCTCGCCGGGTTGTCGATCGTCGCGGCCGTCGTGTCCTACGTCGCCGGCATCGGCGCGGCCCGCATCCTCGGCGCCCGGCTGTCCTCATTCGTCGGGCTGACCGAAGTCATGTTCGCCGTCCTCATCGCCTGGGCGGTCCTGGGCGAGCTGCCCAGCATGATCCAGCTGGTCGGCGGCCTGCTCATCATCGGCGGCGTCGTGCTGGTCCGCATCGACGAGTTCCGCACCACCGAGCCGCAGACGCCGTCGGCGAAACCGACCGACCCGGTGCCCGTGGCCTGAGCGACGATGTCGCGTTCCGTGGCGGGCACCAGGGAACGCGACACCGGAGCACGGAGGCACGGCAGGCGGTCAGCCCGCGCGGCGGAGCCGGGCGAGCATGCCGTTGAGGTCCTGGGTGAACAGTTCGTGCCGGAAGTAGTGGCCGCCCGGGACCTCGTGCCACTCGTGGGGGATGCCGGCGTTGCCGAGCGCGGCGCGGAACTCGCGCTGGCCGGCGAGGACCTGGGTCTCGTGCACGATGTCGAACGCGTCGACCGGGTTGGGGGAGGTGCCGGCGGCCAGGAAGACGCGCTTGTTGTAGTAGCTGGGGATCCGCTCCATCGGGTTGTCGGCGCTGACCCGGGCCTCGTCCCAGAGCGGGGCGCCGTAGACGGTGCCGCCGCCGAGATCCAGCGCCGCGGATGTGGCGTTGGCCCAGTGGACGATGAGGCCCGCGTCGCGGCGGATGCTGGCCGGGCCGGAGTGCGAGCTCACCGAGCAGAAGTGCCCGTAGTACTTCGCGGCGTACTTCAGCGCGCCGAAGCCGCCCATGGAGAAGCCGGCGACGGCCCGCCCGTCGTACTCGGCGAACGTGCGGAAGTTCTGCTCGACCCACGGCAGCAACTGTCCGATGTGGAACGTCTCCCAGTTGCGGGGGCCGGACATGGTGCTGACAGGGTTGCTGTACCAGCCGGTCGAGGCGTCGGGCATCACCACGACGACCTCGCGGCCGGCGGTCAGGTTGACGATGTTGTCCTGCATGTGGAAGGTGCGGAAGTCGGGGCCGCCACCGCCGTGCAGCAGGTACAGGACCGGGTACCGCTTGCCGCTGGTGTGGTAGCCGTCCGGCAGCAGGATGTTGACCGCGGGGTCCCACAATAGCCGGGGCCGCATGCCGATGGCAGGTTGCGGTCAAAGCGGTTGCCGGGGATCGACCGGCGCGTCCCCGCCGGGAAGTCTGGCCTCCCGCCGGGTTGACAACCTGCGCGCCGGCACGGAGGGTGTGTAGATATAGCGCCTGGGCGCACTATAGTTGCACAATCTCTGATCCGGGACACGGGAACGGAGTACCGCCATATGACTGACACCTACGACGTCGTGGTGCTGGGCACCGGCGCGGGCGGCCTCGCCGCCGCGGTCACGGCCGCGGCGCTGGGCGCCTCGGTCGGGATGTTCGAGAAGACCCCGACCGTGGGCGGGACCACGGCCGTGTCCGGCGGTGTCGTGTGGGTCCCCGCCCACGAGCGCCCGGACGCGCCGGTGCCGCTGCCGACCCGGGACGCGCTGGCCTACCTGGGCGCGCTGTCCAACGGCACGATCGACGAGCACCTCGCGGAGGTGTTCGTGCGCTCCGCCCCGGTCGCCGTCGAGTTCCTGGAGACGCACACGCCACTGCGGCTGTCGGTCACCGCCGGGTTCCCCGACTACAAACCCGAGCTGCCCGGCGGCAAACCCGAAGGCGGCCGGTCGCTGAGCCCCGCGCCGTTCGACGCCGCCCGCCTCGGCGAGTGGGTCGACCGGGTGACCGCGTTCCCCGACGACTACAGCAACGTCGGCTTCGACGCCGAGACGCGGGCACGGATCTGGGGCGACCGCGCCACCGCGAGCGACGGCGTCGCCGGTGACGTCCGTGTCGCCGGCGCCGCGCTGGTCGCCGCGCTGCTGCGCGGGCTGCTGGACCTCGGCGTCGAGCCGCAGACCTCCACCCGCGCGGTCGACCTCGTAGTGCAGGGCAACACCGTGACCGGCGTCGTCGTCGAAGGGCCGCACGGGCGCCGGGTCGTGCACGCCCGGCGGGGCGTCGTCATCGCCACCGGCGGGTTCGAGTGGGACCGTGCCCTCGTCAAGGCGTTCCTGCGGGGGCCGATGAACGGCCCGACCTCCCCGCCGAACAACGTGGGCGACGGCCTGCGGATGGCGATGCGGGCCGGGGCCGCCCTCGGGAACATGGCCGAGGCCTGGTGGGTGCCGATCGTGCGGATCCCGGGCGACACGTTCGGCGGCGAGCAGCGGCACCGCAGCGTCAGGCTGGAGCGCACCCGCCCGCGCACCATCATGGTCAACCGGCACGGGCGGCGCTTCGCCAACGAGGCCGGTGACTACCACAGCCTCGGCGGCGCGTTCCACCAGTTCGACCCCGCGCGGTTCGAGTACCCGAACCTGCCGGCCTGGATCGTGTTCGACCACGAGCATCTCGTGCGCTACGGGTTCCTCGGCGTCACCGCCGACGACCCGGTGCCCGCCTGGTTCCACCGGTCCGCGAGCATCGCCGAGCTCGCCGGCGCCGCCGGCATCGACGGCCCGGCGCTGCGGGCGACCGTCGAGTCGTGGAACGGGCACGTCCAGCAGTTGCGTGACCCGGACTTCGGGCGCGGGCAGAGCGCCTACGACGGGCACTGGGGCGACACCACCGCCCCGACCGTCGCGGCGCGGACCCTCGGCCCGATCGACTCGGCACCGTTCTACGCCGTGCGGGTCGACATCGGCTGCATGGGCACCAAGGGCGGCCCGCGCACCGACGACAACGCGCAGGTCCTCAACCTCGACGGGCAGCCGATCGGCAACCTGTACGCGGCCGGCAACGCCATGGCCGGGACCACCGGCATGGCGTACGGCGGCGCCGGCGGCACCATCGGACCGGCCCTCACCTGGGGGCACCGCGCCGCGCACCACGCCGTCACCGGTTCGAATGCGCCGATGGCATGACGCGGCAGCCGGCGGTCCACCGCCGAACGATCGTCGTGGACGGCCTCACGACCGGGTTCCTGGAGGCGGGCGAGGGCGAGCCCGTGGTGCTCCTGCACGGCGGGGAGTTCGGCGCCGACGCCGAGATCGGGTGGGAGCGCACCATCGCGGCGCTGGCGGACCGGCACCGCGTGGTCGCCCCGGACCAGCTCGGCTACGGCCGGACCGCCAAGGTGATCGACTTCGTCGACGGCAGGCGGATGCGGATCCGGCACGTCGCCCGCCTCTGCGAGGCGCTGGGCATCGAGTCCGCGACGTTCGTCGGCAACTCCATGGGCGCGGTGAACCTGCTCGCTGACGCCACCTCCGACGTCCCGATGCTGCCCGCCCGGGGCATCGTCGCCATCTGCGGTGGGGGAGAAATCCTGAGCAACGAGCACGTCGACGCGCTCTACGACTACGACGCCACCCTGCCGGCCATGCGCCGCCTGGTCGCGGCGCTGTTCCACGACCCCGCCTTCCCCGCCGACGACGACTACGTGCGGCGGCGGTTCGAGTCCAGCACGGCCCCCGGAGCCTGGGAGGCCATCGCCGCCGCCCGCTTCCGCCGGCCGGGCGCCGCCGCCCCCGCCGCCGCCCCTGCGCGCGGAGCGCCGGACTACGGCCGGATCACCGTCCCGGCCCTGTTCGTCGAGGGTGGCGCCGACAAGCTCAAGCCGGCCGGCTGGGCCGGGCAGCTGGCCGGTCAGGTCCGCGCCGGCCGCAGCGTCGTCGTCGAGGATGCCGGTCACTGCCCGCAGATCGAGCGGCCGGCCGTGGTCAACCGGCTGCTGCTCGACTTCCTGGCCGGCCCGGGCGGCGGCGCGGTCACGGGTGGTCCAGGATGAGCGGGCCGCCACAGACCGGCGACTACACGGACCTCATCCGGCTCGACGGCCGGGTCCACGTGGTCGTCGGCGTCGGGCCGGGCATCGGCCGGGAGTCGGCCCGGGCGCTCGCGGCCGCCGGCGCCGTCGTCGTGTGCGTCGACGTGGACGAGGACCAGGCCGGCGCGGTCGCCGCGGAGGTCGGTGGCGCCGCCGCGGCCTGCGACATCACCGCCCCGGATGAGTTCGCCGGCGTGCTGGCCGACGCCGAGCGCCGGTTCGGCCGTGTCGACGGGGTCACCGACGTCGTGGGCCTCTGCGGTGGAAGCCGCTGCCCGTCGCCGGTGACGACGACTGGCGATGGCAGAGCGACGTGGTCGCTGCGCAGGCCGTGCGAGTCCTGCGGACCTCGGTGCCGTATCTGCGGCGGGCCGGCGGAGGTTCGCTGACCTACATCGCGTCCGTTTCCGCGTTCACCAGCGCCCCGGGCCACGGCCTGTACGGGATGGCGAAGGCCGCGCTGCTCTCGATGGTCCGCACGGCCGCGGTCGAGCTCGGACCGCACGGGATCCGGGTGAACGCGGTGTCGCCAGGCGCCACGCTCACTCCACGGATGGTGGCCGACCCCCGGTACGTCAGCGCGAACTGCGCGAACGCCGAGCGCACGCCGCTGCGCAAACTCGCGCAGCCGGGCGACATCGCCGCCGCCGTGCTGTTCCTGTCCTCCCGGCTGGCCGGCCACGTGACGGGCCACGACCTCGTCGTCGACGGCGGCCTCACGAACACCTGGCCGCTGGCGCTGCCGGCTTCGTGACCGCCGTGTGGTCCGGCCGCGGGTCGCGCTGATCGCGCCCGGCGGGCCCGCGGCGACCCGCGGTGGAGCGGGTCTCAGCCCGGCAGCGCCTCGCCGACCTGGCGGGCCGCCGCGAGGATGGACGCCTCGGCGGCCTTGGCCTGGTCCTCGCGATAGGTGATGAGATTGAGGCAGGCGCGCGGGCTGCAGTTCGGGATGGGCGCCGCCACGCCGTAGCAGCCGATCTCGATCTCGCCGACGCTGGTGGCGTAGCCGCGCTCGCGGGCCAGCGCCACCTCGGCCGGCTCGCCGGCCACCTGCGGCCCGGCGGCCAGCAGCGCGTAGCCGGCCGCGCCGCGGTTGATGGGGGTGCGCATCCCGGCCTTGAAGGCGATGTGGTGCGACGTGGTCGTCGGCTCGACCAGCTCGATCGACACCGCTTCCGCGCCGTTGGCGACGAAGAGGGACACGGTGCAGCCGAGCTCGTCGGCCACCTCCCGCATGACCGGGATCGCGAGCTCCCGCAGGGTGGGCAGGTACGCGTCGGCGAGGGTGGCGAGGCGGGGACCGGCCCGGTAGAAACTGTCGGCGCTCTGGCTGACGAAGCCGAAGTCGGCGAGGGTCTGCAGGAGCCGGTAGGCGATCGAGCGGTGGACGCCCAGCTCCGTGGCGAGCTGCTGGATGGTCACGCCGTTGGGCGACTCGACCACCGAGAGCAACGCACGCAGCCCGCGGGCGAGGGTCTGGCTGCCCACCTGGGTGCGCCCCGTCGACTGTTCCGTCATGCCACATCCCCTTGATCGAGCCGGTCCGCCGGACGCTGGCGGGCGGACCCACAGCTTCCCACGGGAGGTGTCTGCCGTTGACCGGTCCTACCGGCCGTGCGTAACCTTCGTACAAATAACGAGCAGGCTGATGTAAATAACGATACACCCCGACCCATCTCGGGTCGAGAGGAGACCCGCCATGCCACTCGCGCTGTGCACGACATCCCACTCGCCGCTGATCGGCCTCCACGACCCGGATCCGCAGGTGCGGGCCGAGGTCGACGGGGTGCTCGCCGAGGCCCGCGCGTTCGTCACCGGCTTCGCCCCGGACCTGGTGGTCGTCTTCGGCCCCGACCACTACAACGGCTTCCTCTACGACATGATGCCGTCGTTCTGCGTCGGGGCGGCGGCGAGTTCGGTGGGTGACTACGGGCTGCCGTCGGGCCCGCTCGACGTCGACCGCGACGCCGCATACGCCATCGCCACCGCCGTGCTCGGCGCCGGCGTCGACGTCGCCGTCTCCGAGGACATGCAGGTCGACCACGGGCTCGTGCAGCCGCTGACCTTCCTCTTCGCGTCCCTGACCGCGGTCCCGGTGGTCCCGGTCTTCATCAACTGCGTCGCGGAGCCGCTCGGGCCTGCCGTGCGGGCCCGGCTGCTGGGCGCCGCGGTGGGGGAGGCGGTGCGGGATCTCGGCCGCCGCGTCCTCGTCGTCGGCTCGGGCGGGCTGTCGCACGACCCGCCGGTGCCCCGGCTGGCGGAGGCGCCGCCCGAGGTGGTCGAGCGGTTGAAGCACGGTCGCAACCCGACCCGGGAGCAGCGGGCGCAGCGTGAGGGCCGGACCATCGCGGCGGCCCGCGACTTCGCGGCGGGCCGTGGCCCGTTCCGCCCGCTCAATCCGGCGTGGGACGCGCTCGTCCTGGACTCCCTCGCCGCGGGCGACTTCGCCGCCCTGGACGGTCGCGGCAACGACTGGTTCGTCGAGGAGGGCGGCCATTCGGCGCACGAGGTCCGAACCTGGATCGCCGCGTACGCCGCCCTGGCCGCGCAGGGCCCCTACGAGGTCCGCTCCCGGTACTACCGCGCGATCCCCGAGTGGTTCGCCGGCTTCGCCACCACCACGGCATTGCCCCGCTGACCGAGGGCTGACGGAGAAACCGCCCCACGGCCCGGCCGTGGGGCGGCGCCTCACGCTGCCCGTACACCCTGCGTGACCTGCGGAGAACGGCTCGAAGTGATCCCTTGACGGCTCGGGATGTCGCTCGTTAACGTTCGACTATCGCAACAACATGTGCGATAGATACACGAGGTGAAGATGCGCGACGTTGAGATCCCCGCCGTGACGCACGAGCCCGCAGATGTCCCGCAGCTGGACACCGCCGGCGGCCGCGTCGACGTCGTCGTGGTCGGCGCCGGCCCCGTCGGGCTGACCCTGGCGAACATCCTCGGCGCGAGAGGCATCCAGGTGCTCGTCGTCGACGAGCGGGCCGCCCTGATCGACTACCCCCGCGGGGTCGGGATCGACGACGAGTCCCTGCGCACGTTCCAGTCGATCGGCCTCGCCGCACAGGTCCAGCGGCACACCATCCCCAACCAGATTCTCCGCTTCGTCAACGGCAAAGGCCGGCTGCTTGCCGAGATCGCACCCAGCGGCAGGGACTTCGGCTGGCCCAAGCGCAGCGGCTTCGTCCAGCCGCTCGTGGACGCGGAGCTGCTCGCCGGTCTGGTGCGGCACGCGTCGGTCGAGGTCGCCTGGCAGCTGCGGATGGAGTCGTACGAGGCCGGCGGCGACGCGGTGACCGTGCGGCTGCAGGGACCAGCGAGTGAGGTCCGGGAGGTCCGGGCGCGGTATCTCGTCGGCTGCGACGGCGGCCGCAGCAGCACCAGGCAGCTGCTCGGCACGACCTTCGACGGCACGACCTCCTCGACGCGCTGGGTCGTCGTCGACATCGAGAACGACCCGCTGGGCTCGCCGAACAGCTACGTGGGCGCCGATCCGGCCCGGCCGTTCGCGTCCATCTCGATCGCGCACGGCATCCGCCGCTTCGAGTTCATGGTGATGGCCGACGAGACCGACGAGCAGGTCGAGCGCCCCGAGTTCCTGCACCGGCTCCTCGCGCCGTTCGTGCCCCGGCCGGCGGAGGTCCACATCATCCGGCACCGCGTCTACACGCACCACTCACGCATCGCCGGCACCTTCCGTAAGGGCCGCGTCCTGATCGCCGGCGACGCCGCGCACCTCATGCCGGTCTGGCAGGGGCAGGGGTACAACAGCGGCATCCGCGACGCGATGAACCTCGGCTGGAAGCTGGCCGCGGTCGTGGCCGGGCACTGCGGCGAGGACCTGCTCGGCACGTATGACGCGGAACGCCGGGGACACGCCAAGGCGATGATCGACCTGTCGACCACGGTCGGGCGCATCATCTCGATCCGCAGCCGCCCCCTGGCGTGGCTGCGCGACCGGGTGGCCGGCGCCGCGTCGCTGCTGCCGTCGCTCAAGCGCTACGTCGTCGAGATGCGCTTCAAACCCATGCCACGGTACGAGAGCGGCGCGATCGTGCCGGCGGCGAGCCCGCAGTCGCCGGTCGGCCGGCTCTTCATCCAGCCGCACGTGGAGACCCTCGAGGGCACGGTGTTGCTCGACGACGCCCTCGGCACCTGGTTCGCCGTGCTGTGCTGGAACAACGACCCGACGGCGATCCTCGACGACGAGGCGCTGCACATGTGGCGTGGGCTCGGCGCCCGGCTGGTCGCGATCGTGCCGAAGGAGCAGCTCGGCCGCACCGCCTTCCCGCCGGAGGTCCTCGTCGTCGGCGACCTCGGCCGCCTGAAGACGTGGTTCGACACGCACACCGAGTCGGTGGTGTTCCTGCGCCCCGACCGCTGCGTGGCCGCCGCGTCGATCGCGCAGGAGGCGTCCGAGGTGTCGCGCAGGCTCGCCAACGCGCTCGCCCTCAGCGGGCCGCGCCGGGCCACGGTGGAGGTGACCGATCATGGCTGATCGCAACGGGTACGACCACACGGTCGACGTCCTGGTCGTCGGCTCGGGCGCCGGCGGGCTGACCGCGGCGCTCACCGCCGACGCACGTGGACTGTCGACGCTGGTGGTCGAGAAGGCCGACCGGTTCGGCGGCTCCAGCGCACTGTCCGGCGGCGGGCTGTGGGTGCCGGGCGCGCCGGCGCAGACCCGGGCCGGCGTCCACCTGGACCGCGACGACACCCTCACGTACCTGCGGCACATCACCGAGGGCACGGTGAGCGAGGCCCGGCTCCAGGCCTACCTGGAGCACGCCGCCGCCATGCTCACCTTCCTGGAGGGCACCAGCGAACACCTGCAGTTCGTGTGGAAGCCCGGCTATCCCGACTACTACCCCGAGGCGCCCGGCGGCTCCGCCGAGGGCAGCGTCATCAACATCCCGCCGATCGACCTGCGCCGCCTCGGCGCCGACGCCGCGCGCCTGCTGCCCCCGCACGCCGTCGCGCCGAGCGGCTTCTGGATCGGACCCAACGAGCTCGTCGACTTCTACCGGCTGCGGCAGACCTGGAAGGGCAAGCGGGTCTTCCTCCGCCTGCTCTGGCGGATGGTGCGGGCGCGGCTGTCCGGCGAACGGATCGTGACCATGGGTCAGGCCCTCATGGCCCGGCTGATGCTCGCGTTCCGGGAGAAGCGGCTCGACCTCTGGTTGGAAGCACCGATGACGTCGCTGATCACCGACGAGACCGGCCGGGTCGTCGGCGCCGAGGTCAGCCACCGCGGGACGGTGCGGCGGGTCCGGGCCAGGGGCGGCGTCATCCTGGCCTCCGGCGGGTTCGACCACGACCCGGCGCTGCGCCGCACGCACCAGCCGTTCGCCGACCACACCCTGAGCCTCGGTGCCACCGCCAACACCGGCGACGGCATCGTCGCCGCCCGGGCGGCCGGCGCGGACACCGCCCTCATGGACAACGCCTGGTGGTACCCGGCGGTCGCCTGGGGTGGCGGGCGCGTGCAGTTCAGCCTCAACGAGCGGATGATGCCGGCCCAGTTCATCGTCAACGGCGCCGGCGACCGGTACATCAACGAGGCCGCGCCCTACGAGGACTTCGGCCACGCGATGATCGCCGGCGAGGCGGCCGGCGTCCGGCACATCCCGTCCTGGCTCATCACCGACGACTGGTGCTGGCGGCGCTACGTCGTCTTCGGGCACCTGCCGCTGCCCAGAATCCCCTTCGCGCCGGTCCCGACCGGACGGAGACTGCCCCGCTCCTGGCTCGCGTCGGGCTCGGTGGTGACCGGCCGGAGCATCGACGAGCTCGCCGAGCGGATGGGGGTGCCGGCCGACCGGCTCCGCCGCACCACCGAGCGCTACAACACGCTCGCCGAGGCCGGCCGCGACGACGACTTCCACCGGGGGGAAAGCGTGTACGACCGCTACTACAGCGACATCACCTTGCCCGTGCCCAACCTCAGACCCCTCGGCGCCGGCCCGTACTACGCCTTCGCCCTGATCCTGTCCGACCTGGGCACCAACGGCGGCGTGCTGACCGACGAGCGCGCCCGCGCGCTGGACACCGGCGGTGCGGCCATCCCCGGCCTGTACGCGACCGGCAACGTCGCCGCCACGATCATGGGCCGCAGCTACGCGGGAGCGGGCGCCACCCTCGGCCCGGCGATGACGTTCGCGTACGTCGCGGCAAACGACATCGCGGCGAGCGGGGTGACCGGATGAGCCGGGGATACGCCGGACGGAGTGTCGTGGTCACCGGCTGCGCGTCGGGCATCGGCGAGCGCCTCGTCCATCTGCTGCACCGGCGCGGCGCCCGGGTGACCGGCCTGGACCGGGCCCCGACGACAGCGCCGGTCGCCCGGTTCGTCCGCGTCGACCTCGCCGACTCCGCCTCCATCGGCGCGGCGGTCGAGGCGGTCGGCGGTCCCGTCGACGCCCTGTTCAACGTCGCCGGCCTGTCCGGCGCCATCGACCCGGCGACGATCGTCGGGGTCAACTTCGTCGGCACGAGGGAGCTGACCGAGGCGTTGCTGGAGCGGATGGAGCCCGGCGCCGCGGTGGTGAACACCGCGTCGATCGCCGCCTCGCACTACCTGGAGCGGCGCGAGCTGGTCGCGGGACTGCTCGCCACGCAGGACCGGGCCGAGGCGACCCGCTGGTGCCGGGACCACGCGGCCGGCATCGGCACCGGCTACTCCGTCTCGAAGGACGCGATCGTCTGGTACACGATGACGCGCGCCGTCGCGCTCGCCGGGCGTGGCATCCGGATCAACTGCGTCGCGCCGGGGCTGACCGCGACCCCGATCCTCGACGCCTCCCGGGCGGCCCGCGGCGACGCCTTCCTCGACGCCATCCCGAAGCCGCTGGGCCGGGTCGCCGAGCCCGAGGAGCAGGCGAGCGTGCTGGCCTTCCTCAACAGCGACGACGCCAGCTACGTCAGCGGGCAGGTGATCTGGGCCGACGGCGGATACCTGGCCGGCGTCGCCACCGGACAGCTGCCGCACCGCACAGGCAGCGTCGGCACCGCCGCACCGTCAGGAGACCGACCTTGACCGAGATCATCGCTGGACTGACCACGGGCGCGATCTACGCGATGGTCGCCCTCGGCTACAACGTGACCTTCCTGGCCTCCGGCGTGCTCAACTTCGCGCACGCCAACCTCATGGTCCTCGGGATGTTCGTGGCCTACTGGGCGCACAGCATCGGCGGCCTGCCGACGGTGCTGGTGTTCCTGATCGCCTTCCTCATCGCCGGCGCCGTCGGGCTGATCGAGGAACGGTTCGCCATCCGGCCGCTGCGCAACACGTCCGGCAGCGCCGAACTGGTCACCATGATCGGCGTCGCCACCGTCATCACCGGGGTCATCGCCGTCGCCTTCGGCACCGACGCGCTGCGCGTGCCGTTCTTCGGACCGGAGCAGACCGTCGTCCTGCTCGGCGGCCGGGCGCAGCCGCTCGACCTGATCATCGTCGCGGCCGCCATCGTCCTCGCGGTCGGGCTGCATCTGGTCACCCACCGCACCAGGGTCGGCCTGGCGGCACTGGCTCAGACCGACGACCGCGAGGCGGCTCAGTTGCGCGGCATCAACGTCGGCGGCCTGTCGATGTGGGGCTTCGCGGTGGCGTCGGCCGCCGGCGGCCTGCTCGGACCGTTGCTGGTCTCCAAGACCTTCGCCGCGACCTCGCTGGCGCTGGTGCTGGCCGTCAAGGGCTTCGTCGTGCTGGTGCTCGGCGGGGTCGGCAGCCACCGCGGGGTGCTGATCGCCGCCTTCGGCATCGGCCTCATCGAAGCGTTCGGCGCCCGCTACATCGGGCCGCTCTACCGCGACGTCGTCGTCTTCGGTGTGTTCGCGGTCGTGCTGCTGGCGTTCCCGCAAGGACTCTTCGGCGATCGGAAGGTGAGAGCGGTATGACCCAGGGCATCGCGGTACGCCCCCTGGCCGGTGCGTGGGCCGTCGCGGTCGGGCTGATCATCGCCCTGCCCTGGCTCGGCGCGAGCGGCGCGACGCTGCGGCTCGTCACCCTCGTGGCGATCCTCGCCCTGGTCGTCAGCGGGCTCAACCTCACGCTGGGGTACGCCGGCGAGCTGGCACTGGCGCAGGTCCCGATCTACGCGGCCGGCGCCTACGCGACCGGCTACCTGGCGACGGCGGTGATCAACGACCTGCTCGTCGCGATGGCGGCCTCCGTCCTCGTCGCCGTGCTCGTGGGTGTGGTCACCGGGCTGCCCGGGCTGCGCCTCGGCGGCTGGACCCTCGCGATCACCTCCTTCTTCGTGGTCCTGCTCATCCCGTCGATCGTCAACGCGTTCGGCGACCGCCTCGGCGGCTACGAGGGGATGATCGGCATCCCGGCGCCGGCGGTCTTCGGCATCGACCTCGACGGCCCGGCGTTCTACGTCGTCGTCATCGCCGTCACCGCGCTGTGGTTCGTCATCTTCCGCAACATCGCGGTGTCCCGGCACGGCGCGTCGCTGCTCGTGCTCAAGCAGAGCCCGATCCTGGCCGCCGCCGTCGGCACCTCACCGCACGGCACCAAGATCGTCGCGTACGCGATCGGCGCCGTCCCCGCCGGGATCGCCGGCTGCTTCGCCGCCTACGTCGACGCCTACCTGTCGCCGCTGACCTTCGGGCTCGAACTGTCGATCATCATCCTGGCCGCCGGCATCCTCGGCGGGCCGACGAGCGTGTACGGGGCGATCATCGGCGCGGCGATCATGCAGATCGGGCCGCTGCGGGTCACCGTCTTCGACAAGTACGCCCTCGTCGCGTACGGCGTCTTCCTCATCATCGGCGGGCTGCTGCTGCGCAACGGGCTCGCCGGCGTCACCACCAGGCTCGTCGGCCGGCTCAGGAGGAACCGGCGCCGCGAGCCGGCGACCGCCGACCCGCACGAGGCCCACGACACGGCGGTGGACCTGCCCGCCGTCGACGGTCAGCCGCTGGCGGTGCGGGGCGTGACCAAACGGTTCGGCGGCAACCTCGCCGTCGACGGGGTGTCGTTCGACGCCCTCCCCGGCCAGATCACGGCACTCGTCGGGCCCAACGGATCGGGCAAGACCACGATCATGAACCTGATCTCCGGCTACTACGGCGCCGACGCGGGCACGGTCACGCTCGGGGACCGGGTCGTCTCCGGCCTCCCCGCACACCGGGTGGCCCGGCGCGGCGTCGGCCGGACGTTCCAGACCCCGCTGATCCCGCAGGGTCTGACCGTCGCCGACACCATCATCACCGGCCGGCTCGGCAGCCACCCGGTGTCCCTGCTCGCCACCGCGCTGCGGCTGCCCCGGCACTGGAAGGCACTCGCCGAGGAGCGCCGCGGCAGCCGCGAGATCATGCGGGCGCTCGGGCTGGACCGGTACGCCGACCTGCCGGCCGCGGAGCTCGCGCTCGGCACCCGCCGGCTGCTGGAGCTCGGCCGGGCGATCGCCGGCGGCAGCGCGCTCGTGCTGCTGGACGAGGTCGCGTCCGGGCTCGACGAGGAGGACATCCAGGGCCTGGTGCGGGTCCTGACGAAGATGCGGGCCGCCGGCGTCACGGTGGTCCTCGTCGAACACAACTTCTCACTCGTCAAAGCGGTCGCGGACAGCATCGTGGTGCTGGCCGAGGGGCAGGTCATCGCGACCGGCACACCGGCGCAGATCGCCGCCGACCCCACGGTCGTGCGGACCTACCTGGGTGCGGGCGGCGAGATCACCGGCACCCGGGTGACGGCCGGACGCACCGCCGGCGAGAAGGCGGGCCAGGCATGAGCACGTTGGAAGTGCAGGCCATCGCCTGCGGCTACGGCGACCTGCGCGTCGTCACCGACGCCACCCTCAGCGTCGACGCCGGGAGCGTCACCGCGCTGCTGGGCCGTAACGGCGCCGGCAAGACCACGACCCTGCGGGCCATCGCCGGCCTGAACCGGATCACGTCGGGCCGCGCCACGCTCGACGGCGCCGACCTCGCCACCATGCCGGCCTACCGCCGGGCCCGGGCCGGCATCGCCTACGTCCAGGAGGGCAAGCGCATCTTCCGGTCCCGCACGGTCGAGGAGAACCTGCTCCTGGGCACGTACGCGGCCAGCAGCACCACGCGGGGCCGCGAGCTCATGGGGGAGATGTACGAGCGGTTCCCGCTGCTCGCCGAGCGGCGCAAGCTCCGGGCCGCGCAGCTCAGCGGCGGCCAGCAGCAGATGCTGGCCATCGCCCAGGCCCTGATCGCCGACCCCAGGGTCCTGCTGCTCGACGAACCGTCCGCGGGTCTCGCCCCCGCGATCGTCGGGCAGGTGCTCGACGTCATCCGCGACCTGCGCACGCGTGGGCTCGCCGTCCTGCTGGTGGAGCAGGCGGTGGAGTTCGCGCTGGCCGCGGCCGACCGGGTCGTGGTCCTCAACCTCGGCCGCACCGTCCATTCCGGTCACGCCACCGATTCGGGCCTTCGCGAAGCGATCCAGCGCGCCTACATGGCCGAGGACGTCTTGTGACGGGCCACACCCCCGCCCCCCTTCACCCCGAAAGAGGCAAGGCCATGCAGTCATCCGGAAGGTCCAGCAGATACCGCTCGCTCGTCGCCGCCGGTGCGGCGCTCGTCCTGCTCACCGCGGGCTGCGGTGACGACGCCGCCGACAAGGGCACCACCGAGAACTTCGACGTGCTGTTCATCGGTGGCGTCACCGGCCCTGCCGCGACGACGGTCGCGGCCACCACCAAGGCGCTCGACGCGGCCGCCAAGTCCATCAACGAGAACGGCGGCGTCAAGGGCCGCAACGTGGTCATCAAGGTGAAGGACTCCCAGGGCGACGCGCGCCGCGCCGTCAGCCTCCTGCAGGAGGAGCTCTCCGGCAACAACCTGCCTGACGTCGTGATCCCCAGCGGCACCAGCGCGGAAGCGCTCGCCATGGTGCCGCTGCTCACCCGCAGCAAGATCACGTCCGTCGCCTTCGGTGCCAGCCCGCTGCTCAACGACCCGCAGAAGTACCCGTACCACTTCCAGAGCGTGCCCAACAGCGCCGCCCAGCTGACCGGGCTGCGCAAGCACCTGGAGTCCAAGGGCGCCAAGCGCCTCGGCCTGCTCGTCTCCCAGGACGAGTACGGCAAGGGCGTCGTCCAGGCGGTAAAGACCCAGTTGGAAGGCAGCGGCATCGAGGTGAAGAACTTCGAGTTCGTGCCGACCGACATCGACCTGTCCGTCTCCTACCGGCGGATGCTCGACGCCAACCCCGACTTCGCCTACATCGACACCACCGGCGACGCGGCGACCCGGCTGCTGCAGGCGCGGGTCCAGACCGGCGCCGTGAACATCCCGACGATCGCCGGCAGCGGCATGTCGCTCACCGCGGGCGGTCCGTTCAAGTACGGCTCCCCGGAGGCCAACAAGAACCTCGAGATCCTCGTGTTCAAGGTCGAGGTCGCCGTGCCCGAGGCGCAGCAGTCCCCGGTCTTCAAGGACTTCCTCACCCGGTACTCCGGCGGCCAGCCGATCCAGAACAGCCTGTCGACGCCGTCCCTGGCCTGGGACCAGCTGCGCCTCATCGCGGCCGCGGCGTCGAGCGACGGCGCGCTCAAGGACCTGCCCACCTCGCTGGTCCAGGCCGTCTACAACCTCAAGGTCCCCGACGGGTACTGGCTCACCGAGAAGCAGTACACGTTCACGAAGGACAAGCACACGCCGACGCCGACGCCGGACGACTTCCCGTTCATTCCGTCCTCCGCCCAGGTCAACGGCCAGTACCAGGTCGGTTCCTAGCCACTTTCCGCCCCCGTCGAAGAGCCCGGAAAGGACAGCGATGACACTCTGGACCGACCTTGCCACGACCGCCTTCCGCGTCCACACCGTCCAGGTCGGAGCGTGGTCGACGCGCGTGCTGGAGGCCGGCACGGGTGAGCCGCTCGTCCTCATGCACGGCACGGGCGGTCACCTGGAGGCGTACGCACGCAACGTGCCGGCGCTCGCCGGACGCTTCCGGGTGATCGCCTACGACTTCCCCGGCCACGGGCGCACCACCCTCGCCACCCGTGATCTCGAGATCGCCGACTACACCGAGCACCTGCACGGCCTGCTCGACACCCTCGGCGTGGAGCGCGCGCACCTCAGCGGCGAATCGCTCGGCGGCTGGGTCGCGGTCAAGTTCGCCGCGGCCCACCCGGACCGGGTCGGCCGCCTCGTGCTGAACACCCCCGGAGGGACGATGGCGACGCCGGAGGTGATGGAGCGCATCCGGACCCTCAGCCAGGCCGCGGCCGACGACCCGACCCCGGAGCGCATCCGGGCGCGGCTGGCATGGCTCATGGCCGACCCGGCGTCGGTGACCGAGGAGCTGGTGGCGATCCGGCAGGCGATCTATGCCCGGCCCGGGTTCGCCACGTCGATGCGGCACCTGCTGTGCCTGCAGGACCCTGACGTCCGCCGGCGCAACCTCATCACGCCCGCGGAGCTGGAGGCCGTCACAGCGCCGACGGTCGTCGTGTGGACCAGCGACGACCCGTCGGGGCCCGCCGCCGCCGGCCTGGAGATGGCCGAACGGCTGCCGCACGGCCGCTTCGCGCTCATCGACCGGGCCGGGCACTGGCCGCAGTGGGAGCAGCCGGACGCCTTCCACCGCGTCGCCCTGGAGCACCTGGCGGTCGCCGCATGAACCCGGTCATCGCGGCGGCCGACCGGCTCGAGCAGGCGGTGCGCACCGGCGTGCCGTGCGCGCCGGTCGCCGACCTCATCGGCGGCACCGACATCGGCATCGCCTACGCGGTGCAGTCGATCCTCACCGCCCGGCGGCTGGCCGGCGGGGCACGGATCGTCGGGCGGAAGATCGGCCTGACCTCCGCGGCCGTCCAGCGGCAGGTCGGCGTCGACCGGCCCGACTTCGGGGTGCTCTTCGACGACATGCTGTGCGGGCCTTCGGTGTCGATGGAGCGGCTCCTGCAGCCCAAGGCCGAGGCGGAGGTCGCCTTCGTCCTTGCCGCCGACGTCGTCGACGCCGACCCGGCGGCCGTGGCGGCGGCGGTCGGGCACGCCGTCGCGGCGATCGAGGTGGTCGACAGCCGCGTCGCCGGATGGCGCATCGGGATCACCGACACCGTCGCCGACAACGCCTCCAGCGGGGTGTTCGTGCTCGGCGACATCCCGCTGCGGCTGGAGGAGTTCACCCCCGCCGACGTGCCGATGCGGATGTACCACAACGGGGCACTGGCCAGCGAGGGCGACGGCCGGGCCTGCCTCGGCGACCCGCTCAACGCCCTGACCTGGCTGGCCCGCACCGCGCTCGAACTGCAAGCGCCGCTGCGCCGCGGCGACATCGTGCTCTCCGGCGCCCTCGGGCCCATGGTCGCCGTCGGCGACGGCGACCGGATCGAGGCCGAGATCGGCCCGCTCGGCCGCGTGGCCGCGACGTTCACGAAGAAAGGCTGAGATGGCTCACCACGTAGCGATCATCGGATCGGGCAACATCGGCACCGACCTGATGATCAAGATCAAGCGCGCCGGGGGACCGCTGGAGGTGGCGGCCATGGTCGGCATCGATCCCGGGTCCGACGGCCTGGCCCGCGCCCGCCGGATGGGCGTGGCCACCACCTCCGACGGGGTCGACGGCCTGATCCGGATGCCGGAGTTCGGCTCGGTCGAGATCGTGCTCGACGCGACCAGCGCCGCCGCGCACCTCGCCAACGCCGCGGCCCTGGCACCGTACAACCGGCGGATCATCGACCTGACCCCGGCGGCGCTGGGCCCGTTCGTCATCCCGCCGGTCAACCTCGAGCAGCACCTGGCCGCGCCGAACATCAACATGGTGACCTGCGGGGGCCAGGCGACGGTGCCGATCGTGGCGGCCGTCTCCCGGGTCACACCGGTCGCCTACGCCGAGATCGTCGCCACCGTCGCGTCGCGCTCGGCGGGCCCCGGGACCCGGGCCAACATCGACGAGTTCACCGAGACCACCGCCCACGCGCTGGAGTCGGTCGGCGGGGCCCGCCGCGGCAAGGCGATCATCATCCTCAACCCGGCCGAGCCGCCGCTCATCATGCGCGACACCGTGCTGTGCCTCATCGGCGACGCCGACCACGACGAGGTCCGCGCGTCGATCGAGCGGATGGTCGCCGACGTCGCGGTGTACGTGCCGGGGTACCGGCTCAAGCAGGCGGTGCAGTTCGCCGCGGTCGACCCGGACGAGGTGCGGCTGCTCGCGCCCGGCGGGGCCCGCTGGAAGGTCAGCGTGTTCCTGGAGGTCGAGGGCGCGGCGCACTACCTGCCGGCGTACGCCGGGAACCTCGACATCATGACCTCGGCCGCGATGCGGGTCGCCGAGCGCATCGCGCTGGGGGTGGCGGCGTGACCGGGCTGTACCTGCAGGACGTGACCTTGCGGGACGGGATGCACGCCATCCGCCACCGCATCAGCCCGGAGCGGGTCGGCGCGATCGTCGGCGCGCTGGACCGGGCCGGCGTGGCCGCGATCGAGGTGACCCACGGCGACGGGCTCGCCGGGTCGAGCCTCACCTACGGCCCCGGCAGCCACACCGACTGGGAGTGGATCGATGCCGCCGTCGCCGCCGCGTCCCGGGCGACGATCACCACGCTGCTGCTGCCCGGCGTCGGCACCGTCGCCGACCTGCGCGAGGCCCACGCCCGTGGCGTCACCTCGGTGCGGGTCGCGACGCACTGCACCGAGGCCGACGTCGCCGCCCAGCACATCGCCGCGGCCCGCGACCTCGGGATGGACGTCTCCGGCTTCCTCATGATGAGCCACATGCTGGAGCCGGCCGAGCTGGCCGCCCAGGCCCGGCTGATGGAGTCCTACGGCGCGCACTGCGTCTACATCACCGACTCCGCCGGCCGGCTGACCACCGAGGACGTGCGGGCCCGGGTCCGGGCCTACCGGGAGGTGCTCGGCGCCGGCACGCAGATCGGCATCCACGCGCACGAGAACCTGTCGCTGTCGGTCGCGAACTCCCTCGCCGCGGTGGAGGAGGGGGTGTACCGCGTCGACGCGTCCCTGGCCGGCCAGGGCGCCGGTGCGGGCAACTGCCCCATCGAACCGTTCGTCGCCGTGGCCACGCTGCGGGGCTGGGACGTCGGCTGTGACCTCCTGGCGCTGCAGGACGCGGCCGACGACCTCGTGCGGCCGCTGCAGGACCGGCCGGTGCGGGTCGACCGGGAGACCCTGACGCTGGGGTTCGCCGGGGTGTACTCGAGCTTCCTGCGCCACGCGGAAGCGGCGGCGACGACGTACGGCGTCGACCCGCGCAGCCTGCTCATGGAGGCGGGCCGGCGCGGGCTCGTCGGCGGACAGGAGGACATGCTGGTCGACATCGCGCTGGAGATGACGGCTGTCCGCACGTCAGCCTGACGCCTCGGCGTCCGGTCCGGGCGGCGCCCGCGCCGCCCGACCTCCAGCTCCAGCACCGGCGTCGTGGCGGATCAGCCGGCGGCGCGGCCCGCCGTGATGCGCCACCCGGCCGCCGACTCCTGCTGCTGCCAGAACCGGGCGAACCGGCCTCCCGCAGCGAGCAGCTCGTCGACGGGCCCGTCCTCGACGACGCGCCCCTCCTCGATCAGGACGACCCGGTCGGCGTGGCGGATGCTGCCCGGGCCGGTGGGTGACGATGATCCGGGTGCGCGGCACCGGGTCCTCGACGGCTACCGGCAACTGCTGGCCGCGCTGCGCCGACGGTCACCGATCGCGCTCGCGCAACTGAGCAGCCGGCCGGCGCTGATCGACGGGCTGTTCTTCCACGCCCGGCGCGGTGACCTCCGGCGCGAGCTGCAACCCTTCGCCGACCGGCTACGCAAGCGTTCCAACCCGGTGACCCGGGCCCTCGCCAGCTTGCACCCCGACGGCCACGTGCGCGAAGCCGCAGTGTCGGCGATGGTCGAACGACCGCGGCCCGAGTACGTACCGTTCCTCGCCGAGCGGGCCGTCGAGTGGGTCGAGCCGGTGCGCCGGCGGGCCTTGGCCGGACTGCACAAGATGCTCACCGAACAGCCCGCCCGGTACCGGCCGTTGGTGGCGCGGGAACTGCCCCGGTTCGCCGCCCGGCGGCACGGCCCTGCGCTCGCGGCTCTCCTCGATCAGGTGAGCGTCAGCCGGACCGGGTAGCGGCGCAGCCACAGGTTGAGGCCGAGCAGCAGTTCGACCGACCGCCGGCTCATCCCGAACCCGCTCTCCTCCAGCGGGGCGGCCAGCGTCTCCCGGATCCGCTGCGGGTTGATCAGGTCCGCGATCGGTGCCTGCGGGTCGTCGACGACCTCGATCAACGACTGGCGCAACGTCCGTTCGTATACCGGATCCTGCGTCGACGGGTACGGGCTCTTCCGCCGGCGCAGAACCGACTCGGGCAGCAGGTCGGCGACGGCGGCGCGCAGCACGCTCTTCTCCCGGCCGTCGAATGCCTTCATCGACCACGGCGTGTTGTAGACGTACTCCACCAGCCGGTGGTCGCAGTACGGCACTCGGACCTCCAGCCCGTGCGCCATGCTCATCCGGTCCTTGCGGTCCAGCAGGACCTGCAGGAATCGGGTCAGGTGCAGGTAGGAGATCTCGCGCATCCGGTGCTCGGTCGGCGACTCGTCGGGCAGGTGATCGACCTCGGTCAGTGCCTGCCGATAGGCGGCGTCCCGGTACCCGGGCAGATCCAGCGCGCGCTCCAACTCCGGGGCGAACAGCCCCTGTGTGCTGCCCGGTCGACCCGGCATCGCGGTCAGCCAGGGGAACCCGTCGGCGTTGACCGCGGCGGGGTCGTGGAACCAGCGATACCCGCCGAACACCTCGTCCGCCGACTCGCCGGACAACGCGACGGTCGAGTGCTCCCGCACCGCGCGGAAGAGCAGGAACAAGGAGGTGTACAGGTCGCCGAGGCTGGTCGGGATGTCGTTGGCGACCAGGACCTCCGTGCGGTACAACGAATCCGTCAAATCGCCGCTGTTCAACACGATGTCGGCGTGCTGGGAGCCGACGTGCTTGGCGACCTCGTGGGCGTAGGGCGTGTCCGGCTCGGGCCGCATCGCGTCCGGGTGGAAGTGCTCGGTCTGCCCGACGAAGTCGACCGCGAACGAGCGCACCGACCCGAGCCCCTGTTCCCGCAACCCGAGAGCGGCGAGCGCGGTGACCGCAGACGAGTCGAGCCCGCCGGACAGCAGGGTGCACAGCGGTACATCCGCCATCAACTGTCGACGAACGATGTCTTCCAACAGGTCTCGCACGGTGTGTACGGTCGTGTCGAGGTCGTCCGTATGCGGTCGCGCCGACAACCCCCAGTAGCGGCGCGTCCGAGTCCCATCCCGGTCAACGACGACAACGTGGCCCGGCCGGACCTCGCGCACCCCCCGATAAACGCCGTGCCCCGGCGTTTTCACCAGCGCCAGCAGCTCCCGCAGCCCGTCAAGGTCCACCTCGGCCGACACGTCCGGATGGGCCAGAATGCTCTTCGGCTCCGAGGCGAAGAGCACCCCGTCCGGCGTCGGATGGAAGCACAGCGGCTTCACCCCCATCCGGTCCCGGACCAGCAACAGGCGCTGCTGGCGGCCGTCCCACACCCCGAAGGCGTACATACCGTTGAGCCGTTCGGGGAAGTCCTCGCCCCACTCGAGGTACGCATGGAGCACGACCTCGGTGTCGGAGTCGGTCCGGAAGTCGTGTCCGAGCGTGCGCAGCTCCGCACGCAGCTCCCGATAGTTGTAGACCTCCCCGCTGTAGGTGAGGGCGACGGTCGGCTGCCGGTCCTCTTCGGCGAGCATGGGCTGAACGCCGCCCGCCAGGTCGATCACGGCCAGCCGGCGATGGCCGAAGCCGCAGTGCTGATCGAGCCAAAGCCCTTCGGCATCGGGTCCGCGGAGCGCGGCGGTGGCCGTCATGGCCCGGAGCGCCGACTGCTCATGGACGATATTCCGGCCATACGCGACCCACCCGACAATTCCGCACATAGTTGGGCCCTACCCGTCCAGTGCCGGGCACAATCGCCCGCGACGCCTGACCTGCGACGCGCGGTTCGCCGCGCCGAGCCAGGGGCAGGCGGCCATGTGGGTGTCTTCCGGGAGGCTCGGCAGGCCCGGCTGCGGCAGCTGGAGGTCACGGCGCTGATCGCCCTGCAGTGCGGGTTGGCTGCCGCGGTGTCGTGGGAGGTGGCACACGGCCTGCTCGGCGTCGCGACGCCTGTGTTCGCGCCCAGCGCGGCCGTCGGCACCATCGTCGCGGCGCTCGGGCAGCGGGCACGGCGCACCGTCGAGCTGCTGGTCGGCGTCGCGATCGGCATTCTCGTCAGTGACGGGCCGTTGCTGCTCATCGGGTACGGGCCGTGGCAGACCGGGCTCGTGGTCGCCTTATCGGTCGGGTTCGCGCTGTTCATGGTGGGGCGCAGCGGGGCGCTCGTCGCCCAGGCCGGCAGCTCCGCGGTGCTCATCGCCACGCTGTCGGCGGCGACGCCCGCGGTACGGTGGCAGCGGATCGAGGAGTCCGTCGTCGGGGCCGTCGTCGGGCTCGTCGTGGTGGCGCTCTTGCTGCCGCTCAACCCGATGCGGGTGCTCGACCGGGCCGCCGCCCCGATCGTCGGGACCCTCGCGGCCGAGCTGGACCGCGTCGCCCGGGCGCTCGACGAGCATGAGCCGGACCTCGCGGTCCAGGCACTGGAGCGGTTGCGGGCCCTCGAGCCAGACCTCGGGCGGATGCACGAGGCGATGAACGGGGCCGAGGAGGTGGTGAGGCTCGCGCCGGCGCGGTGGAAACGCCGCAGCGACGTCGAGCGGTACCGGCACGCGATCGACCACCTGGACCCGATCGTGCTGGAGTGCCGGGAGCTGGCCCGGTGGGCGGCCAACGGCCTGCAACAGGGCGAGCGGGTGCCCGGACCACTCCGGGACGCGGTGGCCGCGGTCGCTGCGACGGTCCGGGCCGCGCGGCGAGCCGGCCCCCGCGGGAGGCAGTTGACCCCGATTCGGGCGGCGGCCTGCGACGTGGCGCGCCTGGCTGGGCGGGCGTCGGAGAGCGGCCTCGGTCAGTTCGGGCAGGGGATGGTGACCCAGCTGCGGACGATCGCCAGCGACCGGATCCGCAGCACGGGCTGCGACGCCGATACCGCCAACCGGATGGTGCTCGAGGCGGCCGAGGCCGGCCGACGCGAGGCCACGACCCGGCCGGCTGCCGGCGAGTAGGTCGTCCGGACGACAGATGTTCGCGTTGCCGGCCGCTCCCCGGAATCGGAACTTCGGCCGCCCAGCGGTCGCGGGGTGTCCGGCGGGAGAACCCAGTCGGCCGGGCGGTGTGGAGGCAGCCGGCCCTGCCTCGTCGCACAACTGTCACACGAATGAGGAGTGTCCGCCATGCCGCGCGGCGAGGATCGCGACAGCGGCGCTGGGCGGAGCCATGCCGTGCGGCAAGACCTGGAGGTGTTGACGTCATGCCGATGGTCGGCGGCCGGTACCGGCTGATCGCCGTGCTCGCCGCGGGCCGGGCAGGCACGGCGTGACCCGCGGCCGTTCGCTACGGTTCGACGCGGTCGTCGAGGATCCCCGCGACATGGGACACCTGGCGCTGTACATCACGATGCTCACCGGCACGCTGGGTCGGCGCCCGATCCACCTGCACGTCGACCTCGCCCGGTGCCCGTCGGTCGACGCGGCCGGCGTCGACCTCCTCGTTGAGCTGCATCGCCGGCTGCGCGACCTCGGCGGACGGCTGACCCTGCTAGGGCCGTCGACGCAGATACGGCACCTGGTGCAGCTGTCCGCACCGGATGCCCTGCCCGAGATGGTCGACGGAGGCGCGCCGGCGCCGGGTGAGCCGTCGCGGTAAGCGTCGTACGATCGTCACAATTCCGATGGGCGACCGCCATGCGCTCCGGTGAGCATGGCATG